>NZ_QGSY01000253.1 GCF_003857035.1 Micromonospora arida
GGTGATGGCGGCACTCCAGGCCGGCACGGCGCGCCGTCCGAGCCAGCCGCCGGCTCGGGTCGGCCGACGCGGTACCGAGCGTGGCGGGGTCGGGGCCGGCCGGCGGCTCGGTGGTGACCAGGTCGCCGGGGACCAGCACCACGGCTGTCACGCCGCCCTTCCCGGATGGGCGCAACCGCACCCGTACGCCGTGCCGGGCCGCCAGCCGGGCCACCACGAACAGGCCGAGTCGGGCGCTCTGCGCCGGGTCGAACTCCGGCGAGCTGGCCAGTCGGGTGTTGGCGGTCTCCAGTGCCGCGTCGGACATGCCCAGCCCCTGATCGGTGATCTCCAGGGCGTACCCGTTGGCCACCTGCGCCCCGGTGACGGTGACCCGGGTGTCCGGCGGGGAGAAGGCGGTGGCGTTCTCGACCAGCTCGGCGAGCAGGTGGATGATGTCGCCGACCGACCGCCCCAGCACGCCGGCCGGGTGCACGGCCTTGACGTCCACCCGTTCGTACGCCTCGACCTCGGAGATCGCGCCGCGGATCAGGTCGACCATCGCGACCGGGTTCCGCCAGCCCCGGCCGGGCGCGGAGCCGGCGAGGATGACCAGATCCTCGGCGTGCCGGCGCAGCCGGGTGGCCAGGTGGTCGACCCGGAACAGCTCGGCCAGCTCGTCCGGGTCCTCGCTACGCCGCTCCATCCGGTCCAGCAGGTGCAGCTGACGGTGTACCAGGCTCTGGCTCCGTCGGGCGATGTTGAGGAAGACCTCGTTGAGCCCGCGACGCAGGGTGACCTCGTCCACCGCGGCCTGGACGGCGGTGCGCTGCACCTCGGTGAAGGCGCGCCCGACCTCACCGATCTCGTCGTGACCGTACTCCAGCGGCGGCGCCTCCCGAGCGACGTCGACCTGCTCGCCCCGGCGCAGCCGGGCCACCACGTCGGGCAGCCGGTGCTCGGCCAGCTCCAGCGCGGCGGTGCGGACGCCGCTGAGCCGGCGGACCAGGGTGCGGCCGACCCGCAATGCCACCAGCACCGAGACGACCACCGCGACGAGCCCGAGTACGCCGGCGGCGGCCAGCCGCACCAGGATGCGGACCGCCATGGGCACCGAACGGTCGGTGAGAGCGTCGGCCTCGGACAGTTCGAAGTCCCGCAACTGCTGCTGCACCGTGTCCTGGCTGGCCTGCCAGGCCGCCGCGTCGACCGTCGGCCGGCCGGACCGGTTGGGTACGACCAGCGCGTCCTGCATGCTGCGCAGCCGGGTGAACGCCTCGCTCTCGGTCAACCGTTGGTACGCGACCCGGCTGCTCTCGGGCAGGTCGGCGACGGCGCTCTCGGTGAGCCACCGTTGGTTGCCGATGGCCTGGACGAGCTGGGTGTGCTCGCCCTCGGCGAACCGTCCGGCGGTCAGCGCGCCGGCCAACAGCGCGTCGCTCTGACCGAGCAGTTCCCGGGAGCGACCCAGCGCGGTGAGCGCCAGAGCCTGCCGGTTGAGGTCCGGGTCGGTCAGCGTCGCCATCCCGGCGAACGCCTGGAAGGCCGCGGAGACCATGCCGCTGTACAGGCCGATCGCGCCGGCCCGGTCCACCTTGCGCTCGTCGATGAACTTCCGCCCGTTGGGCAACGCCGACAGGGCGGTGACCAGCTGGTCGACCCGGGTTTCCAGCAGGTCGTCCGCGGCGTCGCGCAGCGGTTCCCCGTCCACCCGGCGGCGCAGCTCGGCTACCGCTCGATCGGTGCGTCCGCGCTGTTCGGCGAGTGCGGGCAGCTCGGTGTTGCCGGCGAGCTGCACCACCGACAGTCGGCGTTCCCGTTGCAGCTCGGTGACGACCGTCTCGCCGGGGCGACCCAGGTCGTACAACAGGGTGCGGGCGGAGAGCAGGTTCAGGGCGGGCCCGAAGGTCAGCGTGGTCGCGAAGATCCACAGCGCCAGGAGCGCGGTCACCGGCGCGACGACCAACGCGGTCAGCTTCGAGCGGATCGGCCAGTCGCGGGTTTTCATCAGACCTCGCCCGTACAGGGTGGCAGGAGGGGCGCCGGCACCGCCGGGCACCGCGCCTGCCGGCTGCGCGCCCGGCCGCGTCGCCGGGCACCGGCGCGGGCGCCTTGGGCAGGATACGTAATCGGAGGCTGTTTCACTACCGCCCGTGTCTCCACCGCCCAAGCGCCTCTTCCGGGATGAATCAGGTCTTGGCCGGTGAGTAGTTGGGCCCCTCGTCAGGAAAGTGCCTCGGATCGGGATTGGCGATCACTGCGCGGAGGGAATAGCAGATGACGAAGGAGGAGCCCATGTCGCCCACGCAGATAGTCGTCATCGTGCTCGTCGTGCTGGTGATCGTCGCGGTGCTGGCCGTGGCCGCCCGCTCGCTCAACAACCGCCGGGCCCTGCGCAACCGGTTCGGGCCGGAGTACGACCGGGTGGTGGCGGAACAGGACAGCCGGTCCGCCGCGGAGCGCGAACTGCGCGACCGGGAACGCCGGCATGCCGAGCTCACGCTCACCCCACTCACCCCCGAGTCCCGGGCCCGGTACGCCGCCGCCTGGGAGGAACTCCAGGTCCGCTTCATCGACTCCCCCGGCGAGACCGTGGGCGACGCGGACGAACTGGTCACCCGGCTCATCGAGGAGCAGGGCTACCCGACCGGTGACTTCTCCGACCAGATCGCCCACCTCTCCGTCGAGCACGCCCGCACGCTGACCAACTACCGGGACGCGCACGAGATCCACCTGCGCAACTCCCGGGGCGAGGCCAGCACCGAGGAGCTGCGGCAGGCGGTCGTGCACTACCGCGCACTCTTCGCCGACCTGCTGGGTGAGGAGCCGGTCGGCCAACGCACGCCCGAACAGCGCCACCACCCGGACCACGACGCCACGAGCCGCTGAGGAGGCCACCGATGCGCCAAGAAGAGCAGCCGGTGAGCAACGACCACCCGGAGGCCGTCCGGTCTGCGCCCGTGCCGGTACCCCCGGCCGGCGACCGGGCCGACCGTTCCGATGTCCCGGAGGACGCCCTCGACGACCGGGGCACCTTCGACGAGCGGGCCGCCGTCCATGAGCGGACCGGCGACACCGACCGGGACGCCACGGTCGACGACGAGCTGACCGACGACTCCGACCCGCGCCACCGGCGCGACGACCGGTCCACCGACGAGGGCGGTTTCCACGAGCCGGGGCCGCTGCCGACGACGTTCGGCGCCACCACGGTGGCCGACGCGGTGGCCGCCTCCGCGCTGGCCAGCCCGCACCCGCAGGATCAGCCGGACCCGAGGGCCGAGCGGACCGCCCAGCCGGGCGACGGCGCCGAGGACGGTGAGCGGGAGGGTCTGCGGGCCGACCCCACCGCCGAGCTGCACCGCCGCGACGCGGACGTCGACGACAACACGGACGTCGACGACCCCACCGACCTGGACGACCGCGCCGACACGGACACCTCCGCGCGGACCGTCGTCGCGCCGGGGAGCACGGACGGCGACCCGGAGCGGCGTGGCGATCTGACCGGCGATCGGGATGCCGCCGCAGCGGGCGCAGCCGGCTACGGCAGCGCGACACCGGAGATGGTCGACCCGGACGCGGACGGCGAACCGGTCCCCGGCGACGACACCAGCCCCACGCTGGAGTCCGCCGGAACATCCCGGCCCGCCGGGTCGACGGTCGCGGCCGAGCCGGCCACGCTCCTCGACACGGACACCGCGCAGGGCTTCCGGGACCGCTGGCGGGACGTGCAGCTGCGTTTCGTCGACGACCCGCAGGCGGCTGCCGGCGAGGCGCAGTCGCTGGTGGAGGAGGCCATCCAGGCCCTCTCCTCGGCGCTGGCGGCGCAGAAGAACACGCTGGGCGGGTGGCAGGACGCCGGCTCGTCCGACACCGAGCAACTGCGAATGGCGGTCCGCAACTACCGGGACTTCCTGGACCGCGTACTCGGTCGCTGAGTCACCGGACCAACACTGGCGCCCCGGCCGAAACGGCCGGGGCGCCAGCTTGCGTGCCGATCGTCGCGTAGCCCGCCAGACCGCCCGAATTGCCCGAATACGACGATCCCGACCCCCAGGAGTGAAACCGCGCGGACGGGGTAATAGGGCGCGCGCACACCACCAGCGCGGACGCCGGGACGAGGGGTGACGGGATGGACGGCGACGGTCTTCGGCTCAACATGAACGGCCTGGACTACCTGATCCTGGCGCTGTACTTCGTCACCGTCCTCGGGGTCGGCTTCGCCGCGCGCCGGGCCATCCGGACCAGCGTCGACTTCTTCCTCTCCGGCCGCTCGCTGCCGGCCTGGGTGACCGGTCTCGCCTTCGTCTCGGCGAACCTGGGCGCCTTGGAGATCATCGGGATGGCCGCCAACGGGGCCCAGTACGGCGTGATGACGGTCCACTACTACTGGATCGGCGCGGTCCCGGCGATGGTCTTCCTGGGCATCGTGATGATGCCCTTCTACTACGGCTCCAAAGTCCGCAGCGTGCCGGAGTACCTGCGGCTGCGGTTCAACCGCCCCACCCACCTGCTCAACGCGATCAGCTTCGCCGTCGCCCAGGTGCTGATCGCCGGCGTGAACCTGTACGCGCTGGCCCTCGTCATGCAGGCGCTGCTCGGCTGGCCGCTCTGGACGGCGATCGTGGTCGGCGCGGCGATCGTGCTGGCGTACATCACCATCGGTGGCCTGTCCGGGGCGATCTACAACGAGGTGCTCCAGTTCTTCGTCATCCTGGCCGGCCTCATCCCGGTCACCGTGATCGGCCTGGTCAAGGTCGGCGGGTGGAACGGCCTGATGGACGCGGTCGGCGACACCAAACTCGGCGAGGCCGGCCTGCACGCGTGGCAGGACACCGGCAGCACCGCCAACCCGCTGGGCGCGCAGTGGATCGGCATCGTCTTCGGCCTCGGCTTCGTGCTGTCGTTCGGCTACTGGACGACGAACTTCGCCGAGGTGCAGCGGGCCCTCTCGGCGAAGAACATGAGCGCCGCCCGGCGTACGCCGATCATCGCCGCGTACCCGAAGTTGTTCATCCCCCTGGTCACGGTCATTCCCGGCCTGGTGGCCCTGGTGACGGTGAAGGGCCTCGGCGCGGAGAGCGGCGACCTCCAGTACAACAACGCCATCCCGCTGCTGATGCGCGACCTGCTCCCCAACGGCGTGCTCGGGGTGGCGGTCACCGGCCTGCTCGCCTCGTTCATGGCCGGCATGGCGGCCAACGTGAGCGGCTTCAACACCGTCTTCACCTACGACATCTGGCAGGCGTACATCCGCCGCGACCGGTCGGACGAGCACTACCTGCGGGTCGGCCGGTGGGCGACGGTCGGCGCAGTGGTGATCGGGATCGGCACCGCGTTCATCGCGGCCGGGTTCAGCAACATCATGAACTACATCCAGGCGCTCTTCTCCGTCTTCAACGCACCGCTGTTCGCCACCTTCATCATCGGCATGTTCTGGAAGCGGATGAGCGCGCTGGCCGGCTTCTGGTCGCTGCTGCTGGGCACCCTGGTGTCGCTGAGCCTGTACCTGCTCTACAAGGGCGGGGTGGTCGATTTCAACTCCGACCTGGAGGAGAGCTTCTGGGGCGCCGGTCTGGCGTTCGTCACGGCGGTGGTGGTCGCCGCGATCGTCACTCCGCTCACCTCACCCAAGCGGGACGAGGAGCTGCGCGGGTTGGTGTACGGCATGGGCGGCGTCGACCTGAAGGGCGACGTGCTCACCGGGGACGCCGCCTGGTACCGCTCCCCGGTGCTGCTCGGTCTGATCGCGGTCGCGCTGGCCGCCCTCTTCTACATCCCGGTCTTCTGAGGAAAGGGGTCGGCAGATGAGCAACGACGGCCAGCCGGCACAGGACCCGCTGATCGACGAGGCGCAGGCGGAGCAGCGACGTTCCGCCGCGGCTCGGCTGTTCGACATCCGCCGGGTGATCGGTGGCCTCTTCGTCGCGTACGGGGTCATCGTGACGCTGATCGGCATCTTCGACAGCCGGGCCGAGATCGACAAGGCCGAAGGCGTACGGATCAACCTGTGGGCCGGGCTGGCGATGCTCGTGTTCGGTCTGCTCATGCTGCTCTGGCAGTGGTGGCGCCCAGCGGAAGCGCCGTCCCCGAACGAGCAGCAGCCCGACGCCTGACCACCTGACTCGCACGGCGTGCGCACGGCCCGGCTCCGACCGCCGGGCCGTGCGGCATGAGCGCGGCACGAAGGGGTACGCGGGGGAAATCAGGCACCGTGTCGGACACAGGAGGCAGCACCATGACCGATCGCGATCGCCAACCGCCGCTGGAGGACAGCCCCGAGGTGGCCTCGGCGGTGGACGATGACGCCACCGTGCCGCAGTTGCGGACCGGAGGTGGCCCGGACCGGGACACGCCGGGCTTCGCCGAGCCTCGGAGCCGACCGGACGACCTCGCACCGGACACCGACGAGCTGATCGGTGACCCGTACGCCGCCGGCACCGGGGCGACCGGGACGGGCACCGGCGCCGGCGGGGACAACATCCGCACCGGGGGCGAGCAGCCCTGGGAGCCGGAGGACCTGGTGATGGCCCGCGGGCAGGATCTGACACCGGAGAACCTGGAGAAGGCCCGCCGTGACCTGGCCGAGCAGGGCCGGGCGGCGATCGAACGGACAGTGCCCTGATCGGGGTCCGAAAGGGGGGTCCCCGGCCCGACCTGTGACGGTCGAACCGGGGACCCGGGGGGAACCTGCTGCCAACAGTGCCTCACCAACCACTGGCAGCGGGTTGGTGCGTGAGCTACCCGATCAGAGGGCCGGGTAGGCGTTGCGCATGAGCTCCTGGAACTGGGCGGAGAACCAGGCACCGGAGATCGGCGCGTTGCCCAGAGCTCCCGACGGGTTGTTGCCGTTGCGGGCGTTGCCGCCGTACGTCGGGTCGCACATCCGGTCGAAGCCCTTGCCCTCGTTGTTCGGGATCTCGCTGCTGGAGCCGTCCGACTCGCCCGGCGGCTTCACCCAGACGTAGGCGTCGATGCCCGTCGCCGGGTTGGCCCGCGGCCGCTCACCGAGACCGGCACCGGCCTGGTTGCACCAGTTGCCGAGGTGCGCCCGGCGGTCGATGCGGCCACCGTTGACGTACGTGTCGACGCTCGTCGTCGCGCCCGGCCCGGTGGGTCGGGCGGAGCCGCCCCAACCGTTGCGGGAGGTGTCGATGAGCATGCCGATGTTCGAGTTGAAGCCCAACGAGACCAGCTTGGTCCGGAACGCCTGGGCGAACGACAGCTCGTCGACGTAGTAGTTCCAGTCGACCCACTTGGACTGCCGCACCGTCTGGCCGTTCACGTTGTCGGTGACCTTGAAGTACGGCTCCTGCAGCGCCGAGTAGTTCGCGGTGTTGGTGATGAAGCCGTGCACGTTGTTGACAGTGCTGCCGGAAGCGACTGCGGCGGTCTTCAGGATTTCGGCGCTCGGGTTGAAGTTGCTGTCCCAACCGAGCCAGCCGTGGTGCCCGGAGTCGATGTAGTTGTAGACGTTGCCGATCGCGCCCAGCTTGGCCAAGGCGTAGCCGACGCCGTTGACGTAGGCACCGTTTGCCTTGACCGTGTCGCACATGACCGTGCCGCCGGGCTGACCGGAGGTGTTGGTCACCAGGTTCGGCAGCGAGTCGATCTCGATGATGTTGATGATCCGCAGGCTGCTGTACTTCGACTGGCCCTGGATCGCGGCGATCGGGTCGATGTACTGGGCCTTGTACTTCGGCAGCTCGTCCGGACCCAGCTCACCGTTGGAGGCGAGCGCGGAGCAGTCCCGGCCGGGCAGGTTGTAGATCACGAACTGGATGTAGCCGGCGCCTTGGCGCAGCGCCTCGTCCAGGTGCTCCTTCACCCCGAAGGCACCGTTGGAGCTGCTGTTCGGCGTGCCGTTGATCGCGGCGATCCGGTCCAGCCAGACGGCGGTGGGGTTGTTGGAAACCCGGCTTCCGCCGGCCTCGGCGTCCGCCTTGGCCTTCCACTCCGGGTTCACGTAACCGCGCACCCCGACGTACGGGTTGTCGACCTTGGTGCCGGGCGGCGGCGTGGTCGGCGGGGTGGTGCCACCGTTGCAGACCACACCGTTCAGGGTGAACGAGGTCGGCTTCGGGTTGCTGCCACTCCACGCGCCGTTGAAGCCGATGCTCGTCGACGCACCGGTGGCCAGGGTGCCGTTGTAGGACATGCTGCGCGCGGTCACCTGGCTGCCGGACTGGGTGAACGTGGCCGACCAGCCCTGCTGCACCCGCTGGCTGGAGTTGGGGAAGGTCCAGCCCAGCGTCCAGCCGTTCAGCGGGTCGCCGACGTTCTTGATGGTGATGTTCGCGGTGAAGCCGCCCTGCCAGTCGTTACTCGTGTACGCGATGTCGCACTGCGTCGCGGCCTGCGCCGCGGTAACCGGAATCGTTACGAGCCCACCGGCGACCAGGGCACCCGCGCCGGCGAGCGCGAGGGCCCGGCGTGGGCCGGTTAGCCTTCTCCACACATTCATGCCACTGATCTCCTTGGGCGAGACCGGGCCCACGTACGGCCCGGCGGGACGGCCCGATGGGCGTCCTGCACGGACGGCCGTCGGCGCCACGGGATTCTTTGGGGGGCGCCCGACCCGGACGGGCGATGGTGGTGGTGGTGCCCGCCCGATGCGTCGGCCGGTCGATCGGCGGCGGGTGCGTCGCCCGGTGACCCGGGTGCCCTCGACTCCCCTGCCTGCACGGTGTGGCTCTCTGAACCGCGTTCGCCGATTCTTGCATGGGAGCGCTTCCATGGCAATGGCTCGATGCGTTGCGGGAGCCGTTCGGACGATACCTCCGAGTGGGCCCGACCGGCACGGGTGGCCCGGACCCGCCGTAACGCGATGAGCGGGGCAGGGCGGGCGCACGGAGCGCGGAACGCCGTGCGCCACCCAGAAGGTCCCGCGACGCCCGACACGACGCTCGGCGCGGCGAAAGCCGCGTAGCACCCCTTCACCCCTTAGCGGCTTAAAGGTCAAAACGCGAATCTTTCACTTCATAAGTCATGAAACGGTCTAACGTCGGTCTTAGCTCGGTTGTCGCCGAGCTCAGGACAACAGGGATGGAGTGACGCAGGTCATGGCTAAGAAGATGCTCGGGAAGGTCGTTGCGGGCGCCGCGCTCGGCGGCGCGTCGCTCCTGGTGTTCGCACCGGGGATCGCATTCGCCGACGGCCACGACGACGGCAAGGTCTACGCCAAGCCGCACGTCGTCAAGGCTGGCGACGAGGTCAAGCTCCTCGAGATCTGCCCGGATCGGCAGGAGCACGCGTACGTGTGGTCCAAGGTCACCGGCAAGGTCAAGCTCAAGCCGGCGGATGAAGACCGGGGTGAGGACCGCGAGTGGCGCGAGGAGGAGAACTCCTCCGACCACGACAAGGGCAAGGACGAGAACGGCAAGGACGAGAACGGCAAGGACGAGCACGGCAAGGACGAGCACGGCAAGGACGACAAGGGCAAGGACCACGAAGGCAAGGACGAGAACGGCAAGGACGAGCACGGCAAGGACGACAAGGGCAAGGACGACAAGGGCAAGGACGAGAACGGCAAGGGTGGCCAGGGTGGCGGCGCTGCCGCCGACGCCTACGGCGACGAGGGCAGCAAGGACTGGAAGGGCGAGGAGCACGGCCAGGACGCTGAAGAGGGCCGTGACAAGAAGGACTGGGACTCCAAGGACGAAGGCAAGAAGGACTGGGAGTCCAAGGACGAGCACGGCTCCGAGTACGGCTCGGACAAGGGCTGGGAGTCCAAGGACGAGCACGGCTCCGAATACGGCTCGGACAAGGGCTGGGAGAACAAGGACGAGCACGGCTCCGAATACGGCTCGGACAAGGGCTGGGAGAACAAGGACGAGCACGGCTCCGAATACGGCTCGGACAAGGGCTGGGAGAACAAGGACGAGCACGGCTCGGACGAGCGTGGCGGTTACGGCAAGGACGAGCGCGGCTCGGACGAGCGTGGCCGGCACGAGGAGCGCGAGTTCGTCTACTACGGCGAAGCCAAGGTCGACAAGGACGCCAAGCCGGGTCGCTACGAGCTCAAGGGCTCCTGCGGCGAGGGCGAGCTCGTCGTGCTGCCGCACGGCGGTGTCGACGGTGGTGACGGCGGCGTCAGCACCGGCACCGACCGGGGTCTGGCCACCGGCGGGGCGGGCGTGCTCGGCGCTGCCGCGCTCGGCGGGATCGTGCTGATGCGTCGTCGGCGGACCGATGGTTCGCTCGTCTGACGTGACGGCGACACCGGCCGGCGGCCGCCACGGGAGACCGTGGCGTGCCGCCGGCACGGCCGTCGTCGTTACCCTGGCCATGATCGGTGCCGGCATGATCGGCGCCTCCCTGAAGACCACGCCCACTCCGCGACCGCCGCAGCCGCTGGCCCAGGCCGGCCCCGAGGCGACCGGGCCGGCGAGCACCGCCGACGATGCCCCGCTCGACGGGCAGCCGGTCGGTCAGGCGGCGGCCGGGTTGGCCCGTTCGGCACCGACCAGCATCGAGATCCCCCGGATCGGCGTCGACGCGACGATCATGTCGTTGGGCACCAACCCGGACGGCACCGTCCAGGTCCCTCCGCTGGACAAGGCCGACCAGGCCGGGTGGTACGAGCCCGGCGCGAGCCCCGGCGAGACGGGTAACGCGGTGATCGTCGGGCACGTGGACTCGGCGGTGCTCGGCCCGGCCGTCTTCTTCGACCTCGGCGCTCTCACCCCCGGCGACACCGTCACAGTGCGCCGCGCCGACGGAGTGCCGGCCACCTTCACTGTCGACTCGGTGAAGTCGTACCCGAAGACGGCCTTCCCCACCGAGTTGGTGTACGGACCGAGTGACCGGCCCGGCCTGCGGGTGGTCACCTGCGGTGGTCAGTTCGACCAGGCCGCGAAGAGCTACCCGGACAACATCGTCGTCTTCGCCACCCTGGCGGCGTGACCCACGACGAACGAAACGCGGTCCGGCCGGTCGGGTCACCCCGACCGGCCGGACCGCGTCCGGCGTACCTGACTCAGGCGGCTGCGGAGGTCCGCACCAGGGTGCGGATCTGGCGCAGCAGCACCGACAGGGCGGCAAGGTCCGCCCGCGACTCGTCGAACTCACCCATGGCCCGCCGCGCCCGGTGGATCGAGGTGGCGTTCGACTGCTCCCACTGCTGAACCCGCTCGTGCGGCGGCAGGTCGCCCGGGGTGGAGTCGAGTACCTCCGCGGTGAGCGCGGCCAGCGCGGCGTACAGGTCGTACCGCAGCGCCATCCGGGCCAACGTCTGCCAGCGGTCCTCCCGCGGCAGCAGGGAGATCTTCGACAGCAGCGAGTCCACCCGGAACAGGTCGGACAGCACGAAGTAGACCGAGGCCACCTCGCTGACGTCCCGCCCACTGGCGTTCGCGGTCTCCACCACGTCCATCAGGCCGAAGCTGTACATCAGCCGGGTGGCCCGCTCGGCCAGCTCGCGGGGCAGCCCACGCTCGGTCATCGAGTCCATGTGCGCGGCGATGCCCTGGCGCTCGTTGCCGTAGAAAAGCTCCTCCAGCCCCGGCAGCAGCCGGGTGACCCCGTCGCGCAGCCGGGCGATCTCGGCCGGCACGTCGATCGGCGAACGCCGGTTGGAGACCAGCCATCGCACCGCCCGGTCGAGCAGCCGACGGGTGTCCAGGTAGACGCTGGTCTGCAGCTCCGGCGCCACCTTGTTGTCCAGCGCCTCGACCGCGTCCCACAGGTCGCGCAGGCCGAACACCTCGCTGACCACCACGTACGCCCGGATCACGTCGGCCGCGCTGGCCGCCGTCTCCTCGACCACCCGGAAGATGAACGAGATGCCACCCCGGTTGATCGCCTCGTTGACCAGCACTGTGGTGACGATGTCCCGGCGCAGCCGGTGCCGGCCCATCCGGTCGGCGAACCGCTCACGCATCGGCGTCGGGAAGTAGTTGACCAGGACGTCGGTCGTCCACTCCTCGTCGGCCAACCCCTCGGTGAGGATCTCCCGCTCCAGGACGATCTTCACGTACGCGAGCAGCACGGCGAACTCCGGCGCGGTCAGCCCGGACTCGCTACGGACCGCCAGTTCCTCGTCCGGCGGCAGCGCCTCCAGCGCGCGGTCCAACCCGCCCGAACGCTCCAGCTCGTTGATCATCCGACGGTGCACCGGGAGCAGCGAGGCGGCCTGGGCCTGGGCGTTGTTGATCGCCCGAGCCTGGTCGTAGTTGTCCCGCAGCACCAGCTCCGCGACCTCGTTGGTCATCCCGGCCAGCAGCTCGTCCCGGTCGGCCATGGTCAACTCACCGTCGGCCACCGCCGTGTTGAGCAGGATCTTGATGTTCACCTCGTGGTCGGAGGTGTCCACCCCGGCCGCGTTGTCGATGAAGTCCGTGTAGATCCGGCCACCGGTCAACGCGTACTCGATCCGGCCGAGCTGGGTCCAGCCCAGGTTGCCGCCCTCGCCCGCCACCCGGCAGCGCAGGCTGCGCCCGTCCACCCGGATCGCGTCGTTGGACTTGTCGCCCACCTCGGCGTTGGTCTGGGTGGACGCCTTGACGTAGGTGCCGATGCCGCCGTTCCAGAACAGGTCCACCGGGGCGGTGACGATCGCCTTCATCAGGTCCTGCGGTGACAACTGCGTCACGTCGTCGTCCAGGCCGATCGCCGCCCGGACCTGCGGCGTGATCGGGATGGACTTCGCGGTACGCGGGAAGATGCCGCCGCCGCCCGAGATCAGCTCCGGGTTGTAGTCCTCCCACGACGAGCGGGGCAGATCGAACAGCCGCCGCCGCTCCGCGTACGAGGTGGCCGCGTCCGGGTCCGGGTCGAGGAAGATGTGCCGGTGGTCGAAGGCGGCCACCAGCCGGATGTGCTCGGAGAGCAGCATCCCGTTGCCGAACACGTCGCCGGACATGTCGCCGACGCCGACCACAGTGAACTCCTGGGTCTGGGTGTCCAGGCCCAGCTCCCGGAAGTGCCGCTTGACCGACTCCCAGGCGCCCCGGGCGGTGATGCCCATCTTCTTGTGGTCGTAGCCAGCCGAACCACCGGAGGCAAACGCGTCGCCCATCCAGAAGTTGTGGGTCTTGGAGATCTCGTTGGCGATGTCGGAGAACGTCGCCGTGCCCTTGTCGGCGGCCACCACCAGGTACGGGTCGTCGTCGTCGTGCCGGACCACGTCCACGGGAGGCACGATCTGCCCGCTGACGATGTTGTCGGTGACGTCCAGCATCGCGCCGACGAACTCCTGGTAGCAGGCGACCGCCTCGTCCCGGTCACCCGGCTTCTGCTTCAGCACGAAGCCGCCCTTGGCACCCACCGGCACGATCACGGTGTTCTTCACCATCTGCGCCTTGACCAGGCCGAGCACCTCGGTACGGAAATCCTCCCGACGGTCGGACCAGCGCAACCCGCCCCGGGCCACCGGTCCGAATCGCAGGTGCACACCCTCGAAGCGGGGCGAGTACACGAAGATCTCGAACTTCGGTCGCGGCGCCGGCAGGTCCGGGATGGCCTGCGGGTCGAGCTTGAACGCCACGTACGCCTTCGGCCGCCCGTCGGCGCGCTTCTGGTAGAAGCTGGTCCGCAGGGTCGCCTCGATCAGCGTCAGGTACGAGCGCAGGATCCGGTCCTGGTCGAGGCTCGCCACGTCGTCCAGCGCGCCCCGGATCGTCTCCACCAGCTCACCGCTGCGCTGCTGCCGCTGCTCGGTCGTCTGCTCGCCCGGCGCGAACCGGGTCTCGAACAGCTCCACCAGCAACGCGGCGATCTTCGGGTACGCGATGAAGGTCTGCTCCATGTAGTCCTGCGAGAAGACCGTGCCGGCCTGCCGCAGGTACTTCGCGTACGCCCGCAGCACCACCACCTGCCGCCAGGTCAGCCCGCCGCGCAGCACCAGCTCGTTGAACCGGTCCACCTCGGCCTCGCCGCGCCAGGCAGCCGCGAAGGCGTTCTCCACGTGCGGGCGCACCTCGGCCAGCTCGTGGTGCCCCTCGGGCAGCATGAGGCCGAAGTCGTACAGGTAGACCCGACCGTCGATCCGGTCCACCTCGTACGGGTGCTCGTCGACCACCCGTACGCCGAGCGAGTGCAGCACCGGCAGCACGGCGGAGAGCATCATCGGCTCGCCGTACCGGTAGACCTTGAACCGGACGTCCATCGCCTCGGCCAGGTCGGCTCCGGGTACCCGGGTGCCCGGCCGGGGTGCCAACTGCTTGCGGAACAGGTGCATCTCCAGCTGGCCGGGCTCCTCCAGCAGCTCCAGCTTCGCCAGGTCCTTCATCGCCTCGTACGGCGTGTGCCCGTCCTTGTAGCCCTCCGGGAACGCGTCGGCGTACCGGGTGAACAGGTGCTTGGCCTGCTCGTCGCCGAGCTTGCGCTCCAGCACCAACCGGTAGTCGTCGTCCCAGAGCCGGGTGGCGTCGGCCAACTCCTCGGCGAGCAGGTCGGCGTCGATGTCGCCGGGTGGCCGCGTCGGGTCGGTACGGACGATGAAGTGCACCCGAGCCAGCATCGACTCGGTGACCCGGGTGGTGTAGTCCACCCCGACACCGTTCAGCTCACGCAGCAGGATGTCCTGCATGCGCAGCCGGTTCTGGGTGGTGAACCGGTCCCGGGGCAGGTAGATCAGGCAGGAGATGAACCGCCCGTACGCGTCCCGCCGCAGGAAGACCCGCAGCTGCCGGCGGCCGGCCATCCGCAGCACGCCGACCACCGCGTGGTACAGGTCGTCGGTCTTGATCTGGAACAGCTCGTCGCGCGGGTAGGTCTCCAGGATCTGGATCAGATCCTTGCCCGAGTGGCTGCGCTGGCTCAGGCCGGAGCGGTCCAGCACCTCGGCCACCTTGCGGCGTACCACCGGCAGCTCGCGGACGCTGGTCCGATAGGCGGCCGTCGAGAACAGGCCCAGGAAGCGCCGCTCGCCGATCACGTCACCGTCGGAGTTGAAGATCTTGAAGCCGATGTAGTCCAGGTACGCCGAGCGGTGCACGGTGGCCCGCGAGTTGGCCTTCGTGATGATCAGCAGGCGCTTCTCCAGCACCTTCTCGTGCGCCTCGGGTGTCATCGAGGACAGCGACCGCGCGTCCGGCGAATCGGAGCGCAGAATGCCCAGCCCGGTGCCGAGCACCGCCTCCAACGCCTTGCCGTCGACCGGGTCGGCGGCGTCGCCGCCGTCGGCGTCCACCAACCGGTACTCGCGGTAACCGAGGAAGGTGAAGTGGTCCTGGGCGAGCCAGCGCAGCAGCTCCACCGAGTCGGTGATGTCCTTTTCCGGCACCGGTGGGCGGTTGTCGGAGGTACGGGCGGACGCCAGCTCGTCGGCGAGCGCGAGGGCACGCTGACGCATCTTCGGCCAGTCCTCCACCGCCTCCCGCACGTCGGTGAGCACCCGCTGCAACTCGCGGCGCAACCGGTCCCGTTCGGCCGCGTCCCGGACCGGGTCGATCTCGATCCGCATCCAGCTCTCGATGATGTCGCCGCTGATCGCGTCGTCCGGTTCCACATCCGCGGAGACCTCGGTGAGCCGGCCCAGCGGCTCCCGCCGTACCACCACCAGCGGGTGCACCAGCAGGTGCACGTCCAGGTGGTACGAGTTGAGCAGCGCCGTCACCGAGTCGACCAGGAACGGCATGTCGTCCGTGACGATCTCGACGACCGTGTGGTGCTGGTCGGCGTGCGGTTCGTGGATCCGCAGCTTCAACTCGCCCGGCACCCGCTGCTGGGCGAGATCCCGGTGTGCCCGGGCCGCGTCGAGCATCTCTTCCGCCGTGAAGCCGACCAGCTCCTCGTCCGGGGCGAACCGCCAGAAACGGCCGACAAGTGTCGCCGCGTCGTGGTCGTCCCCGGCGAGCGCGACGGCCTGGGCCACCAGGCGCTCCGCGTTGGGGACGGGTTCGTCGAGCTCGGCGTCCTCCACGTCGTCGGCCAGCGCCTCGGCTGGCAGACCCAGATCGTAGATGGTGTCGATGCTCGACCCGGTCAGCCCGGTGACTCCCGTGTCGAGTCGGCCGTAGCCGTCCCCGTCGGTCGCCGAATCGAAGCTGTCATCGTCCCGGCCGGAGTCATCCTGCCGGAGGTCGGGTTCCGGTTTGATCGCCGGACGCCGGTCCATCGGTGCCACTCCCCTCGACCCACCGCGTTGTGGGTCACTCTGCCGCCCAGCCTAGGCCCTGCCGCTCTGCGCCTTCGTCGGCGGACCACTGGCCAGACGTCCGGATCGGGACTTTGTCCTTTCACCCGTTGCGGGTCCGAGGTTGGCCGGCTGCGGGATACCCCGCCACGCGATGTTCATCACACGGGTGCGGCCCGTCTTTGAGCGCGACCGAGCACCTGGGGGACGTTGGGGACGGCGTTCCCGTACTACCGTGCGAGGGCAGTCCGAGATCGGAAGGACCAGCTTCATGCCCTTGTCGTACCCCCGGCCCCACCGGCCGAACCCCGCCCGCCGGCTCGCCGCCGCCGTCACCACGGCGCTGCTCGCGGCGGGTGTCCTGGTCGGTTGTTCCGGTGACGACGGGCCGCAGCGCACCGTCGACGCCTTCCTTGCGGGCTGGCGCAGCGGTGACCTCCAGGCGGTCGGTCTGATCGACCCGCTCGGCTCGAAACTGCCGTCGGCCGACGTGGCGCGCGAGATCAAGGACCTCTCCGGTGAGCTGGCGGCCACCCCGCCCAAGCTGACGCGTCGCGGCGAGCCGAAGATCACGAAGGACATCGCCACCACGACCGTCCAGGTGGAGTGGACCCTGCCCGGTCAGACCCGCTGGGCGTACGACCGGGAGGTGCGGCTCGCCCACGGCGACGACGACCAGTGGCAGGTGATCTGGGAGCCGAAGGTGGTGCACGAGCAGCTCACCAAGGGCGACCGGTTGGCGCTGCGGCGCGACCCCGGTGCCCGCGCCGCCGTGCTGGACAACGCCGGAAAGCCGCTGGTGACCCCCCGCCCGGTGGTCCGGGTGGGCGTGCAGCCCAACGCCGTCACCGACCTCAAGAAGCTCGTCAAGGACCTCGACGCGGCGTTCAAGGCCATCCGCCCGGCGCTGGTCCCCGGCGTCGACGTGGCCGACCTGCCCGACCGGGTGGCCAAGGCCGAGCCGGGCGCATTCGTCGAGGTGGTGTCGCTCCGCGAGGAGGCGTACCTGCAGATCAAGCCCCGGATCTACGACCTGCCCGGCACCAAGTTCATCACCGACAAGATCGACCTGGCGCCCACCCGCGAGTTCGCCCGCGCGCTGCTCGGCAGTGTCGACCAGGCGCAGGCCGACGACCTCGCCGCGCACCCCGACCGGTACGTCGTCGGCGATCTGGTCGGGCACGGCGGGCTACAGGGCCGCTACGACGAACGACTGCGCGGCGGCCCCGGGCTGACCGTGGTGGTCGAGCGTCCGGCCGAGGGCGGCAAACTCGAACCCACCGGCGCCGAGCTGTTCCGCCGGGAGCCGCAGCCCGGGCAGGCGCTGAAGACCACGCTGGACGTCGCCGTCCAGAACGCGGCCGACGGGGCACTGCGCGCCGAGCCGCGCCGATCCGCCCTGGTGGCGATCCGGATCAGCGACGGCGCCGTGCTCGCCGCCGCGAACGGCCCCGGTCCGGCCGGGGAGAATCTGGCCTTCGACGCCCAGGTTCCTCCGGGCTCCACGTTCAAGATGGTCAGCACGCTGGGCCTGCTGGACCGGGGCGCGGTCACGCTGGACGGGCCGGTGGACTGCAAGAAGACCTTCACCGTGGACGGCCGGTCCTTCAAGAATTCGGACAACTTCGAGCTCGGCTCGGTGCCGTTCCGCACCGACTTCGCCAAGTCCTGCAACACGGCGTTCGCCGCGCTGGCCCCGAAGCTCGGCGGCGACGGGCTGGCCGCCGCCGGTCGCTCGCTGGGCCTGGAGGGTCAGTGGGACCTCGGCACGGACGCCTTCACCGGCAAGGTCTCGACGGGCGGCAGCCTGGCCGAGCAGGCCGCCGCGTCGTTCGGGCAGGGCACGACGCTGGTCAGCCCGCTCGCCATGGCCGGCGCCACCGCCGCCGTCGCCCGCGGCCGTTTCGAGCAGCCGAAGCTGCTGATCGACCCGGCGCCGGCCAAGCCGGCGCCGGCAGGCGAGCAGCTCAAGCCAGAGTCCGTCAAGGCGCTGCGCACGATGATGCGCGAGGTGGTCACCGCCGGCACCGGCAGCGCGCTCAAGGATGTGCCGGGCGAGGTGTACGGCAAGACCGGCACCGCCGAGTACGACGACAACCCGGCGCACACCCACGCCTGGTTCGTCGGCTGGCGGGGCGACGTGGCGTTCGCCGTCTTCGTGGAGAAGGGCGGGGCCAGCACCGCCTCGGCCGTCCCGATGGCCGAGCGCTTCCTCCGCGCCCTCCCGACCCC
>NZ_QGSY01000254.1 GCF_003857035.1 Micromonospora arida
GTACGATGGGGTGGTGACTGAGGCTCAGGCGACTCACCGGACCGGCAAGCGCGTGCTCCTGGCCAAGCCCCGCGGCTACTGCGCGGGTGTCGACCGCGCGGTGCAGACCGTGGAGGAGGCGCTGAAGCTCTACGGCGCCCCGATCTACGTGCGCAAGCAGATCGTGCACAACAAGCACGTGGTGCAGACCCTGGAAGCCCAAGGTGCGATCTTCGTGGAGGAGAACGAGGAGGTGCCGGAGGGCGCCACCGTCGTCTTCTCTGCGCACGGGGTGGCGCCGGAGGTCCACGAGCAGGCCAAGGCACGGTCGCTCAAGGCGATCGACGCGACCTGTCCGCTGGTCACCAAGGTGCACCACGAGGCGCGGCGCTTCGCGGCCGAGGACTACGACATCCTGCTCATCGGCCACGAGGGGCACGAAGAGGTCATCGGCACCGCCGGTGAGGCCCCCGCGCACATCCAGCTTGTGGACGGCCCGGACGGCGCCGACAAGATCACCGTACGTGATCCGGAGAAGGTGGTCTGGCTCTCCCAGACCACGCTCTCGGTCGACGAGACGCTGGAGACGGTGGCCCGCCTCAAGCAGCGGCTGCCGCTGTTGCAGTCCCCGCCCAGCGACGACATCTGCTACGCCACCTCCAACCGGCAGCACGTGGTCAAGGAGATCGCCGCCGACTGTGACGTGGTGATCGTGGTCGGCTCGACGAACTCCTCCAACTCGGTCCGCCTGGTAGAGGTCGCCCTGGACGCCGGTGCCCGCGCCGGTCACCTGGTCGACTTCGCGCACGAGATCGACGACGCCTGGCTGGAGGGGGCCACCACGGTCGGTCTGACCTCGGGTGCGAGCGTCCCGGACGACCTGGTCCAGGAGGTGCTGGTCCACCTCGCCGCCCGCGGCTTCGCCGACGTCGAGGAGATCACCACCGCCAACGAGCGGCTCACCTTCTCGCTTCCGCAGGAGCTGAGGCGGGACATGAAGGCCGCTGCGGCGCGCGGCTGAAGCAGGGAACGAACTCGGGTCGGCGTACGTCAGATTCGGCATGAGGACTCTTCGGCTCGCCGTCCCCGCGCTGGCCGTCTGCGTGGCGCTGAGCGCCTGCGGCGGCCAGGGTGTCGGGGGCGGCACACCCACCCCGACACCGACGGGAGCGCAGCCGGTGACCAGCCAGCCCACGCCCGACCCGACGCCCTCGCCGGCGACCGGCACCCCGACCGTGCCGCCCGGCGTGAAGACCCCGAAGCCGGGCGGCCCGAGCACGCCGCCGGGCGTCGGAGCCACCACCCTGAGCGGCACCCTGCAGAGCGGCGTGGAGCCCGGGTGCGTACTGCTCGACGGTTACCTGCTGCTCGGCGGCCCCCGTGACGTGCTGATGCCGGGCGCGCGGGTCGAGGTCACCGGCCGGGTGGAGCCCGGCATGATGACCACCTGCCAGCAGGGCACCCCGTTCGTCGTCACGGCCGCCCACCGATCCTGACCACTCACCCCTGACACACGGGAGCCCGCCCCCGAACGTGGGGACGGGCTCCCGCCGGTGTCACGAGCGGATCAGTTCACGGCACCGATGGACACGTTGCCGCGACCCACGATCGCACCCTCGCTGGTGACGATCGCCAGCTCACCGGAGAGCTGACGCCCGTCGGCCGGAACGGCCACCGCGGTCACCGTGCCGGTGATGGTGGCCGACTCGCCGTGCATCAGCGGCACCGCGGTGGCCGGGGCGGTGATCGTGCCCAGCGACGCGGACGCGAACGCGTCGTAGTAGTCGTAGGCGGTGCTGGTCCCCGGCCCGTCAACCCCGTACGGCTCCACCACGACGCGGTAGGTGCCGGCGGCCGGGTTGGTCAGCGTGACCGCCTCCTCCGAGTCACCGTCCGCGGCCCGGCCGACCTCGGTGGTGCCCCGGTAGACGAACAGGTCCAGGTCGGCTCCCGCGTTGGCGGGGTTGCCGATCCGGGCGGTGAACGTCGACGTACCCGCCGGGATCTCGACGGTCCACTCCTGGTTGGGACCGCCCTCGGTGATGGTCGGACGCTCGGTCCGCACACCGGTCAGCGCGCCACTGCGGCCGCTGACCGAGACCGGACCGAAGGCGTTGGTGACCTTCCAGCTCACCGGGGTCGGCTCGCCGGCCTCGACACTGGGCAGCTCGACCAGCGCCGGCTCGACCGTCAGGCCCTGCACCCGCGCCTGGAGCTTGAACGGGTTGTTCAGCGCCGGGGACGTGCGCCGCGACTCCACCTCGATCTCCCAGACCCCGGGAAGCGGGTTCTGGTAGTCACGCTCCTGCGGCTTGCAGACGTTGACGTCGGAGAAGTTGGTGTAGCAGGCGGTGCTCGCGGTGCTCTCCACCGGCACACCCAGCGGGTTGATCGCGATGAACCGGGTCTGCGAACCGGTCGCGATCCCGGAGAGGTTCACCTGGAGGGCCTTGGCGCCCTCCGGCACCGTGACGAAGTACGACGTGAAGCCGTTGCGGTCGACCGAGCCCTCGTTGGCGTACGAGAAGTTGGGCTTCTTCACGTCGTTCGAGGCCACCACCACGGTGGACACCTCGAAGTCGACAACGTTGGTGGCCGGGTCGTCGATCCGCACGATCGCGCCGTGCGCACCCTCGGTGGCTGGCTTGGCGGTGACGCTGACGGTGACGGCCTTGTTGAGCGGCAACGCGACGGTCTTCGGCGCCTTGAAGGTGCCGTCGTTGCCCTGGAGCGTGATGTTGTGCTTGATGGTGCCGGCCGGGCCGCTGGTGCGGGTGAGCTTGACCGGGTACGTCTTGCTCTGGCCGATCTTGTGGCCGCCCTCGGCCGAGGTGCAGCGGTTGTAGACGCCGGTGCCCCGACCCGGGTTCGGCACGAACTTCACACCGTTCCAGATGGTCAGCTGCTCCGCCAGCGGGCTGCAGACCGGCGCGTCGGAGACGTACGACCGGGTTTCGACGCCCTGGCGCAGCAGCTGCCAGGCGCCCGGAACGTTGACCATGCCGTAGCCCTGCGCGTACGTCGGCACGTCCGCGATCGGCTTGGCGGAGCTGAACAGGGCCCGCCGCAGTGCCGCCGGGCTGACGCCCCGGTCGGTGGCCTTGGCGGCCGACAGCAGCAACGCGCCGGCGCCGGCGGTCTGCGGAGACGCCATCGAGGTGCCGTTGAGCATCGCGTAGCCCGGGGGCAGCGCGTATCCGGCCTCGGGGACCGGGGCGCCGAGCTGCCAGGTCGGTGCGGTGGAGATGGCCGAGCCGGGGGCGGCGATGTTCGGCTTGAAGCCGCCGTCCTCGCGCGGGCCACGGGAGGAGAAGTTGAACAGGGCGTTCTTCTTCTTGACGACCGAGCCGTAGTTGGCCAGCCAGGTGTCCTTGCTGATGTTGGCGGCAACGCTGATCACGTTGCTGGCCACCGACGGGTCGCCGACGGTGTTGAGACCCGGGCCGGAGTTGCCGGCCGAGATGACCAACTGCACGCCGTACGTCTCGATCAGTTCGTTGTAGAGATTGGTCCGCGCGTTGTTGCCGTCGTTCAGGCCCGGAAGGCCACCGATCGACATGTTGACGATGTCGACGCCACGGTTGGCCACCAGGTCGATCATGCCGGTGGTGAGGGCCGCCGCGGTACAGCCGCCGCCCCAGGAGCAGGCGCGGGCGGAGACCAGCTTCGCGCCGGGCGCGGCGCCGTCGAAGGCCCCGTTGCCGAGCATGTCGTTGGCGGCGGTGATGCCGGCGACGTGGGTGCCGTGGGTGCTCTCGACGATGCCGATGTTGACGTAGTCGTAGGTGCCCGGCAGCCCGATCGGCGTGGTGTTCACGTTCTTGCGGAACTCGACGACGAAGGGCTGCCGCTCGGCGACCGGGGTCGCCGGGTTGTCGGTACCGAAGTAGCCGATGTCGTACTTCTCCTTGTACGGCCGCATGATCGGGTCGTCGGTGAAGTTGAGGTTCTGGTTGGCGTCCACCCGGATGTTGTTGGTGGCCGGGTGGAAGAGCACACCCCAGGTGTCGGTCGTGTCGCCGTCGCGGTTGACGTCACCGCGGGCGTCGCTCGCGGTGGTGACCGACTCGCTGAACAGGTTGAACCGGTACGCGCCGGCCGGCGCGGTCCAGGTGCCGCCAGCGATGGTGAACGACGGGCCGGCGACCTCGGCCTGCATCCGCCGCCACGAGCCGTCCTCCAGCGGATCGGTCGCGGTGACCCAGTCGACGATCTTGCGCTCGCCGGTGGTGGTCTGCTGCAACGCCGGGTGGGCAAGGTCCACACCGGAGTCCATGATGCCGATCGTGACGCCTCGGCCGTCCCACTCGGGGTGGGCCGCGGTGAACGCCACCGCGCCGGTCTCGTTCGTCGGCATGTAGGGGTTGTCGGCCGGGGTGGTCTCTCCCGGCGCCCCGACGGTGGCCTGCCGTGCGCCTGCGGTGCCGGTGGGGGTGTTCTCCGGGGCAGGGTCCGGCAGTTGGATGACCTCGTCCAGGTCGACGGCCGAGACGCCGGGCAGCCGTGCCGCCTTGAGGACCCGGTCGGTCGGGACCTTGGCCAACACGAAGCCGACCCGGTCCTGCCGCTGGCTGACCGTGCCGCCGAGCTTGGTGAGGCTGTCCGCGACGTCCCCTGCCTCACCCTTCTCGGTGGCGACGATCAGGGTGACGGTCGGAGCCTTCTTGGCGCGGGCCTCGCTGAGCAGTTTGGCGTCGTGGGCGCCCAGCGTCTCGGCGGCGGTGGCCGAGGAAGGGTCCGGTGTGGTGGCGGGAGCGGCGGTCGCGGTGGCGGCACCACCGATCGTCGTCATGGCGCTCGCCGCCAGGACCGACGCGAAGAGCGCGGCTGAGGTGCGCCGGCTCAGGTTTCGAAGTCTGCTCACGTTCTCTTTACCTCCAGAGAACAAGGCGCCCTCAGAGAAGGGCGCTCGGGTGAGCAGAATCTTTCGTGGTATCGACGAGCACTGTCACTACTGGTCAGTCCCTTGTGACCACTTCGTGACATGCCGGCATACCCACTGTCACATGATCGGTGAGCGGTTCGAGACCTCGTCGCCGGCCGGATCGGCCAGCTCGGGGGCCTGCGGTTGCCGGGGCGCCAACTCGACCTGGGCCGGGGTGGCCAACTCGTCGTCCGAGACGCCCAACTCGGCGAGCTTGCGGGCGCTGACCAGCACCCGGGCCTCCAGTGAGCCGACCGCCCGGTTGTAGGCGGTCACCGCACCGGCCAACGAGGACCCGAGCTTGCCCACGTGGTCGCCGAGGGTGGAGAGCCGGCCGTACAGCTCCCGGGCGAGGGTGTGCACGGCGAGCGCGTTGCGGGCCAGTGCCTCCTGCCGCCAGGAGTAGGCCACCGTGCGGAGAAGCGCGACCAGCGTGGCCGGCGTGGCGAGCACCACGTTGCGGGTGAAGGCGTGCTCCAGCAGCGTCGGGTCCCGCTGGAGCGCGACGTCGAGGAACGGATCGGCGGGGACGAACAGCACCACGAACTCGGGTGAGTTGTCGAAAGCCGACCAGTACGACTTGGCGGCCAGGGCGTCGACGTGCCCCCGCAGGTGCCGCGCGTGCGCGTCGAGGTGGGTGTCCCGGCCGCGCTCGTCGCGGGCCTCCATGGCTGTCAGGTACGCGTCGAACGGGGCCTTGGCGTCCACCACCACCGAGCGACCGCCGTGCAGGCGGACCACCAGATCCGGTCGGACGACCTGCTGGTCCGTGGCGGCGGTGACCTGCTCGGAGAAGTCGCAGTGCTCCAGCATGCCGGCAGCCTCGACGATCCGGCGCAGCTGGTGCTCGCCCCAGCGGCCCCGCACCTGCGGTGCGCGCAGCGCCGCCACCAACTGCTTGGTCTCGGTGCGCAGCTCACCGGAGACCGCGGTCATCGAGCGGACCTGCTCACGCAGCTCGGCGTACGCGTCGACGCGGTCGTGCTCCAGCTCGGCCACCCGCTGCTCGTAGCGGCGCAGGGTGTCGTGCAGCGGCGCGACCGCCCGGGCCACCGCCTCCTGGGACTGCGCGGTGGCCTCGTAGCTCAACGCCCGCATGGACTGCTCCAGCCGACCCTCGCCCTCCCGGGTGGCGGCCAGGGTGGCATCAAGGCGGGCGATGTCGGCGGCCGACCGGGACCGGGCCGCGAGCCAGCCCACCGCCCCGCCGGCGCCGAGGCACACGATCACCAGGAGCAGGGTCGAGACGTCCATCACCGGAGCTTGCCAGACGGATACGACGTGCGACCCGGGGGTACGTTCGATGACATGGAACTTGTGCTCTGCCTCGCCGTTGTCCTGGTCGGCGCGCTGGGCGCCGCCGCGCTCGTCCGCGCTCAGGCCGGTGCTCGTCGGCGCACCGAGCTCGGGGACGCCCGCGCGGAGGCGCAGCGGTGGTACGAGCGCCTCGGCGGCCAGTTGATGAACCTGCACGGCGACGACCCAGCGGTACGCCAGGCGCTGGCCGACGCCGGTGAGCGGTACAACGCGGCGGGCTCCCAGCTGGAACAGGCGTCCACGCCGCACCAGTTCGGGCTGGCCCGGGAGACCGCGCTGGAGGGTTTGGCGTACATCCGGGCGGCGCGTACGGCGCTGGGCATCGATCCGGGCCCCGAGGTGCCGACCCTGGCCGCCGCCCGCGGCGTCGGGCAGCTCACCAAGGAGCGCGAGGTCGATGTGCAGGGGCAGACCTTCCGGGCCGGGCCGCAACCCGGCCGGGAAACGCCCTACTACTACCCCGGCGGGCGTTATCAGGGTCGCCCGGTGCCCGCCGGCTGGTATTCGACCCCCTGGTGGAAGACGGCGTTGGGTGCCGGCGCTGGTGTCCTCGGCGGCATCCTGATCGCCGACGCGCTCTTCTCTCCCGCCTTCGCCGACCCGGGGTACGGCTACGACGCCGGCTATCAGGAGGGCTTCGGTGACGGTGTCGATCAGGGCGGCGACGGCGGCGACCAGGGCGGCGACTTCGGCGGCGGCGACCAGGGTGGGGACTTCGGCGGCGGCGACTACGCCGGTGGGGACTTCGGTGGTGGCGGCTTCGGCGGCGGCGACTTCGGTGGTGGGGACTTCGGCGGCGGCGACTTCTGATCGTCGTTCAGAGCTACGGAAACGGGCCCCGGTCGCTGTGACCGGGGCCCGTTTCCGTACCTGTTGATCAGCCGGTGTTGCGCATCCCGGCGGCGATGCCGTTCACGGTGGTGAGCAGCGCGCGTTCCAGGGCGGTGCCGTCGCTCGGTGCGCGTCGGCCGCCCGGGGCGGTGGCGATCGCCCGTCCGGCGGCGCCCGACTCCCGGTACTGCCGCAGCAGCGCCACCTGAAGATGGTGCAGCGGCTCCAGGTAGGTGTCGCGGACGGCCAGGGTGCGCTGGAGCACCGGCGAGTTCTCCAGCAGGGCCGGTGCGGCGGTGATCGCCAGCACCTCCCGCTTGGTCAGCTCGTACTCCTGCTCGATCTGCTCGAAGATCGGGTGCAGCTTTTTCGGCACCAGCGTCTCGACGTACCGGCGAGCGATGCTCAGGTCGGTCTTGGTCAGCATCATCTCGACGTTCGACAGGAACGTGCGGAAGAAGTGCCAGTTGCGGTGCATCTCGGCCAGCACGTCCGCCAACCCCGCCTCGCGGGCGGCGGCCAGCCCGGAGCCGACGCCGAACCAGCCCGGCACGATCTGCCGGGTCTGCGTCCAACCGAACACCCACGGGATGGCCCGCAGCCCGGACAGCCCGGCACCGGTGTTCGGGCGCTTCGCCGGCCGGGAGCCGATGTTCAGGGCGCCGAGCAGCTCGGTGGGGGTGGACGCCCAGAAGTACGCGGGCAGGTCCGGATCCTCCACCAGCGACCGGTAGGACCGGAACGCCGACTCGGAGACCACGTCCATCGTCGCGTCCCAGCGCTCCAACATCTCGGCCGGCTGCCGGGGTGCGGTGTGCAGCAGGGTCGCCTGGAGCACCGCGGCGAGGGTGAGCTCCAGGTTCTCCCTGGCCAGCGAGGGCAGGGTGTACTTGTCGGAGATCACCTCGCCCTGCTCGGTCACCTTGATCGCGCCGTCCATCGTGCCGTACGGCTGCGCCAGGATCGCCTCGTGCGTCGGCCCGCCGCCGCGCCCGACCGTGCCGCCCCGGCCGTGGAACAGCCGCAGGTGCACACCGTGCCGGGCGGCCACGTCGCGCAGCGCGCGCTGCGCCCGGTGGATCGACCACTGGCTGGTGGTGATCCCGGCTTCCTTGTTCGAGTCGGAGTAGCCGAGCATGACCTCCTGCACGTCACCCCGCGCCGTCACCAGCGCCCGGTACGCGGGCAGCGACAGCAGCTCGTCGAGGAGCTCGCCGCCGGAGTTCAGCTCGGCCGGGGTCTCCAGGAGTGGCACGAACCCGATCCGGGCCCGCCCGCTGTGCACGTCCACCAGGCCGGCCTCGCGGGCCAGCACCACGGCGGCCAGCACGTCGTCGACACCCAGGGTCATCGAGATGATGTACGACTCGATCACCTCGGCGCCGAACCGGTCCTGTGCCTCCCGGATGGTCCCGAACACGTCGAACGTCTTGCGGGCTGGCTCGGACAGCGACGTGTCCACCGTCGACAGCGGGCGACGACCGGTCAGCTCGTCGGCGAGCAGCTTGGTGCGTTCCAGCCGGGTGAGCGCCGGGTAGTCGGAGACCTCGCCGACCGCCTCGTAGAGCTGCGCGAGCACCGCGTGGTGCGCCTCGGCGTGCTCCCGGACGTCCATGGTGGCCAGGTGCAGGCCGAACGCGGAGACCGTACGGATGGTGGAGGCCAGCCGGCCGACCGCGGTGAGCTGCCCGGAGTTGCGAGCCAGTGAGGCGCGCAGCAGGTCCAGGTCGGCGATCAGTTCGGCGGAGCCCCGGTAGTCCCGGCCCGGTACGTGCGCGGTGCCCTGGCGCAACCTCAGCCGGGTGTTGGCGAGCTTCGCCTTCACGCAGCGTGCCTTGAGCCGGTACGGCTCCTCCGCGTTGACCCGGCGGAAGCGCTGCGCCACCTCGGGCAGCGCGTCCAGGTCGGCGGCGAGGCTGGCGGAGAGGTCCAGGGACACCCCGCGCAGTCGGCGGGACACCGAGACCTCGTTGATCAGGTGGTCCATCGCCTTCTCGGTGGCCGCGATGCCGTGCTCGTGCTGGATGGTCAGCACCTCGCGGGTGACCGCCGGGGTGACGAACGGGTTGCCGTCGCGGTCGCCGCCGATCCAGGTGCCGAAGCTCAGCGGCCGGGCCGTCGGTGAGGTCTCCACGCCGAGCGTGCGCAACGTGTCGGCCAGGTCGTCGAGCACCTGCGGGGCGGCCTCGGCGTACAGGTCGCGCAGGTAGTAGATGGCGTTGCGGGCCTCGTCGGTCGGGTCCGGCCGGTCGAGCCGCAGCTCGTCGGTCTGCCACATCAGGTCCAACAACTCGGCCAGCCGGCGGTTGGCCGGGCCCTCGTCGCTGGCGCCGTAGAGGATCGCGTTGGCGGTCTCGGTGTCCAACTCGTCGGCGATCGCCCGCAACTTGGACAGGATCGAGCGACGGGCCGCCTCGGTCGGGTGCGCGGTGAAGACCGGTCGCACCGCCAGCCGGCGAGCCGCGTTGGCGATCTCCTCGGCCGGCACCCCGCGCTCGGCGATCATCTTGGCGGCCTGGTCCAGCCAGCCGCCCTGCACCGCGCGGCGGCGGCGCAGGTCCCGTGCCCGGTGCACCTGCTCGGTGATGTTGGCCAGGTGGAAGTAGGTGGAGAAGGCGCGGGCCAGCTTGGTGCCGGTGGTCACGTCGAGCCCGCCGAGACGCTGGGCGGCCGCGGGGGCGTCGGAGCGGACCTGGGCGCGGATCTCCTCGACGAGGTCGAGAAGCGGGCGACCCTCCTGGCGGGCCAGGGTCTGGCCGAGCAGGGTGCCGAGTCGGCGAATGTCGGCGCGCAGTGCGGCGTCCGGGCCGTCGTGGTCGTGCTGGTCGGTCACGATGCGCTCCCTTACGTGGGTACGAAGGACAGCGCTGTCCGACTTACTGGATGGTATCCGCGTGCCGGGGATGTCTGGAGGGCCCCCTGGTGATCCACTGCCCTCGGGAGGGTGTTTTCCGGGGTGATCTCAACCACCGTCGTGGTCCCGCGCGGGGCCGGGGCGGGTGGTCCCGGGGCCGGAGGCGGCGGCCCGGCGACCTCGGACCAGGCTCGCGCTGACCAACCCGAGCCCTCCGAGCACCGTCCAGATCCCGAGGGCGGCAGCCGGCCAGCCGGCCGACCGCCAGTCGAAGTACACGGCGGCCTTGGTCAGGTCGTTGGCGAGCCCGGGGATGTTCCAGCGGTGCATGCCGCGCAGCACCCCGGGCAGGAACTCGGGTGCGTAGATGCCGCCGGAGCCCGGGTTGCCGAGCACCACCAGCAGCAGGATGACCAGCGCGGTACCCGCGACGCCGAGCCAGCCCTGGATGGCGCTGGCGAACATGGCGGCGGCGAAGACGGCCAACGCGCCGATGGCGGCGATCGTCGGTGCGTCGTGGTGCCAGATGTCCAGGACAGGCCCGACCACTACCGCGCCGGCGATGCCGAGCAGCACGCTGTAGACCGCCAGGGCGGCGATCCGCAGCCCGGCCCGTCGCGCCGTACGGGGGGTAGTGCCGGCGGATATTCCGAGCACGGTCGAACCCAGGTAGCCGCCGAGCACGTACCCGACGTTCAGGTAGAAGGGCACCACCCCGCGCGGGTCGGCCGGGGTGACCGGCACCTCGTCGACGATCTGGAGCGGGGTGCCGGTGCGTGTGGTGGCGGTGCCGAGGACCTCCTTGATCGCGCTGGTGGCGGAGGGGCCGGAGGCGCTCGCCACGGTGAGGAGCAGGCCGTTGTCTCCTCCGGTGCTGAGCACGGCGTACACCGCGCGGCTGAGCAGCCCGTCCTCGGCGGCGGCCGGGTCGTCGTACTCGATGGGTTTGAGGATGTCGGTCTGGCCGCGCACGGCGTCGAGCGTCGACCGGGCGCGTTGGTCGCCGGAGACGACGCCGATCGGCACGTCGCGGGGTGTGGGTTGGTGCAACGCGCCGACGTAGGCCGCGATGAACGCCGTGGCCAGCACGAGGGTGCCGAGGAGCAGTCCGATGCTGCGCGGTGCCCAGTCGCGAGCTGTGCCGTGCGATTCTCCGTCCACGTTGTCAGCCTATGGCCGGTTTTGTGGACAGCCGGGCGGAACGGGTGGCCGGGCGGCTGACTGATCGCCACGGAGACCGGCCCGGCCGCCAACCGTGCGTCGACGGCGGCGCGGGTGGCGTCAGAGGCGGGTGGCGTCAGGGGTTGACGACGGCAAAGGCTCGGACCGGGAAGGTGCCCATGCCGGCCACCATCGGCGGTGCCGCGGTGAACCGAAACCCGCTCGGCGGCAACGCGTCCAGGCCGGTCAGGTGCTCCACGATCGGGATGCCGGCGGCGAGCAGTGCGCTGTGCGCGGGGCGTACGCCGACGGCTGCCGGGCTCATGTCGTCGATGTTGATCGAGTCGATGCCGACCAGGGCCGCCCCCGCGTCGACAAGCGCCTGGGCGGCGTCCCCGGTCAGGTACGGCGCGTCCGGCGCGGCGTACCGCTCGGTGCCGAAGTGCGCGTCCCACCCGGTGTGCAGCAACACTGCCTGGCCGGCCACCTCGTACGGGGCCAGCATCAGCCGGTCCACCGCGCGGATGCCGGCCGGCACCCGGACCACCACCCCGGGCAGATCGGCGAGACGGTCCAGCGACACCCCGGTCAGGTCGTCCCGGCCGGCCCAACGGTGGGCGGGCGTGTCCAGGTACGTGCCGGTGTTGGCGATCATGTCGATTCGGGCCACGTGGAACTCGGTGCCCGGTGCGTACCGCTCGCGGGATGCCGCGAAGGTCAGCCACTCGGTGATCCGGGGGCCCGGCCAATCCGGCAGGGTGGTCATCCCGTCGCTGATCACGTGGCTCAGCTCGACCAGCCGACGATCGGCGCCGGATCCGTCGACCGCGACACCCCGGCCGCCCTTGTGCGGCTCCTCGATGATCGTCTTCGCGCTGATCCGAACCTCGGCGACCATCAGCAGCCCGAGGTGCCGGACGAACAACGCCGCCAGGTCGTCGTCGGTGATCTCCCGACCGGGAATGTCCAGCCGGAACCCCTCGGTACGCAGCCCACCGCCGTTGGCGAAGCTCACCTCCGCGTCGAACTGTGCCCGCCACTGCTCACCCATCCCGAAACCCGACCACGCCCGCCGGCGGAGGTCAAGTTCCCTGGCGGCGGCCAGGGCCCGATAGGCAAGATCGCGCAACATCCAGGATGTAGTGGCATCGGTGCGCCGCTGAGGCCACTACATCCTGGTTCGAGCACGATCTTGGCGCGGGGCGCCGTGCGCGGCGCCCCGCGGCGCGCGCGGCGCGGACCTGGGCGGAAGGGGGTGTGTGTCGGTGGACGGGGATAGGCTTGCTGTCGTGCACCCCCCGTCCGACTGGACGAGGGGCCGCCGTCGTGTGCGTCGACTCCCCGGGAAGGATTTCCCTTGCTCACCGGTCTGTTCACCGCCGCCCTGGCCGACCCCGGGCTGACCCGGGCGCGTGACCTGGCGCGCTCCGGTGCCGCCCAGGTCGACGGCCTCGACATCACCGCCCCGGCGGCGCTGCGCCCGTTCGCCGTCGCGGCGGTCGCCGCGGACAACGACGGCGCCGGGCGACCGGTGCTGGCGGTGACCGCCACCACCCGGGAGGCCGACGACCTGGCCGCCGCGCTGGGCGGGTTGCTGCCGGCCGAGCAGGTCGTGGTCTTCCCCTCCTGGGAGACGCTGCCGCACGAGCGGCTGTCCCCCCGCTCCGACACGGTCGGCCGGCGGCTGGCCGTGCTGCGCCGGCTGGCCCACCCGGAGGCGACCGACGCGCACGGCGGCACCGGGCCACTGCGTGTGGTCGTGGCCCCGGTCCGTTCGCTGCTGCAGCCTCAGTTGAAAGGGCTCGGCGATCTGGAGCCGGTGCAGCTCGCCGCCGGCGAGGAGGCCGACCTGGAAGAGGTCGCCCGCCGGCTGATCGACATGGCGTACGCCCGGGTCGACCTGGTCACCAAGCGCGGTGAGTTCGCGGTGCGCGGCGGCATCCTGGACGTCTTCCCGCCCACCGACGAGCACCCGTCGCGGGTCGAGTTCTGGGGCGACGAGGTGGAGGAGATTCGCACCTTCGCCGTCGCCGACCAGCGGACCATCGAGCAGGTTCCGCTGCTCTGGGCACCGCCCTGTCGGGAGCTGCTGCTCACCCCGGCGGTCCGCGACCGGGCCGCCGCGCTCGCCGAGCAGCACCCCGAGCTGGCCGAGATCCTCGACAAGCTGGCCGAGGGCATCCCGGTGGAGGGGATGGAGTCGCTGGCCCCGGTGCTGGTCGGCCCCGACTCACTGGAGCTGCTGCTGGACGCCATGCCGGCCGGCACCCACGTCCTGCTCTGTGACCCGGAACGGATCCGCACGCGGGCGCACGACCTGGTGCGTACCTCGGAGGAGTTCTTGCAGGCCAGCTGGGCCGCCGCAGCGGTCGGCGGCCAGGCCCCGGTGGACGTCGGCGCCGCCGCCTTCCGCACCCTCGGCGAGGTACGCGCCGCCGCGGGCAGGCTCGGCCAGCCGTGGTGGACGCTGTCCCCGTTCGGTCTGGTCGACGACCCTCATTCGGTCCGGAGTGCCGGCTCCCGGCGCGGAGGCCGAATTATGGTCGAGGGGGAGACCGCCGAGACGCGGCAGCCCTGGGAGGACGCGCCCGAGCAGGCCGCAGTCACTCCGGACGACGCCATCGCGGTGACCCTGTCCGCCCAACCGGCGCCGCTCTATCACGGCGAGACCTCGCGGGTGGTCGAGGACCTCAAGCGCTGGGCCGGCGAGGGTTGGTCGATCGCGCTGGTCTTCGAGGGGCACGGCCCCGCCCAGCGGGCGGTGGAGGTGCTGCGCGACGCCGGCCTGGGTGCCCGGTTGACCGAGGAGGTGCCGACCGCGCCGGTCCCCGGCGAGCTGGTGGTCACCTGTGGTGCGCTGAACAGCGGGTTCGTCGACGAGGCGTCCCGTTTCGTGCTGCTCACCGGCAACGACGTGACCGGCGGTCGGGGCACCTCGACGCGGGACATGCGCAAGATGCCGAGCCGGCGGCGCAACACCATCGACCCGCTGGAGTTGAAGACCGGCGACCACGTGGTGCACGAGCAGCACGGCATCGGCCGCTACGTCGAGCTGGTGCAGCGCACCGTCAACGGCGCCAGCCGGGAATACCTCGTCATCGAGTACGCGGCCAGCAAGCGGGGCCAGCCCGGTGACCGGTTGTTCGTCCCGACCGACCAGCTCGACCAGCTCTCCCGCTACGTGGGCGGCGAGCAGCCGACCCTGCACAAGATGGGCGGCTCGGACTGGCAGAAGTCCAAGGCCCGGGCCCGCAAGGCGGTCCGGGAGATCGCCGCGCAGCTCATCCAGCTCTACGCCGCCCGCAAGGCGTCCAAGGGGCACTCGTTCGGCCCGGACACCCCGTGGCAGCGCGAGCTGGAGGACGCGTTCCCCTGGCAGGAGACGCCGGACCAGCTCGCCGCGATCGACGAGGTCAAGCGGGACATGGAGCAGACCGTTCCGATGGACCGGCTGATCTGCGGTGATGTCGGCTACGGCAAGACCGAGATCGCGGTCCGGGCGGCGTTCAAGGCGGTGCAGGACGGTAAGCAGGTGGCGGTGCTGGTGCCGACCACCCTGCTGGTTCAGCAGCACTACAACACGTTCGCCGAGCGGATGAGCCAGTTCCCGGTCCAGATCCGGCAGCTGTCCCGGTTCCAGACGGCGAAGGAGACCGAGCGGACGCTGGAGATGGTCGCCGACGGCACCGTCGACATCGTCATCGGTACGCACCGGCTGTTGCAGACGGCGACCCGCTTCAAGCAGCTCGGTCTGGTGATCGTCGACGAGGAGCAGCGCTTCGGTGTCGAGCACAAGGAGCACCTGAAGACGCTGCGTGCGTCGGTCGACGTGCTCAGCATGTCGGCCACCCCGATCCCGCGCACCCTGGAGATGGCGATCACCGGCATCCGGGAGATGTCCACCATCGCCACCCCGCCGGAGGAGCGGCACCCGGTGCTCACCTTCGTCGGCGCGCAGGACGACCGGCAGGTGGCCGCGTCCATCCACCGTGAGCTGCTCCGCGACGGGCAGGTCTTCTACCTGCACAACCGGGTCGAGTCGATCGACCGGGCGGCACGGCGGCTGCGGGAGCTGGTGCCCGAGGCGCGGGTCGCGGTGGCGCACGGCCAGATGGGCGAGGACGCCCTGGAGAAGGTCATGGTCGGCTTCTGGGAGAAGGAGTTCGACGTCCTGGTCTGCACCACGATCGTCGAGTCGGGCATCGACATCCCGAACGCCAACACGCTGATCGTGGAGCGGGCCGACCTGCTCGGCCTGGCCCAGCTGCACCAGATCCGGGGCCGGGTCGGTCGGGGCCGGGAGCGGGCGTACGCCTACTTCCTCTACCCGCCGGAGAAGCCGCTCACCGAGCACGCGCACGAGCGGTTGGCAACCATCGCCCAGCACACCGAGTTGGGCGCCGGCATGTACGTGGCGATGAAGGACCTGGAGATTCGGGGCGCCGGCAACCTGCTCGGTGGCGAGCAGTCCGGGCACATCGAGGGCGTCGGCTTCGACCTGTACGTGCGGATGGTCGGCGAGGCGGTCTCCGCGTTCAAGGGTGAGCGGCCGGAGGAGGAGACCGATGTCAAGATCGACCTGCCGGTCGACGCGCACCTGCCACACGACTACGTGAGCGTGGAGCGGCTGCGCCTGGAGATGTACCGCAAGCTCGCCGAGGCGCGCGACGAGGAGCGGCTGGGCGAGGTGATCGCCGAGATGACCGACCGGTACGGCGAGCCGCCGGCCCCGGTGCAGAACCTGGTGGAGGTGGCCCGGTTCCGTCTGCTGGCCCGCCGCTACGGCCTGACCGACGTGTCGATGCAGGGCAAGCACGTACGGTTCGGCCCGCTGCCCCTACCGGACTCGAAGCAGTTGCGACTCAAGCGCTACCACCCGGATGCCGTCTACAAGCAGGCCACCGACCAGGTCAGCGTGCCCCGACCGACCACCCGTCGGATCGGTGGCGAGCCGCTGCGTGATCAGGCGCTGCTCCAGTGGTGCGCGCAACTGCTCTCCGATGTGCTCGGTGCTCCCGCCCCACTCGCCGTCGCCGCGAGCGCCTGAGCCGTCACCGTGGCCGCAAGCGCCTGAGCCGGCGGTGTGCTCTCGACCAGGGGCGGTCAGCGCGTCGCCGCCGTCCCTGGTCGTGGGATGAGCGAAGGTGGGGGGTGTCACAACCCCGGGTGACGGCGTGAGAGAGTGACGGCTATGCGTGCTCGCCGTCTTGCCGCCGTCGCCACTGTGGCGCTCGGCCTCGTCGCCCTCTCCGGTTGCCGTGCTGAGCCTGGTATCGCCGCTTACATCGGTGACCAGCGCATCACCGACGTTCAGGTCTCCACCGCGATGAAGGACCTGCGGACGAAGAACCCGGCGCCGGAGTCAGCCGCCAGTGGGCAGCCCGCGGCGCCGCAACCGGCCCTGCCCGAGGTGGCCGACGTGGTTCGGACCATGGTGCTGACCAAGGTGTGCGAGAAGCTCTCCGCCGAGAAGAACTACCAGCCGCGCGGCCAGGTGGCGGCCGACCAGGCCGCCCAGCAGCTCGGTCTCGACCCGGAGACCGGGCACGTGCGGGAGGTGGCGAAGCTCTTCACCTGCCTGTCCGGGTTGCCGGCCGAGCCGGTCGAGCCGACCAAGGAGGAGATCGCCGACGTGATCGCCGCCGGGCGTGCGGCCGGCAAGATCCCCGCCGAGGTGACCGATGCGGACGCCGCCCAGCAGCTCGACGGCGAGCAGCTACGCGGCGCGCTGGCGACCAAGCGGATCCTGGCCGAGGCGGTCGGTCGTTACGACGTCACCGTCAGCCCTCGGTACCGTCCGCTTGAATTCCCGCTGCTCAGCTTCGCCGATGACGCACCCGCGGTGAGCGTGCCGTTGGGTGAGCCGGGCTCCGACGCGGTCACCGACATATCCACCCCGGAGGGGCCGACCGTGACGCCGGAGGCCGAGGGCACGGCCAGCTGAGCATGACCGCACGGATCGTTCTTCTGGTCACCTCACCCCGGTTGCCCGCCGGCCTGTTGACGGCTGCGGCCTGGGACGTCGTACGCCAACACCCGGTGTTGACCGGCGCGGACAGCGAGTTGACCACGGCCGTGCGCCAGGCGGGCGCCGAGGTCACCGTGGTGGACGGCCCGGCGACGCAGCCGTTGCTGGACGCGGTGGCGACGCACGGCACGGTGGTGTGGCTGGCCGGTCCGGCGGGTGACGAGGCGCTGGCCCGGGAGTTGGGTCTGCGGCTGGCTCGGCAGCCGGGGTTGGCCGAGATGGAGTTGATGTACGGCTCGTGGGATCCGCCGGGTGCCCGGCTGCTTGACGCGGTGGCCGTGCTGGATCGACTGGCCTCTCCGGGTGGCGACCCGTGGAAGCGGGCGCAGACGCACCGCAGCCTCGCCGGTTACCTGCTGGAGGAGAGCTACGAGGCGTACGACGCCATCAGCGCCGACGACACCGACGCGCTGCGCGAGGAGTTGGGCGACGTGTTGTTGCAGGTGGTGCTGCACGCGCGGCTCGCGGAGGAGTTGCCCGAGGACGAGCGGTGGACCATCGACGACGTGGCCGGTGGTCTGGTCGACAAGATGATCCGGCGTAATCCGCACGTCTTCGCCGGTGCCGAGGCGGGCACCCTGGAGGAGATCACCGAGAACTGGGAGCGGATCAAGCGCGCGGAGAAGGCACGGCACTCGGTGTTGGACGGCGTGGCCCTGAGTCAGCCCGCGCTGGCCCTGGCAACGCAGATCCTGGACCGGGCCGCCCGCCGGGGCGTCGACGTCCCGCCTCCGCCGGCCGACACCCAGGCCGACCCCGAGGCAAGACTGGGCGCCGACCTGCTGGCAAGGGTGGCAGCGGCCCGCGAGGCGGGCATCGACCCCGAAGCAGCCCTCCGCCGCACCATCCTGGCCCACGCCGAAGCCATCCGCCAAGCCGAACCCCCACCCCCACCCGCCAGCCCGCGGTGATCAAGAGGTTGCCGTCAGGATTCGGCTCGAGCCTGACGGAAACCTCTTGATCAACCCGCTGGTGCAGAGGCGGTGGGCGGAACCGACGGCGGGGGGTGGGGCGGTCGGTAGGGTGG
>NZ_QGSY01000256.1 GCF_003857035.1 Micromonospora arida
GCCCCGCGCCACCCCCACCCCGCCGATCTTGCAGTTTCGGCAGTCGATATCGGTGGAATGCCCCATATGTCGCGACAGTATGTGCAAGATCGCGGAGCCGAGGTCAGGGCCCGGTCACCGGATCTGTCGGGGAGCCGATGGCGACCGGATCAGCCACGCAGCGCGTTCTGGATCGCGGGGTCCGCGGGCGAACGCACCGCCGGCGGTCGGTCGCGCACCGCGTCCCACGCCGCCTTGCCACTGGCGAAGTAGTCCCGAACCGACTTCTCGGCGAGCAGGGCAGTGCTGCAACTGTCGCAGCGGGCGGTCACCCCGTCGACGTCGAGGCCGAGCTGCCGACACAGCGTCACCGCCCGGGACAGGTGGTACGACTGGGTGACGATCAGGGCCCGCTCGACGCCGTACACCTCGCGCGCTCTCGCGCAGCTGTCGTAGGTGTCCAGGCCGAACGGGTCGGCCACCACCCGACGCCTGTCGACGCCGCGCTCGGCGAGGTACGTCGTCATCACCGCCGGCTCGTCGCCGGACGCGCCACCGCCGTCGCCCGACACGAGGACGACAGTGGCCCGCCCGCTGGCCACCAACTCGGCGGCGGTGTCCAGGCGGCCGGCGAGACGGTCCCCGGGCCGCTGCCGATCGGCGGCCACCTCGGTGCCGAGCACGATCACCACGTCGGCGGTCGGCGCGTCGGCGACGGTGTGCACGTGCCCGCGTGCGGCGAGCGTCGTCCACAGCCACGGCGAACTGGCGAGCACCAGCACGACGAGGCCCGCGACGGCCAGCCGGCGGAGGCGGCGGGGCCACCGCCGCACCGGTCCGACCGGGGACGCTTCCGCCTGCGTCATGCCGATGCCCCCGGGTGGCCTAGTCCTGGGGCCGGCCCGGCGGGGGTGGAATCGGCAGACCAATGCCGCCCCCGCCGCCGGGAGTGGTCGGCGTGGTCGTCGGCGTGGTCGTCGGCGTGGTCGTCGGCGTCGGGTCGGTCTCCGGCTCGGGTTGACTCACCTTGATGGTCACCTTCGTGCCGGTGGGCTTCTTGTCGTTGCCGTTCGGGCTCTGGTCGGTGACCTTCCCCGCCTGGTCGGCGGGCACCTCCGGCCCGTTCTGTACGACGGGCGTGAAGCCGGCGTTCTTGAGGACGCGGGTGGCCTCCTCCTGGCCCAGTCCGACGACGTCCGGCACCTCGCGGACGTTGCCCTTCGAGACCGTGAGCGTGACCTTCGTGCCTTCGGGAACGCTCTCGCCCGAGGGCGGGTCGACATCCAGGACCTCGTCCTGGCTTGCCTCGTCGTTCACCGTCTTGACGTCGAACGTCAGTTTCGCCTCGGTGAGCCGGGCGATGGCGCTCTCCCGCTTGCTGCCCTTGAGCCCGGCGGGGACGCGCACCTCGGGCTTGCCGCCACAGATCTGAATGGTGACCGTGCGGTTCTGCTCCACCTGGGTGGTCGGCGGCGGGTTCTGCTGAACGACAGTGCCCACTGTGCAGTCACTGGCCAGCACCGGGTCACCGACCTGTGCGGCCAGGCCGGCTTTCTGGATCTCGGCGATCGCCACGTCCCGGGCCTTGCCGGTGAGGGTGGGCACCGACTTCAGGTCCTTGTCCTTCTGCTGGTTCCAGAGCAGGGCGGCGACCAGGGCGATCACCGCCAGTACGCCGACCGCGCTGAACATCGCGATCAGCCAGGAGGACGCCTTGCGCTGCCGGGGGTCGCCCACCCGGGCCGGGATCTGCCCGGTCTGCGGCCCACGGCCGGAAGGCGGATAGCCGCCCCCGCCGCCGGCCGGGGCCATCGCCACCGTCTCCGCCTCGCGCAGCACCGGGGTGGCCAGCACGGGCCGGCCGGCGGCGGCGCGCAGCAGGTCGGCCCGCATCTCGCCAGCGCTCTGGTAGCGGTTGAGCGGGTTCTTCGACAGCGCCTTGAGCACGATCGCGTCGACGGCCGGGGTGACGTCCGGGTTGATGTCGCTCGGCGTCGGCGGCGTCTCCCGCACGTGCTGGTACGCGACGCTGACCGGGCTGTCCCCGACGAACGGCGGGTGCCCGCAGACCAGCTCGAAGAGCACGCAACCGGCCGCGTACACGTCGGAGCGGGCGTCGACGGCCTCGCCGCGTGCCTGCTCCGGGGAAAGATACTGGGCCGTGCCGATGACCGCGCTGGTCTGCGTCATCGTGGTCGCACCGCTGGCCAGAGCCCGGGCGATGCCGAAGTCCATCACCTTGACCTGGCCGGTCTGGGTGAGCATCACGTTGCCGGGCTTGATGTCCCGGTGGATGATGCCGTGCCGGTGGCTGAACTCCAGTGCGGCGCACATGTCGGCGCAGATCTCCAGGGCGCGGCGCGGCTGGAGTCGCCCCTCGGCCCCGAGGACCTCCTTCAAGGTCCGCCCGTTGACGAACTCCATGACGATGAACGGCAGCGTCTCACCGGTCGGCGCGGTCTCCTCGCCCGTGTCGTAGACCGCCACGATGGCCGGGTGGTTGAGCGAGGCGGCGTTCTGCGCCTCCCGGCGGAACCGCATCTGGAACGTCGCGTCCCGGGCGAGGTCGGTGCGGAGCATCTTGATCGCGACGTCCCGACCGAGCCGGAGATCGCGACCACGGTGCACCTCGGCCATGCCGCCATAGCCGAGCAGCTCGCCGACCTGGTACCTGCCACCGAGCAGGCGGGCCTGCGCTGTCATCGCGTCTGTCGTCCTTCGCTCGTCGTCGTCCCGCCGTCGTCCGGCTGGAGTCGTACCTCCCGACGGTACGACGTCCAGGTCGGATCGTCGCGCCCGTCGGGTCGTAGCGCGCCGGACGCCACGGTGCGCGGCGCCAGCCCGGCGGATACACCGGCCTGCGACTGCTTCCGTAGGTTGTAGGAAATCACGCCAGAGCAGAGCAGGACCAGCACGGCCAGCAGGATGGCGAGAAGCACCATTCCAGGCCGCGATCGCTGGGGCTGAGGTGACGGTGTCGCCGGGCCGGCCTGCCGGACGTACGCCGGCGGGTGTTCCTGCCGAGGCGGCCCGGACGGCACCGCTGCGGCACCGCGCGGGTAGCCGTTCGGTGCGCCCTGCGGCCGGCCCGGCTGGACGGCCGGCGCGACGGCGGTGGGGCGTGGCTGTTGGGCGGGTGCGATCGCGGTCGGGCGTTGCCCGGCCACCGGCGGGCGGCCAGCCGGCGGACGCATCTGGTGCGCCTGCGGCACCTGGGCCCGGCCGGGCGCGGCGGGTGAGGCGGGCGCTGCGGAGACCGGCCCGGAGTTGCCACCGGCCCGAGCCTGCTGGGAGAGCGCGGCCTTGAGCTGACGGGCCACCCCGGCCAGTGCGGCGGCGCTCGGCCAGCGGGCGGCCGGATCCTTGGCCAACGCCCGTTCCACCAGGGCGCGCACCTGCGGAGGGATGTCGGCCGGCAGGGGCCGGGGCGTCTCCCGGACGTGCCGCATCGCGATGTCGAGGGGGTTGTCCCCCTCGAACGGCCGCCGACCGGCCAGGCACTGGTAGGCGACCACGCCCAGGGCGTACACGTCGGACGCCGGGGTGGCCACGCCGCCGGTGGCCTGCTCCGGCGAGATGTACGAGGCGGTGCCGAGCACCGAACCGGCTGCGGTGAGCTGGCCGACCATGTCGGAGCGGGCGATGCCGAAGTCGGTCAGCACCAGCGTGCCGTTCGGCCGGACCAGCAGGTTGCCCGGTTTCACGTCGCGGTGCACGATGCCCTTCTCGTGCGCGGCGTGCAGCGCGTCGGCGGCCTGCGCGACGAGGGCCATCGTCCGGGCCGGAGTGAGCCGGCCGACCCGGCTCAACGTGGACGACAGGGCGTCACCCTCGACGTACTCCATGACCAGGAAGGCGATCTGCTGGTCGTTGCCGAAGTCGTAGACGTCCACCACGCCGGGATGGTTGATGGTGGCCATGGTGCGGGCCTCGCCGCGGAACCGCTCGCCGAAGTCCGGGTCGTCGAGCAGGGCGGGGAGCAAGCTCTTCACCGCGACCGTCCGGCCGAGCACCTGGTCGGTGCCGCGCCAGACGTCGCCCATGCCGCCGCTGGCGATCCGCTCGTCGAGACGGTAGCGGTTGCCGAGCTGCACGCCGGGGCTGAGCATGTCAGCGCCCCCCTGGGTCGGCGATTGCGGCCCGCATGATCTGGCCGGCGATCCGAGCGGCCTCGCCGCTACCGCCGGGGCCGGCCTGCTCCAGCACCACGCAGACCGCGGAGACCGGGTTGCCGTTCTTGTCGAGGGCGAAGCCGATGAACCAGCCGTGGTCGGGCCGGTCCGGGGCGGACTGGGCGGTGCCGGTCTTGCCGCCGACCGTGTAGCCGTTGATCGCGGCCTTCCCGCCGGTGCCGTTCTGGACCACGCTGACCATCATCTCGCGCAGGTCGGCGGCGACCTGCGGCTCGACGGGTTGGCGCAGCTCCCGCGCCTTCGCGCTGTAGTAGCTGGTGGTCCGGTCCGGGGCGAGCAGCTGCCGCACCAGGTACGGTCGCATCTGGCTGCCGTTGTTGGCGATCGAGCCGGCGATCATGGCGCCTTCGAGGGGCGTCATCCGGACGTTGTTCTGGCCGATCGAGGACTGGGCCAGCGCGGCCGGGTCGGTGCTGCCGTCCTGGTTCTGCATGGTCCCGGTCCGACTGGCCGCCGTGGGCAGGCCGCCCTCGCCGAGCTGGCCGACGGTCAGGTCGTCCTGCTCGAAACCGAACTGGCGGGCCTTCTCCTTGACAGTCTCCGCGCCGAGCCGCACGCCGAGCTGGGCGAAGCCGGTGTTGCACGACTCGGTGACCGCCTCCAGCAGGGTGACCTGCCGACCCGGGCAGATCGACGGATTGGCGTTGCGGATCGGGGTGCCCGAGGTGGGCGCGGTGTAGCTGGAACCGGCCGGGATCTGGGTGGTCTTGGTGACGCCGTTCTCCAGCGCCGCCGCGGCGACCACGATCTTGAAGGTGGAGCCCGGCGGCAGTGTCTCGGAGAGCGCGCGGTTCTTCAGCGGACCTTCCGGGTCCTTCTCCAGCTTGTTGTACGCCGCCGCCGCCTCGTTGGTGTCGTGACTGGCCAGCGGGTTCGGGTCGAAGCTCGGCATGGAGACCAGCGCCTGGACGGCACCGGTACGCGGGTCGATGGCGATCGCCGCACCGCGCTTCGCGCCCACCTCGTTGTTGCGCAGCTGGTCGTACGCCACGTCCTGGGCTCGCTTGGAGAGCGTGAGCAGCACGTTGCCACCGCCGGTGTCGTCGCCGGTGAACATGTCCTTCAACCGGTCACCGATCAGCTGGTCGCTGGTGCCGGCCAGGAAGTCGTTCTCCACCCGCTCGATGCCCTGGTCGGCCAGGTTGACCGGCTTGTAACCGAGCACGTGGGCGTACTTGGCGCCGCTGGGATAGGTGCGCAGGAACTTCAGGTTGCCGGTGGTCTCCTTGCTGGTGGCCACGGCCGTGCCGCCAGCCTCGATGTTGCCGCGCTTGCGGTCGTACTCGGCGACCTGGACCCGACCGTTGTAGTCGCTGGTCCGGTATTCGTCCGCCTTGTAGGCCTGGATCCAGTTGAGGTTGGCGAAGAGCAGACCGAACAGGACCATGACGACGACGCCAACGCGGCGCAGGGGTGCGTTCACGGCTTGATCACCTCCGTGGGAGCACCGTGCAGCTGCTCGGGCGGGCCACCGCTGGGACGAGCCGCCTTGCCGCCGCCTCCTCCGGTCACCGGTCGGCGGGCGCCGTCGGAGACCCGCAGCAGCACCGCGATGAGCAACCAGTTGGCCATCAACGACGAGCCACCGGCGGACAGAAACGGGGTGGTCTGACCGGTCAGCGGGATGAGTTTGCTGATCCCGCCGACGATCACGAAGACCTGGAGGCCGAGGGTGAACGCGAGACCACCGGCGAGCAGCTTGCCGAACGAATCCCGGACCGCGAGCGCGGCGCGCAGCCCGCGCTCCACGATGAGCAGGTAGACGACCAGCAGCGCGGAGAGGCCGAAGAGGCCGATCTCCTCACCGATGCCGGCGAAGATGAAGTCGTTCTGCACCTCGGGCAGGATCTCCGGCTGTCCGCCTCCCGGCCCGGCACCGAAGAGCCCGCCCGTGCCCAAGGCCAGCAGGCCCTGCACGAGTTGGTAGCCCTTGTTGGTCGGGTCGGCGAACGGGTCGAGCCAGATCTCCGCCCGCACGTAGAAGTTGGCGAACGGCCCGCCGACCGTCGAGCCGAGGACGTAGGCGAGGTACGCGCCGCCGAAGAAGAGGACCAAGCCGATCAGCAGCCAACTGACCCGTTCGGTGGCGATGTAGAGCGTCACCACGAACATGCCGAAGTAGAGCAGCGAGGTGCCCAGGTCCTTCTCGAAGACCAGCACCAGGACGCTGATCAGCCAGACGCCGACCACCGGCCCGAGGTCGCGGCCACGCGGGAAGTCGATGCCGAGGAAGCGCCGGCTGGCCAGCGAGAGCACCTCACGCTTGCGCACCAGGTAATAGGCGAAGAAGACCAGCAGCGCGAGCTTGGCGAACTCACCCGGCTGGATGGAGAAGCTGCCGACCCGGATCCACAGCTTCGCGCCGTTGATCTCGGAGATGCTCGACGGCAGCACCGCCGGGATCATCACCAGCACGATGCCGGCCAACCCCAGGGTGTACGCGTACCGCGAGATAGACCGGTGGTCGCGCATGATCGCGAGCAGGCCGGCGGCGAGGATCACCGCACCGAGCGTCCAGGCCAGCTGACGCCCGCCCTGCCCCGCGAAGACGGCCAGGCTCTCCCGTTCGGCCACCGGGGCGTCACCCAGGTCGATCCGGCGCAGGAAGCCCACCCCGAGGCCGTTGAGCAGGGCCACCGCCGGCAACAGCGCCGGGTCGGCGAACGGGGCCAGGAACCGGATGACCAGGTGCAGGCCGAGGAAGACCGCGCCGAGCGCGGCGGCCGGCATCCAGAAGTCCGGGGTGACCGTGTCCAGCAGGTTCGCCTCGACGGTCGCCCCGTACGCGGCCACCAGCACCATCGCGAGCAACAACAGGTACAGCTCGGCGTTACGGCGCGACCGCGCCAGGCGTACGCCGGATTGCTCGCCCGCGGTGGCGGGCGAGGGTGCCGGTGTGGCCGCTACGGTCACGGGTTGGGTCCTCAGGATCTCAGCCGACGCTCACTCAGGAGACCGGCAGCCGGCCGGGTCGAGCGCCGGCGTGGCCGAGTCGGAGGGCGTGACGTCGGGTGTGGTGGTCGCGCCGGCCCCACCGAGAGCGGTGGTGGCACCGGCGGTCGGGCTCACGCTGACAACCCCGTCGGGGGTCGGCGACGCGTTGGCGCTCGGGCTGCCGTTCGGGGTCGGCGTCGAACCGAGCGGCGTCGGCGTCGGCGTGTTGACCCCGGCGGCGGTCGGGTCGAGCGGGCAGAGCGGCTTCAGGTTGGGGTTGCTCGGCGTGTCGCTGGTCAGCTCGGCGAGCTGACGCTCGGCGTCCGGCTCACTCTTCGCCCGGATGCCGACCTTGACCGTGTCCTGTGCGGCGACTGTGAGGTCGTCCAGGCGGGTGCCGCTGCGGCGGTGCACGCTGGACAGGTCCATCCCGGCGATCTGACCCTGGACACCGCGGAAGACGGCAACCTGGCCCTCTTCGGTGGCTCCCACGTAGTACTGCCGCTGGGTGTACGTCCAGCCACCGAACGACGCACCGCCGACGATCACCAGCAGGGCCAGCGCCATGGCGGCGGTCCGGACCGGGCGTCGCTTCGGCCGGTCGGCGTCATCGTCGGAGGCCGCCGGCTCCTCGGGCGCGGCCGGACGCGGCGCGGAGAGCGCCGAGGCTCGGGCGGCCGGAGTCGAGTCGTCGGCGGCGGTCGCCATGCCCCGGTCCCGGGCGGCGGCGCCGCCCACGATCGGGGTCGCCTCGACGATGTCCTGGTCGGTGGCGTCGGCGATGATCACCGTGATGTTGTCCGGCCCACCGCCGCGCAGCGCGAGCTGCACCAGCCGCTCGACGCACTGCTGCGGGTCCGTGTATTCCCGCAGGGTCTCGCCGATGGTTTCGGCGCTGACCACACCCGAGAGGCCGTCGCTGCAGATCAGGTACCGGTCGCCAGGCATGACCTGGCGGACCGAGTATTCCGGGTCGATGTCCCGACCGTCGAGGGCGCGGGTGAGCAGGGACCGCTGCGGGTGACTGCTCGCCTCCTCGGCGCTGATGCGGCCTTCGTCGACCAGCATCTGGACGTAGGTGTCGTCCTTGGTGATCTGCGCGAACTCGCCATTGCGCAGCAGGTAGGCCCGCGAGTCGCCAATGTGGACCATCCCGAGCTTGCTGCCGGTGAAGAGGGTCGCCGTCAGCGTGGTGCCCATCCCCTCCAGCTGCGGGTTGGCGTCCACTGTGTCGCGGAGTTGTTGGTTGGCGGTGCCCACTGCCGAACGCAACGCGTCGACGAGAGCGTCCCCTGGGACGTCCTCGTCGAGCGGCGCCATGGCACCGATGACGATGTTGCTGGCGACGTCACCGGCGGCCATACCGCCCATGCCGTCGGCAACGGCGAGTAACCGCGGCCCGGCGTAGACGGAGTCTTGATTGCCGTCTCGGATCAGACCGCGGTCGCTGTGGGCCGCATAGCGCAGGGTCAGAGTCATGGCCGTAATTCGAGGGAAGTGCGGCCGATCCGGATCGGCACGCCGAGGGGGACGGGGGTTGGTCCGGAGACCTTAGCGCGATCGAGGTACGTGCCGTTAGTCGAGCCAAGGTCCTCGACGTACCACTGCCCCTCACGCGGCACGAGCCGGGCGTGTCGCGCGGAGGCGTAGTCGTCGGTGATGACCAGGGTGGAGTCCTCAGCCCGACCGATGGTGATCTGCGCTTCCCCGAGAGTGATTTTGGTGCCGGCCAGCTGACCGGCCGTCACCACCAGCTGGTGCGCCGCTCTGCCCCGTTTCACTTTCGCTGGCTTGGACGCCTGCCCCGTCGAGGCGCCCACCGCGCGTGGCGCGGCCACCAGACGACCGGACCGGGCGCCCGCGAAGAGGTCCCTGCGGATCACGCCGACCACCGTGAACACGAAGATCCACAGCAGGATCAGGAACCCGAACCGGGCAACGGTGATGACCAGTTCCGGCAAGGCGGGTCAGCCGTCCACGCGGAAGGTCAGCGTCGTCGTCCCGAGCTGGACCATGTCACCGGGGTTGAGCGCGACGGCGGAGACCCGCTGCCCGTTCACCATGGTGCCGTTGGTCGAACCCAGGTCGGTCAGCACGACCTGGCCCCCGTCGAAATCCAGCCGGGCGTGTCGCCGGGAGATGCCGACGTCGGGCAGACGCAGGTTGGCCTGGTCGCCACGACCGATCACCGTCGACCCCATCTGGAGGGGGTAGGTGCGCCCGTCGCCGGAGACCAGCCGCACGTTGCGACCGCCACCGTGCCCGGGCGGCGGGCCGTAGCCACCGCCCTGGTCGTACGCGGGGTAGGCGGGCGGGCCGGCGTCGTAGCCGGGTGCCGACACCGGGGCGACCTCGCCGCCGGTGTAGACCTCGGCCGTGACACGGAACATGCCCGTGTCCAGGCCCTCGCCTCGCTCGATCTCGACGATCACGTCGCCGTAGACCGTCCACGCCTGCTCGCCGATGAACTCCGCCTGCGACTGGGCCAACTCCTGGGCCAGCGCGGCGGCGTACGGCGCCAGCCGACTGTGGTCGAACGGCGAGAGATCGATCACGTAGCGGTTGGGCACCAACGTGCGCCCACCGGCCAGGATCGCCTTGTGCGCCTCGGCCTCCCGCTGCATGGCGTTGAGGATCTCCACGGGGTGGACCACCCCTTTGAAGACCTTGGCGAAGGCCCCTTCGACCAGGCCTTCCAGACGCTTCTCGAAGCGTTGCAGCACGCTCACCGGCTCCTCCTCGGGTCCCGAGGACATGATGGTATCCGGCCGGCGCGCGCGCAGCTCACACGCCGCTCGGCCGGCTGCTCTCGACCCGTTCGGAAGGGCCGGGACTGTCGTGCTAATCTTTCGTCCGCCACGAACGGTAACCGCTCGTGGCGAGCGTCAGGGACAGCGTAGTATTCCCGAAGCCCGTTGGAGACAGCGGGGCCGGGCAGCTAGAGTGTTCCGGGTTGTGCCACGGGGATGTGGCGGAATGGCAGACGCGCACGGTTCAGGTCCGTGTGCCCGAAAGGGCGTGGGGGTTCAACTCCCCCCATCCCCACCACCGACGAGGGCTCCGCTTCATGCGGGGCCCTTCCGTCATATCGGGGCGTGCTGGACGTCACGCTATGCTCCGATGGATTCTGCCTCCGATGGACCAGGAGTGGCGTGTGAGTGTCGCGTTGGTGACAGGGTCGGGTGGTCTGATCGGCTCCGAAGCGGTCCGGCATTTCGCCGGCCTCGGTCTGGACGTCGTCGGCATCGACAACGACATGCGCCGGTACTTCTTCGGCGAGGACGGCTCCACCTCGTGGAGCCTGGAACGGCTCGGCCGTGACCTGGGTAACGCCTACACCCACTTCGCGGTGGACATCCGGGACCGGGACGGTCTGGAGCAGGTGTTCAAGAAGTACGGCTCGGACATCGCCGTGGTGATCCACAGCGCCGCCCAGCCGAGCCATGACTGGGCAGCCAAGGAGCCGTACACGGACTTCGACGTGAACGCCGGCGGCACGCTCAACATCCTGGAGAACACCCGCCGGCACGCGATCGACGCGCCGTTCATCCACTGCTCGACGAACAAGGTGTACGGCGACCGGCCCAACAGCCTGCCGCTCATCGAGTTGGAGACCCGGTACGAGCTGCCCGAGGACCACCGCTGGTACGAGGGCATCACCGAAGAGATGTCGATCGACCACTCGCTGCACTCGGTCTTCGGCGCCTCCAAGGTCGCCGCGGACGTGATGGTCCAGGAGTACGGGCGCTACTTCGACATGAAGACCGCCTGCTTCCGGGGCGGCACCCTGACCGGCCCGGCGCACTCCGCGGCCGAGCTGCACGGGTTCCTGGCCTATCTGATGCGCTGCGTCATGGAGGGCCGGACGTACAACCTCTTCGGCTACAAGGGCAAGATGGTTCGGGACGCGATCCACTCGCACGACGTGCTGACCGCATTCGAGGCGTTCTTCCGGGCCCCGCGATCCGCGGAGGTCTACAACCTCGGTGGCGGCCGGCACTCCAACACCTCGCACATCGAGGCGTTCCGGATCGCGGAGGAGATCACCGGCCGTGAGGCGCGGATCAACTACGTCGAGCAGAACCGCACCGGCGACCACCAGTGGTACGTGAGCAGCATGGCCCGGTTCGAGACGCAGTATCCGGACTGGAAGATCACCTACGACGTGCCGATGATCCTGCGGGAGATCTACGAGGCCAACGTGGACAAGTGGGTGGCGCAGCCATGAGCGCCCGGACGAAGCGCAACGTGCTCGGCGTCCTGGTCGACGCCACCGACTACGCCACGGCGACCGACGCGGTGGTGACCGCGGCACACGAGCGGCGCCCCCTCGCGCTGACCGCGTTGGCCGTGCACGGTGTGATGACCGGGGTGCTCGACCCGGCGCACAACGCGCGGCTCAACTCCTTCGACGTGGTCACGCCGGACGGGCAGCCGGTGCGGTGGGCGCTCAACCTGCTGCACCACGCCGGGCTCAGCGACCGGGTGTACGGGCCGACCCTGACCCTGCACGTGCTGTCGCGCTTCGCCGACGAGGGGCTGCCGGTCTACCTGTACGGCTCGACCGAGGAGACCCTCGCCCGGTTGATCCCGGCCCTGGAGCGGATGTTCCCGGCGCTGAAGATCGCCGGGGTGGAGCCGTCCAAGTTCCGTGCCGTCCAGCCCGGTGAGGACGCCGAGATCGCCGACCGGATCCGGTCCAGTGGCGCCCGGTTGGTGCTGGTCGGGCTCGGCTGCCCGCGCCAGGAGGTCTTCACGTACGCCATGCGGCCGCTGCTCGACATGCCACTGATGGCGGTCGGCGCGGCCTTCGACTACCACGCCGGGCTGCTGCGCCAGCCCCCGCCGTGGATGCAGCGTGCCGGCCTCGAGTGGTTCTGGCGCCTCGGTCTCGAGCCGAAGCGGCTCTGGCGCCGCTACATCATCCTCAACCCGATTTACCTGAGCCGGCTCGCCGCGCAGAAGATCGGCCTGTGGAAGGCCCGCCCGCCGGCCCCGGCTACCGATCGGCCGGCCACCTTCTCGGTCTGACCCCGATCCGTACGACGCGAGGCCCCACCCGGTGATGCCCGGGTGGGGCCTCGGTCGTGAGAGACCGGTCAGACGGTCAGGGTCCAGGTGTTGATGTAGCCGGTGTCGGCCGAGTAGGTGTCCCGCACCTGAAGTCGCCAGATGCCGTCGGCGGCCTCACCGGACACGTTGACCGTGTACGTGGCGTTCACGTTGTCGGCGCTGTCCGAGGTGCTGCTGTTCTTCAGCCGGTACGAGCTGCCGTCCGGGGCGAGCAGGTCGATGACCAGGTCACCGCGGTAGGTGTGCACGATGTTCACCGCCACGGTGGAGGCCGAGGAGGCGTTGCGACCGCAGCCGGAGATGGTGATCGAGCTGGTCACCGCCGACCCGGCGTCCGGGATCGACACGTCGGTGCCGTTGGTGCCGGTGCAGCCGGTGGGCGGCGGCGGGGTGCTGCCGGTGCCCACGTAGAGCAACAGGTTCGGCGAGCCCGAGCCGGGGTTGCCCACCACGTTGGGGGTGGCGTTGGCCACCAGTTGGTTGCGGACCTGGGCCGGGGTCCAGCTCGGGTTGGCGCTGGCCACCAGGGCTGCCGCCCCGACCACGTGCGGGGTGGCCATCGAGGTGCCGCTGATCGTGTTGGTAGCGGTGTTGCTGGTGTACCAGGCGGAGGTGATCGACGAGCCGGGCGCGAAGATGTCCAGGCAGGTGCCGACGTTGGAGAACGACGAGCGGGCGTCCGTGCTGGTCGTCGAGCCCACCGTGATGGCTTCCGTGGTGCGCGCCGGCGAGGTGTTGCAGGCGTTCGCGCCGCTGTCGTTGCCGGCCGCGAGACCATACGTGACGCCCGAGGCGATCGAGTTGCGGACGGCGTTGTCCAGTGAGGTGTTCGCGCCGCCGCCGAGGCTCATGTTCGCCACGGCCGGCTTGATCGCGTTCGCGGTGACCCAGTCGACGCCACCGATCACACCGGCGTTGGTGCCACTGCCGGAGCAGTTCAGCACCCGTACGCCGACGAGCTGGACGCCCTTGGCCACCCCGTACGCGGACCCGCCGACGGTGCCGGCCACGTGCGTGCCGTGCCCGTTGCAGTCGTCGGCCGCGCCGCCGTCCACGGCGTCGTAGCCGGAGGTGGCCCGGCCGCCGAAGTCGTTGTGCGAGAACTTGATGCCGGTGTCGATGATGTAGGCGTGCACGTTGCTCGCCGTGTTCGGGTAGGTGTAGGAGCTGTCCAACGGCAGGTTGCGCTGGTCGATCCGGTCGAGGCCCCAGGAGGGCGGGTTGGCCTGCGTGCCGGAGATCGAGACGGTGTGGTTCTGCTCGACGTACGCCACTGCCGGGTCGGCCGCGATCCGGGCCGCCGCGCTGGCGCTCACCTTGACCTCGAAGCCGCGCAGCGCCGCACCGTAGGTGCGGGCCACCGTGCCGCCGTGGCGGCCGGAGAGCCTCTTCGCGGTGTCGCCGACCCGGTCCCGGGCCACGGCGCTGTCCTTGAGTACGACGATGTAGCTGTCCGGCACGGCGGTGGCTCCGCCGGCGGCCCGAACCACACCCACGGGTTCGGCGGCCAGGGCTGGGGTACCGACGGCCAGCACGGTCGCCGCAGCCACCCCGATCAGTACGGACCTTCGTGGAAGACCCATTTCCTACCTCCCTCTGACCGGCAGTGGAACGTGACCACCGGTCCCAACATCAATCGACAGTTGCCGATCTAGCTGAGGGTAGGTCAGGTGTCGGGCAGTTGAACATGTCGAAACGGCCATAACCTTCGAGTGATGACCCCCTACGGGCCCGGCGTCCGGGGCGAACGGGGGACACGCCCGGATTCGCCTCGTCGGGATTCGGGAAAGACTCTCGAACATGGAGAGTCAGCTCAGCATCCTGCTCCCGGTCGCCGCCGTCTGGCTGGCCGCTGGCGTCGTTGCCGACGGCCTTCCCCGGCTGCGCAACACCCGCATGCTGCGTCGGCGTACCGGATGGCTGCTGGTGCTGGCCCTCACCGGCGTGGCGCTCACCGCGGCCGTGCTCGGCGGCGGGCTGCTCAGCGGCGGCACCGCGCCGGTCGACCGGGCCGCCGCCGGGCTCACAGTGGCCGCCGGCCCGGCGCTCGTGGCGACGGTCTGCTCGGTACGACGGATCCGCCGGCTGTGGGCCGGTGCGGGCGCGTTCGCCAGTGCCCCCGCCACCCCCGCGCCGCACGGACTGCGCGCCGCCGCGGCCCACCCGCTCGTCGGGCTGCCACTACAGGTCACCGCCCTGGCCACGGTGCCGGCGTTGATCGCCGCCGCCGGCACCGACCTCGGAGCCGACCCCGGCGTCACCGGGCCGGCAATCACCGTCGGCGCGCTCGCGGTGATCGCCATCGGGGTACGGCACGCGCTGCGCCACAACCGCCTCGCGGAGCGGGCCCAGCCCGCCGTCGCAGGATCAACGCGGGCGGCTGGCGCCCTGCACGTATAGCAACTCCAGGATCGACCTGGTCGCCTCGAACCAGCGGTCCAGCCAGTCCTGCGAGGGCACGGTGCCCTTCGGCGGCAACTCCATCAGCAGACCACGCAGCAACGGGTGGTCCGCCAGGGACTCGGGCGGCTCCATCGGCCAGCCCGTCGGCGGGAACGACGGCTCGATCAGCGGGTTCGGGTCCAGCGAGGGCAGCGAGAGCGGAGGGTCCGTCGTCTCGGAAGCACCCTCCCGCCCGCTCAACTCCTGGTCGGTCGAGACCACCTCGGTCAGAACCGTGTCCCGACGAGCGCCGCGGTACTTGCCACCGAACCGCTCCGGTTTCGCCGGACCGGGGGTGAGGTTTTCTGAACCGATCGTCGTCATCCGTCTCGCCTAATCGCTCGGTTGCGGGTCGGTGCGGCGGGTCGTCGACCAGCGCCGTACCGACCGGTTCAACGAGACGGGGACGCTCTGGCGACGGGATTCCCGACGGAACCTCGCCGACCCCGGGCCGCGACCGTCAGCCGCTCCCACCGCGGACACGGCAGAGTCCCCGTCCGGCGAACCGGACGGGGACTCCATTGACCAGTCGGTCAGACCGCGCCGAACACACCACCCCTGGTGCCGGCAACGAAGGAGTGCCAGTCACCCGGTGCGAAGACCAGGGCGGGGCCCGCCTTGTCCTTCGAGTCCCGCACTCCGACCGCCCCCGTCACGTACGCCACCTCCACGCAGTTGTCACAGTTCGGCCCGCTCTTCGAGCTCTTGAACCATGCTGCCTGCGTCAGGTCCACGGGGAACCCTTTGGTCGCCATTTCCACAACGGCTCCTCTGCCAGTTTTGCGATGTGTGCGACGGACTCCTCCGGACGTATGGCCGCAGCGCGGATGTGATCGAAGATGAAGCTGTACTTCTGTAGTTCGTCGCTCTTCTCGAGGAAAAGCCCACCCGTGGCGTTCTCCGCGTACACAACATCCGGATCACCGGGCTCAGGGAAGCTGAGGATCGTGAAAGTGCCGTCCATGCCGGCATGCGCACCCACCTCGAAGGGCAGGATCTGCAGCGTCACGTTCGGCAACTCGGCCACCTCGACCAACCGCTTGAGTTGGCCGCGCATCACCTCGTCCCCGCCCACCGGCCGACTTACCACCGCCTCATCGAGCACCACCCACAGATCGACCGGATCGTCCTGGGTCAATAACGACTGACGGCCCAAACGGACACGCACTCTTTGGTGCACCTGATCGGCGGTGAAGTCCGGCCGAGCGGCACGGATCATGGCACCGGCGTACTCCTCGGTCTCCAGAAGACCCGGAACGACCTGCTGTTCGTACGCCCGGATCGAACTGGCCGCCGCCTCCAGCCCGACGTACGCGCCGACGAGCACCGTGCTGTAGGGGTGCCACCAGCCCTTCTGCCGGGCCTCCCGGGCGATCTGCACGAGCTCGTCGCTCTCGGCGCCGACCACGCCGTAGATCCGCAGCATGTCCCGCACGTCGCGCGGTGTGGCCGTGGTGTGCCCGGTCTCGATCCGGGAGACCTTCGACGCCGAGCACTCCAACTGTTCGGCGACCACCTCGATGGTGATTCCGGCGGACTCCCGCTGGCGGCGCAGCTCGGCTCCGAGCCGCCGCCGTCTGATGGTGGGACTGCGCCGCTCACTCATCGCGCAACCCGTGAGTCACTGGTCCCCGCCGCTGGCTGCTCGACCCCACTCGGGCTACCTCCGGTAACGCGCCACTGGGTGACACCCGCCGGGGGCGCGATCGTCGACCGGCGAGCGTTCGCGACGAAAGGGGTGGTGCCGGTCCTCGGCCGGCCGCGACGGGCGAAACCGGCCCTCAGTCTGCCGCCCGGACGCGGATGGCTTCAATAGGCCTTTCGCGCGACTCGCTCACGTATCGGCAAAAGTCGACGTGCAACTTGCATGAAGCACGTCCCTGATGCAGTCTGTCCGTATGGCACGGATCACTCAGCGTCCCCGTTCGGTCCCTCGGAGTGGTGACCCCGCCGCTCTGGGGAAACCGGGCACGACGCCGGCCCGGCCGACGACAACGAGACCTGCTCCGGGGTAAGGACCCCGCCGCTGCAAGCCGGCAAGCTGCGGCGGCGGGCGCGTTCCCGGAAGCAACCGGGTGGTGGTCGGGTGACGGCACGTCACCAGCGGGGTACGGCCCGACCACCGCCATCCGCACCACCGGTCCACGAGGCACGACCCCGTCACCGGCCGAGACGTCCCCCGTTCAGGCACCGCCGGCGCAACCGCCGGCCGATCCTCCCCAGGAGCCCATGTGCTTCCCCGCACCGGTGACGTACTGCACGTGACACGCGCGGCGAGTGTCCAGTTCCTCAGGCCGATCAAGTTCCGGGTGATCCGGGTGCTCGACTGGCCGACCTACGACGGCTGGCTCTGGCTCGACGGCTACGAGTTGAACGCCTCGGGCGACGCGGTCACCCGACGGTCGATCTTCGTCCAGCGGGAAGGGCTGCAGCAACTGCAGGCCGCCCCCGAACCCCGCCCGCACACCGTGCGGGCCCGCCGCCCGGTCGCGCGTACCCCGCTCCGGGTGGGCTGACCGACCCGAACCGCCGCCGGTGGGCGTGCCGTCGCCATAGAATCGGTACGCCCACCCCGGCACCGTTCCACCCGCTCGTCCAGGACCCTGACCCTGGGATGGTCATGGTCAATCAGCCCGCCCTGCGGCGGCACCACCGCTCCCGTATCGCCTATGCCTTCGGACTCCTCGCCCTCCTCGGGGCGATGGCGACACTCCTGGTCCTCGTCCGCGACCCGGCGATGTCGTCCACCCGGCTGACCGCACCGGTGCCCGCACCGGAGATCACCGTGCTCGACTCCGACCCGCCGACGGGCGACGGTCAGTCGGTCTACGAGGAACCCGGCTGGATCGACACCGGCTCCCCGGTCGACCACGCCGGTGGTGCCGACCCGACCGGTCCGGTGTCCGGCCTGGGTGCCGGCGGCCAGTCCGACGGCCGTCAGGAACTCACCGAAGCCGCTCCGGCCGGACACAGCGCCACGGACATCCGCCGCTCCCTCTTCTGGTCCGGCATCTTCGGCCTCGCCATCTCGCTGGCCGGCATCGGCCTCGTCGGCACCCGCCGTCGGATGTGGTGACCAGCGGTCACGGCGTGCTCGTCACCGTGGGGCTCGGCGTGGTCGGGCTCGCCCCTGTCGGCGAGTCGGCCTGCGAGATGATCAACAACACCTCGTCGTCGGTCGACACCGACGTGCCCGCCTCCGGCTCCGTGCCCACCACCGTCCCCGGAGGCAGCTCCGACGGTCGGTACACCACCCGGTAGGCCAGGCCGAGCCGGGTCAACAGCCCTTCGGCGGTGGCCTGCGGCAGGCCGGCGAGCGGAGGCACCGGCAGCTCGTCCGGCGCGTCCGTGGTCGGCGAACTGCTCGGCGACTCACTGGTGGGCGCCGCCGACGTGGGGGCTGCGCTGGTCGGCGGGGTGCTGGGGGCACTG
>NZ_QGSY01000259.1 GCF_003857035.1 Micromonospora arida
GTGCGACGCCGGCCGCCGCGCCGGTCGAGGTGCGCGCGCCGCGCGGCGCCGGGATGCGTGCGGCCTGGTCGGTGGTACGCGGACAGCCCGCCGCCCGACTCGGCATCGCCGCCGTGGCGGTGGGTCACCTGGTGATGGTGGCGGTGATGGCGATGACTCCGGTCCGGCTCGGGGAGTCGCACGCCGACGCCGACGTGTTGCGGCTGGTCGGCATCGTGCTGAGCCTGCACATCGCCGGCATGTACGCGTTCTCCCCGGTGGTCGGTTGGCTCACCGACCGGCTCGGTCGACGGGCGGTGATCCTCGGTGGGGTCGGGCTGCTGCTGGCCGCCTGCGCGGTCGCCGGCACCGCAGGGCACCACACGCCTCGGCTCTCGGTCGGTCTGGTCCTGCTCGGATTGGGCTGGTCGGGGACGATGGTGGCCGGCTCGACCCTGCTGTCCGAGTCGGTGGCGGCCGAGGTGCGGCCGAGCGTCCAGGGGCTGTCCGACCTGATCATGGGGCTGGCCGGGGCCGGGGCCGCCGTGGTCAGCGGGTTTGTCATGCAGTTCGCCGGATATCCCGTGCTCACCCTGCTCGCGGCGGTCGCGGCGGCGCCCCTGGTGGCGCTAGCGTTGCGCCCGGTGCCGACCGGGGCACCGGACGAGGAGGGCTGATCACTGTGCGGCTGACCGACTTCTGGACGCGGTTGGACGAGGCGTTCGGGCCCGGCTACGCGGCCAGCATCGCCCGCGATCAGGTGCTGTCCCAGCTCGGTGGGCGGACCATCGAGCAGGCCCTGGCATCGGGGGAGCAGACACACGTGGTGTGGCGGGCGGTCTGTGCCGCGTACCCCGACCGGGTGCCCGCTCGACTACGCTGAGCAGCCTTTTCGCCGGTTCCGCGTGTCGCTTGTCGAGTCGTACACCTGTTCGGCTATTGTCCACAGCGGGGTGCTCGTCCACAGCTCGCGGCCCGTCGGCTGGTTTTCTGTCGGACCTAGCGCCTAGCGTGTCCGCGTGACGCGAAGCTCAGCAAAGACGCCGGCGAAGGCAGGGGTGGCAACCATGGCAGCAGGGCCTGACCGGGAGAAGGCACTCGACCTTGCTCTCGCTCAGATTGACAAGCAATTCGGCAAGGGCTCGGTGATGCGGCTGGGTGACCGGCCGGTCGTCCAGACCGCAATCATTCCGACCGGCTCCATCGCGCTCGACGTGGCCCTCGGCATTGGCGGCCTGCCCCGTGGCCGGGTGGTCGAGATCTACGGCCCCGAGTCCAGCGGTAAGACCACGGTGGCACTGCACGCGGTGGCCAACGCCCAGCGCAACGGCGGCATCGCCGCCTTCATCGACGCCGAGCACGCGCTCGACCCGGAGTACGCGAAGGCCCTCGGCGTCGACACCGACGCGATGCTGGTCTCCCAGCCGGACACCGGCGAGCAGGCGCTGGAGATCGCGGACATGCTGATCCGCTCCGGTGCTCTGGACATCATCGTGATCGACTCGGTGGCGGCCCTGGTGCCGCGCGCCGAGATCGAGGGCGAGATGGGCGACAGCCACGTCGGCCTCCAGGCCCGGCTGATGAGCCAGGCGCTCCGGAAGATCACCGGTGTGCTCAGCAACACCGGCACCACGGCGATCTTCATCAACCAGCTGCGGGAAAAGATCGGCGTCATGTTCGGCAGCCCGGAGACCACCACCGGTGGTCGGGCGCTGAAGTTCTACGCCTCGGTCCGGCTCGACGTGCGACGCATCGAGAGCCTCAAGGACGGCACCGACGTGGTCGGTAACCGCACCCGGGTCAAGGTCGTGAAGAACAAGGTCGCCGCGCCGTTCAAGCAGGCCGAGTTCGACATCATGTACGGCAAGGGCATCTCGCGTGAGGGCTCGCTGATCGACGTCGGCGTGGAGCAGGCGATCATCCGCAAGTCCGGAGCGTGGTACACGTACGACGGCGACCAGCTCGGCCAGGGCAAGGAGAAGGCCCGGGAGTTCCTGAAGGAAAACCCGGACGTGGCCGCCGAGATCGAGAAGAAGATCCTTGAGAAGCTCGGCGTCGGGGTCGGCGCGGGTGACGCCGCCGGTGGCCCGGAGCTGCCGCCGGTCGACTTCTGACCGGTCGCTGACCCATGGCAGGACGACGCGCTCGTACGGGGCGGGGCTGGGATGCCAGTCCGCCTCGTACGGGCGACGCCACCGATGCGCCCCGCCCTCGGCGAGGTCGCCGGGGTCGGTCCGAGGAGGCCGACACCGTCGAGTCTCCGGCCCCTCCGCGCGACGAGTCCGAGGTGGCCCGCGAGATCTGTCTGCGCCAGCTCGCCGTCCGGCCCCGCACCCGGGCCGAGCTGGCCGGGGCGTTGGCCAAGCGGGGCATCTCCGAGGAGGTCTCGGCCGAGGTCCTCGACCGGTACGACGAGGTCGGCATCATCGATGACGCCGCGTTCGCCCGGGCCTGGGTGTCCAGCCGGCACGCCGGGCGCGGCCTCGCTCGCCGGGCGCTCGCCAACGAGCTGCGCCGCAAGGGCGTGGACGGCGAGGTGGCCACCGAGGCGCTCGGTGAGCTGGACGAGGAGACCGAGGCGGACACCGCCCGTGGCCTCGTGGAGCGCAAGCTGCGCACCGCCCGAGGCGAGCCGGACGCGGTCTTCCGCCGGCTGGTGGGCATGCTGGCCCGCAAGGGCTACCCGCCTGGCGTGGCCATTCGGGCGGTGAAGGACGCGCTGGCGGCGCAGAGCGCCGAGGCGGCCGAGTTCGCCGAGCAGATCGACGCCGACGCGCTCGCCGACGCCGAGGGCGAGTTGGAGCGCGACAACCGTCTGGTCGAGTGAGCGGTCCGCTGCGACTTCCGATGGAGGTGCGGGCGCGATGTTGAAGGCATGTCTGAACGGTGGGCGCGACCGGCAGGCCCATCCGGCCGTGCCGCTCACGGCGGCGGAGCTTGCCGCCGATGCGGCTCGCTGCGCGGCGCTCGGGGTCGCGGCCGTGCACGTCCATCCCCGAAACGAGGCCGGCGTCGAGTCGCTGCGGCCGGCGGTGATCGCTGACGCGCTGACCGCGATCCGTACCGCCCGGCCGGGGCTGCCGGTGGGGGTGAGCACCGGAGCTTGGATCGTGCCGGATCCGGCTGCCCGGGTGGCCGCCGTCCGGGCCTGGCCGGTGCTGCCCGACTTCGCCTCGGTCAACGCGCACGAGCCTGGCGCCGAGGCGGTCGCGGCCGCCCTGCACGAGCGTGGTGTGCTCGTCGAGGCAGGGCTGTGGACGCTCGACGCGGTCGCGGCGTACCGGAGGTGGCGGGTGCCGGCCGGGCGGGTTCTGGTCGAGTGCATGGCCGAGGACGTGGCGGTCGCGTTGGCCGACGCCTCCCGGGTTCTCGCCGCGCTGCCGGCGGACGCGCCGTCGGTGCTGCTGCATGCCGAGGGGCCGGCGACCTGGCCGGTCCTCGCCGAGGCGGTACGCCGGGGTCTGCACACCCGAATCGGGCTCGAGGACACCCTGTGCCTGCCGGACGGCTCGCCCGCGGCGGACAATGCGGCGTTGGTCGCGGCAGCGGTGGCGGTCGGTGCCAGCTGACGTCGGTTAGACGGTTGGGTCACACCTCGCTCGGTCGTCGGCCCCGTCCGGCGACCCCTTGGACGGCACTGAGCAGGCCTGACGCGTCCAGGGGGCAGCGCACCTCGCGGAGTTTGTCCCTTCCTGTCCGACGTGATATCAGCGCGCGGTGATGGTTCAACTTCTCTCCGTTCGGGGGGTTTGATCATGAGTCCTTGACCGGAGCACCCCCGGCGACCTAGCCTCGCCATACAGGCTCACATTGCCCGACCAGCGCAGGCTAAGCGCACAACATAGATCGCGTAACAGAACAGCATCACTTTGGCCGACTCCGCGGCCTTTGGCGGCAGTTCCGGACAGGCCGGTCCGGAACGCTGCGACAACTGCACCCGGTCGCCGACGCTGCCCACGGGCACCGCCGGCGGAGAAAGCTACCCACGGCCAGCCGCTCCGGTCGGGCGTCCACAGCCGCAGGAGTGTGCCCCCGGCACGGTCGCTGCGGTCTCGACGTTAGGGGAGGCGGCCATGGCGGGGCGGCGGCACAGGTTCACCGGTAGACCCGACGGGGTCCCGGCATGAACGCGTTCGACGTCGTGCTCCTCGCGGCCGTCCTCGTCCTCGCGGTGGTGGTGATCGGGGCCGTGCTGGTCGGCATCCGGACACTGCGCCGGATGGGCGCCGCGCCGGCCCCGGAGGATCCCGCCTTCATCGCCGAGAAGGACCGCCAGGAGCAGTCCCTAGCGGCCCTGCGGACCGCGGCAGACCAGGCGAACAGCACGATCGACGTGGCGAAGTCAGCGGCCGCCGCGGCCCGTACCGAGGCGGCGGCGGCGAAGGCCGAGGCGAAGGCGGCCCGCGCCGAGGCGCGGCGGGTCCTCGACGACGCCCGGGCCGAGGCGGACACCGTTCTGGAGCGCGCCCACAAGCAGGCCGAGGCGGACGCCGAACAGTTGCGGACGGCAGCCCGGCGCAGCGGCGAGCGGGAGGTCGCGGTGCTCGCCGCCACCACCCGGGAGCAGGCCGCCGAGGTGGAACGTCGGGCAGCTCGGATGGACGAGCGGGAGCGGATGCACACCGAGGAGGTGGAGCGGTCCGCCGAGCGGGAGCGGCAGCTCACCGCCGCGAAGGCTGCCCTCGCCGCCCGGGAGGCCGCGCTCGCCCAGCGGGAGGCCGAGCTGACCGAGTCGGAGGAGCTGCGCCGCCGGGAGCTGGAGCGGGTCGCCGGGCTCACCGCCGAGTCCGCCCGACTGGAGTTGGTCGACGCCATCGAGACGCAGGCCAAGCGGGAAGCGGCGCTGCTCGTACGGGACATCGAGTCCGACGCGCGCAACACGGCCGAGCAGCGCGCCCGACACATCGTGGTGGACGCGATCCAGCGGGTCGCCAGCGAGCAGACCGCGGAGAGCGTGGTCAGCGTCCTGCACCTCCCCGGTGACGAGATGAAGGGGCGGATCATCGGCCGGGAGGGGCGCAACATCCGCGCCTTCGAGTCGGTGACCGGCGTCAACCTGATCATCGACGACACCCCCGAGGCGGTGCTGCTCTCCTGCTTCGACCCGGTCCGTCGCGAGGTGGGCCGGGTGACCCTGGAGAAGCTGGTCCTGGACGGGCGCATCCACCCGCACCGGATCGAGGAGGTCTACGACCTGGCCCGGCAGGAGGTGGAGCAACTCTGTCTCCGCGCCGCCGAGGACGCCCTGGTCGAGGTCGGCATCACCGAGATCCACCCGGAGCTGGTGACCCTGCTCGGCCGGCTGCGCTACCGCACCTCGTACGGGCAGAACGTACTCAAGCACCTGGTCGAGACCGCCCACATCGCCGGCATCATGGCCGCCGAGCTGCGGTTGGACGTGCCGATCATCAAACGGTCGGCGTTCCTGCACGACATCGGCAAGGCGCTCACCCACGAGGTGGAAGGCAGCCACGCCATCATCGGCGCGGACCTGGCCCGCAAGTACGGCGAACACGAGGACGTGGTGCACGCCATTGAGGCGCACCACAACGAGGTGCCCCCGCAGACCATTGAGGCCGTGCTCACACAGGCTTCCGACGCCTGCTCCGGTGGTCGACCGGGCGCGCGCCGGGAGAGCCTGGAGGCGTACGTCAAGCGGCTGGAACGGATCGAGGAGATCGCGGCGGGCAAGCTCGGCGTGGACAAGGTCTTCGCCATGCAGGCCGGCCGGGAGATCCGGGTGATGGTCAAGCCGGACGACGTCGACGACATCGGGGCAGCGGTGCTGGCCCGCGACGTGGCCAAGCAGATCGAGGAGGAGCTGACCTATCCGGGTCAGATCCGGGTGACAGTGGTCCGCGAGTCCCGGGTCACCGAGATCGCCCGCTGACCCGACGCATCTGCCCCGCCCAGGGCGGGGCAGATGCGGACCGGCGCTCCGGCGCTGCCCTACCTTCGGTGCGGGCAGCGACCGGAGCGTTTCCGCGCGGCGGGCAAGCAGTCACCCGGCCAGAGGGTCGCTGGGATCAAGGCCCTTTCGGAGGCTGACGTCAATGCCGCAAACCGGTTGCATCGGTACGCGTTGTCTGATTTTTCAGGCTTGCGTCGGCAGCAGACATAAGTAAAGATCTCTTCATGGGGATAGTTGGTCGTCAACTTCTCGGACTGACTTCGAAGTCGACCACGTGTGGTTATTCGCTCAACCGATCAAACGACGCCCTTGATTGGCGTCCCTGTGCCATGAGGCCGTTTGGCAACGCACACAACGGGCTCAATGCCGCGTGAGGTCTACCGGAAGCCCGATTCAACCATTAGGAAGAAGCGCGCCACCGAATTATCGAATTCGATTCTTCGTTGGTGCGTAGGGCTCTTCTTTCAGGCAGGTTCTCGGTCTCCGCAATTGGGTCCGGGCGTATCATCTAGATAATCGGGGGCAGCTGATGGTGCACATTCCCAGACGAAATCTACTCAAGCTCATCGGTGCCGCCGGCGCGAGTGCCGGCGCGGCCGCTGTGGTGGGAAGCCCGGCGGTGGCCGCGCCTGCGGAACCCTCGGGTGGCCCCCGCGCGGTCCCGCCGGTCAAGCCCTTGACGGACTCCGCGGCGGTCCAGCCGAAGGTCGCTCCCGCCCTGGCCCGGCAGCAGGGTGACATGCGCGTGCTGCAGTTCAATGTGCGCGCCCCGGGCCTGCTCGCGGCCTCCGTCGACGAGTGGGTGCTACGAGCCCAGCAGTGGGTGAACGCGACCTACGGCAATCGGGCCGGTTACGTGCGGGCGCCGGAGGACGGCCGGACGGGTTGGCCGACGATGTACGCGCTGACGCGTGCGCTGCAGCTCGAGCTCGGCATCACCGCGACGTCGGACACCTTCGGCCCGACCACCCTCTCCACCCTGGCCAGCAAGTATGGGTTGGTGAGCCCCACTGCACCCGCCAACATCATCAAGATCATCCAGAGTGGGCTGTACTGCAAGGGTTACTACGGCGAGGACATCAGCGGCGTGTGGGGCGCCGTCACCACCAACTCGATCGCCCAACTGCGCACCAACATGGGGTTCACCGAGGTCAGCAACCTCGTGAGCCCCAAGGTGTTCAAGGCGTTGCTGACGATGGACGCCTATGTCGTCGTGGAGAACGGCTCCACTGAGGTGCGCAACGTCCAGCAGTGGATGAACCGGAAGTACGTCAACGAGTCCTGGTTCTACATCATCCCGGCCGACGGACATCCCTCCCGAGACGTCGCGAACGCGCTCATCTACGCGCTGCAGATCGAGCTGAACATCGCTTCACCGAACGGCGTCTTCGGGCCGAACACGCAGGCCGGCCTCAGGGCGCGGGGCAGCATCTCGGTCAACCAGTCGGACAGCGGCTCAAGCTCGTTCATCCGACTGTTCCAGGCCGGTATGATCTTCAACCGGTACACGGTGTCCTTCGACGGAGCGTTCGGCAGTCAGACGAGCAGTCTGGTGAGCCAGTTCCAGAATTTCTCGGCGCTCCCGGTCACCGGCAAGGGTGACTACCAGACGTGGTGCTCGCTGCTGGTCAGCACCGGAGATACCAGCCGGGTCGGCGGCGCCGTGGACTGCGTCACGACGATCACGCCAGCCCGGGCGCAGACGCTGTACAACGCCGGTTACCGGGTGGTCGGCCGCTATCTGACCAACGTGCCGAACACCAGCCTGGACAAGAAGATCAAGCCGGGCGAGATCGCCGACATCTTCGCGGGGAAACTGCGAATCTTCCCCATCTACCAGACCTGGGGCGGCGAGGTTTCCTACTTCAGTGAGCAGCAGGGCGCCCGGGATGCCAGTCTCAGTGTGCAGGCGGCGGCGGGTTACGGCTTCGACCGGGACACCATCATTTACCACGCCGTCGACTTCGATGCGCTCAACAGCGATATCACCAGCAACATCATCCCGCACTTCCGCGCCATCCAGCGGACCATGGATCAGCTGCACAACCCGTACCGTATCGGAGTTTATGGTGCCCGGAACGTGTGTAGCCGTCTGGCCGACGCGGGCCTGACCGAGTCGAGCTTCGTCGCCGACCTGTCGACCGGATTCAGCGGAAACCTCGGTTTCCCGCTGCCGAGGGACTGGGCGTTCGACCAGATCTCCACCGTCACCATCGGCTCCGGTGACGGGCGCATCGAGATCGACAACAACATTTTCTCGGGCCGGGACTATGGTCAGGGCAAGGTTCGGGACGTCGGACCGAAGCCCGACGTGCGGTTCGACATGGCGCTGCGCAACGATCTGGTCGCCGCCATGGAAACCTACTGCAACTCGTTGGACACGGCGACCACCCTGCTCATACATGACATCGACGAGGCTGTCGACAAGGTGCTCGCCTATGACGAGCTCATCACCAACCTGTCCAATTCGTTCAATGTGCGTAAGGCGCTGTTCCAGTCCAACCCCTTCTGGGAATACTGGAAGATGACCTATGAGGACACGATCGTGTCCGATACAGCGGTTCGGCTCTGGTACAACTACCTGACGCAGGAAGAGGCGTGGCGCCGTAGTGGCATGATCGGCCAACCCCCGACCCCCATGCCGGAAAACCCTGACTGCAGCACCGGGGTCAGCCAGATCTTTGCCTGGGCGTCGATGCGCGCAAAGAACTGGGCGCGCAACAACGGCTTGCATCGAGGTGCCCCGATGGACCCCGGCAACTGGCACGAGATGTGGGCCGAGTGGCAGCGACTGAACGAGGACGACAACTACAACATCAGCACGGTCCCACTCATGCTCTTCGAAGGTGGCGCCCGGCGCGCTGGTATCACCGGGCAACGGCTGACCTACACCGAGGCAGAGATGCAGAGTATGCTCGCGTCCTACCAAGGCGACGGTGACCTTTCGATCACCTACGGCAAAGAGCTCATCGGCGTCTACCGGGTCTTCGAGCGGTTCAACGCCACCGTGCGGCAACGCTGACCGAGCAGTCCCATCGACCGATGTAGGCCCGACCGGTTCCTGGCCAGCTGGCTGTCCGCCTCCTGACCAGGAACCGGCCCTCATGGATGCCCTTGTCGAATTGCGAGGCAGTCAATGACCGTGCCGGCGACCGCGAACCGCACGCGCCTCCTTCGGATCGTGCTGGTCTGGCTGGCCGGCAACCTGGTCATCGGCCTGTGCGCGATCGTGCCGATCGCCGCTCTCGACACCCTCACCTACTACCTTCGCGCGATCAACGGCCAAGACGTCGTCGCGCCTTACGGCCGTGACGGCGCCCGCTTCGCCGTCGTCGAGATCGCCGTCACGGGCGTGGTGCTGTTGGTCGCCGCGGTGCTCTTCAATCGTCGGCAGTGGCGCCGGTTCCGGGCCGTGCGGCTCGTGGCGTCCCTGCCTCTACTGGCGGTGACCCTCGTAGCACTTGCCCTGCCGTTCCTCTGGTTCTGGTTCGGCACCGACCGCAGCTTCTGAGGCAAGCGAGGGCTCAGGGATCAGAAGAGCCGGTGCGCGCGGCGATGCGGCCGTTGCGGCGTTCCCGATCGAAATATCGGGGCATCCCAGACGAAGGGATGCCCCGATATCACGGGAGTCGAATCGATCAGGCGCCAGGCGCGACCTGGCGTCAGTTGCCGCCGCCTCCGCCCCCGGCCTGGGAGATCAGGGCAGCCGCCGGCGGGTTCTGTGCCGGGGTGCCGGCGGTCTTGCGGCCGCGGGCGAGCCGCCGTTGGACGTACTGGGCGAGCTTCGACAGCGAGTAGTTCACCACGATGAAGAGCACGGCGATCACGACGTAGACCTGGATCGGGTTGCTCAGCACGCCGATGAGCTGCTTGCCGATGTTCAGGGTCTCCTCGTAGCTGATGATGAACCCCAGCGAGGTGTCCTTGAGCACCACGACCAGCTGGCTGATCAGTGCCGGCAGCATGACCCGGAATGCCTGTGGCAGCAGGATCATCCGGGTGGTCTGCGCCGGCGAGAGCCCGATGGCGGCGGCGGCCTCCGCCTGACCGCCGGGCAGCCCCTCCATGCCGGAGCGGAGGATCTCGCCGATCACCACCGAGTTGTAGATGGTGAGGCCGATGACCAGGTACCAGAAGTTGTCGAAGTAGAGGCCGAACTCGGGGAAACCGCGAGCCACGAAGAAGATGGTGAGCACGACGGGCAGGCCGCGGAACACCTCGACGCAGACCCGGGTGACCGCCGACAGCACCCTGCTCAGCCCGCGCAGCAGGTACGCCACCGGCGTCGCCACGCCGGTGAACCGCCGTCGGATCAGGCTCTTGAGCTGGATCCGCAGCACGGCCAGCAGCGTTCCGACCGCCAGCGAAGCCACGATGGCCAGGGCCGCGGCGAGCAGGGTGTTCTTGAAACCGAGGCCGATCCGTTCCCACACCTGGGAGAAGTTCTCGTTGGAGGGGTCGATCAACGGGCCCCACAGCTCCATCGAGAGCTGGCCATTCTCGTCCAGGGGCCGGTAGATCAGGAAGTATGCGCCGACGAGCAGGACCACGCCGGCGACGATGCTGCTGATCAGGGTGATCCGCCGCTGCCGGGGGCCAGGGACGTCGTAGAGGACGCTGGTCTGCTGACTCATCGGGCCACCGCCTGTCGCTTCTCGATCCGGTCCAGCAGGGCGCCGAGGGGCACGGTCATGATCAGGTAGCCGATTGAGATGCCGATGGCGACCGGGACGAAGGCGTAGCCCTCGGCCCCGGTGAGCTGGTCGGCCGTGGCCGACAGGTCACCGGCAACCCCGAAGAAGCCGGCCAGCGCCGAATTCTTGATCATCGCGATGATCACGGAACCGAGCGGGACGATCGAGGCTTTCCAGGACTGTGGCAGCACCACGTAGCGCAGGTTCTGCCCGAAGGTCAGGCCTAGCGACCGCGCCGCCTCCGCCTGGCCGGCGGGCACCGCGTTCACCCCGGACCGCAGCGCCTCGCAGACGAACGCCGCGGTGTAGAGCACCAGGGCGATCAGCGCGAACCGGAAGTACGGCAGGTCGGTGCCGAGCCGGGTGAACAGCGAGTCGAGCACCGGGATGCGGAGGAAGTCCGCGTTGGAGCCGAGCGCCGGCAGGCCGAACGCGGCGAAGAACATCACCACTGTCAACGGCATGTTGCGGAAGACGTTCACGTAGCCGGTGCCGAGCGCGCGGAGCGGCGGCACCGGTGAGATGCGCAGCACCGCAACGATGGCGCCCAGGACGAGGGCACCGATCGCGGCGAGAATGCAGATCTGGAGGGTGAGCCAGAAACCACCCGCAAAGACGTCGAACTTGTCGATGAGCACGTTCACGGGTTGGTGTTCCTCCCCACCCTCCAGATCGAAGGATCAGATCAGTAGCGGTTGATGGTGGGCGCCGAACCCAGTTCCGCGCCGAACTTGCCGGCGGTGTTGTCCCAGGCCTTCTTCCAGCTGCCGTCGGAGACGGCCTTGTCCAGCGTGTCGTTGATGAAGCTGCGGAAGTCCGCGTCCTCCTTCTTCACCCCGATGCCGTACGGCTCCTTGGTGAAGTTGCTGCCGGCCAGCTTGAACGACGCCTCGTCCTTGGCGATGTAGCCGAGCAGGATCACGTTGTCCGTGGTGACGGCGTCGACCTGGCCGCTCTTGAGGGCGTCCCGGCACTTGTCGTAGGTGTCGAAGGGCACCAACTGGGTGGCGACGTCCTTGACGTACTTCTTGATCTCCTCGAACGGCGTCGAGCCGGTGACCGAGCAGACCTTCTTGGTGCCGTCCTTGAACGAGTCCGGACCGGTGATGGTGGTGTCGTCCTTCTTGACCATGATGTTCTGGCCGGCCTCGTAGTACGGGCCTGCGAAGGCGATCCGCTCCTTGCGCTTGTCGTTGATCGTGTACGTCGCGGCGACCAGGTCGACAGTGCCGTTGACGATCACGTCCTCGCGGACCTTCGAGGGGGCCTCGACCCACTCGATCTTGTCCTCGGGGATGCCGAGCTCCTTTACGATGATCTTGGCGATCTCGACGTCGAAGCCCTCCGGCTTGCCGGAGAGGCCCTTCAGGCCGAAGCCGGGCTGGTCGAACTTGGTGCCGACCTTGATCTTCTGGGCCTTGTTCAGCTTCTCCATGGTGCTGCCGGCGGTGAAGGACTTGCTGCCAGCACCGGTGTCCCCGCCCTCGTCGCCACCACAGGCGGTGAGGCCGAGCGCCAGGGCGGCGACCGCGGCGACTGCCGCAACGCGCTTGATACGCATACTCTTCTCCTTCTTCAACGGAGCCCACCGAGTACGGCGCGCTCCACTACGGACGCCTAGTGCGTGAGGATCTTGGAGAGGAAGTCTCGGGCCCGCTCGCTGCGCGGGTTCGCGAAGAACTCCGCCGGTGGGGCGTCCTCGACCAGTTGCCCGTCGGCCATGAAGATGACCCGGTTCGCCGCGTGCCGGGCGAAGCCCATTTCGTGGGTCACCACGACCATCGTCATGCCGTCGCTGGCCAGCGAGGTCATCACGTCGAGCACCTCGCCGACCATCTCCGGGTCCAGGGCGCTGGTCGGCTCGTCGAAGAGCATCGCCTTGGGCTGCATGGCCAGCGCCCGGGCGATGGCCGCCCGCTGCTGCTGGCCACCGGAGAGTTGGGCCGGGAACTTGTCCGCCTGGTTGGCGATGCCGACCCGGTCCAGCAGGGCCAGGCCGCGCTCGCGGGCGGCGGTCGGCTTCTCCTTGCGGACCTTGATCGGGCCGAGGGTGACGTTCTCCAGGATGGTCTTGTGCGCGAAGAGGTTGAACGACTGGAAGACCATGCCCACCTCGCTGCGCAGCTTCGCGAGGGGCTTGCCCTCGGCCGGCAGCGGCTGACCGTCGAAGGTGATGGTGCCCGAGTTGATCGGTTCCAGTCGGTTGATCGTGCGGCACAGCGTCGACTTGCCGGAGCCGGACGGGCCGATCACCACGACCACCTCGCCCCGACCCACCGACAGTGAGACGTCGTCCAGCACGTGCAGCGGCCCGAACCACTTGTTGACCGCGTCCAGCACGATGAGCGGTTCGCCCGTCGTCACGTCGTCCACCGTCCCCTGTCGTCTCCCGGATCGGGGTCGGTTGACCCCCGGTGCGGCCACTGTAGGCGGCCTGATGTGGCAGAACGCAACCCAGCGGGTCACGGAGCGGTAACACCGGTCACGATCGTTCTCGGGCGTCCGATTTTGGTCACCGGATGGGTGGTCGCGGTGGCGATCGTGGCGCCTTGTCGCGATCATTGGTGGATGACCGAACCCGTACGGTTGACCAAGTACGCCCGCGGCGGTGGCTGCGCCTGCAAGATCCCGCCGGGCGAGCTGGAGATCATGGTGGCCGGTCTCGGCCCGGCGACCGGCACCGCCGAGTTGCTGGTCGGGTTGGACCACGGCGACGACGCGGCGGTGGTGCGCCTGGATGAGCGGACCGGCGTGGTCAGCACCGCCGACTTCTTCACCCCGGTGGTCGACGACGCGTACGACTGGGGTCGGATCGCCGCGGCCAACGCGCTCTCCGACGTGTACGCGATGGGCGGCACCCCGCTGGTGGCGCTCAACCTGCTCTGCTGGCCGCGCGACGTGCTCCCGCTGGAGTTGGCCCGTGAGGTGCTGCGCGGCGGCCAGGACGTGGCGCGGGAGGCCGGCTGTCACCTGGCCGGCGGGCACAGCGTGGACGACGACGGCCCGAAGTACGGTCTCGCGGTCACCGGCACGGTCAAACCGGAGGAGCTGATCACCCTCGACGCCGGGCGGGCCGGGGTGCCGTTGTCGCTGACCAAGCCGCTCGGGGTGGGTGTGCTGAACACCCGGCACAAGGCGACCGGGGAGAGCTTCCCGGAGGCGGTGGCCACGATGAGCGCACTCAATCGGGAGGCCGCCCGCGCGGCGGTCGCCGCCGGCATCCGGTGCGGCACCGACGTGACCGGGTTCGGGCTGCTCGGGCACGCCTCGAAGCTGGCCCGGGCCAGCCAGGTCACGGTGGCCATCGACACCGCCCGGGTGCCCTATCTGGCCGGCGCGCGGGAAGCGCTGCGCGACGGGTTCGTCAGCGGCGGCAGCCGACGCAACCTGGAGTGGGTGACCCCGTGGACCGACTTCGGCGCGGCGGACGAGGCGGAGCGGCTCCTGCTTGCCGACGCGCAGACCTCCGGTGGCCTGCTGGTCGCCGGCGAGGTGCCCGGGGCTCCGGTGGTGGGCGAGCTGCTGCCACGGGGGGAGCATCGGGTCGTCCTGCGCTGACCGGGCACCGTCGACCTGCGGCGGGACACGCGGGGGCGGTGGCGCGAATGGCGCACCATACCCGATAAACTGTCACCTTCCCGCTACTCCGAGCAATGCAGCTCAGGGAAATTTTGCCCGGAATGGTCACAGACCGGTAACTTGCCCCCGGCTGGGGTCAAATGCCCCCCACCATCGTGTGTAAGGCCCGATCCGGAGGCCGGTGGAGACGAACGCAGCGAGGAGGCGGAATGACCGAGCTGTGGAACTGGAGAATCGACGGGGCTCAACCCGTTGAGGTCTACCCGGCGCTGGCGGAAGCGCTTGGTCGGGTGGTGATGCCGCTGGCGGTGGCCGACCCGGCGAGGCTGCCGGCGTACGCGGTGGTGTGTGACGTCTGGCAGGCGCCGGGCGAGTTCGCGACGGTGGTGGACTGCTACGGGGTGCCCGAGCAGCTCTCCGAGCACGCGAGCATCGCCGCACTGGCCCGATTGCTGGGCCGCAACTGCCTGTTGCGCGACGACACGCTCGACGCGGGCCGGCACCTGCTCGTCGCTCCGGACGGCACGGTCCGTCCGGTGCACTTCGACGTGCGGGACACTGAGGACGGTGAGGTGCTCAGCAGGCTGCGGCTCTGCTCGCTGGGTGACCCGGGTTGCCGGGGCTGGTCGCAGTGCCACCGCTCGCGCTGGGCGCCTGACACTGTCGCTCCGGCGCTCGCCGCGGCCTGACCCTCTCCAGGGTCAGGCCCGGCCGGGTGCCGTGCCGGTCAGCGGCGGTCAGCTGGTGGCGGTGGCCGACCGGTCGGTGGTGCCCGATCCGGCACCCCGCACCACCAGTTGGTCGAGCAGGGTGCGCGTCGCCTCGGCCACGGCGGCCACCGCTGCGTCGAACGCGGCGGCGTTGTGCGCGGCGGGCGCCCGGAAGCCAGAGATCTTCCGGACGTACTGCAACGCTGCCGCCTCGACGTCCGCGTCGGTCACCTGCGGGGTGAACGGCTCACGCAGCGTCTTGATGCTCCGGCACATGTGGGTTCCTCCTCGGTTGGTGCGCTACTCGACCAACGATGACATCGCTGGGGCTGTTGCCTGTTCCGCGAAGACCCCGAATCGCCCAGAAATACGTTCTGTGCCGCAGCGAACTGCCCGCCGTTGACCCTCACCGTGGGGCGGCGGGCCAACGCCGCAGGACGGGACAACGCCGGTCGGAGGTCCCCCCGGACCGGGCCGCTACCCTGGTAGCCCGAGGGGAAGGGGCACCAACAGGGTGGCTAGGACCTACAACGTCGTCACGTACGGCTGCCAGATGAACGTGCACGACTCCGAACGCATCTCCGGCCTGCTTGAGCAGGCGGGATACGAGCGTGCACCCGCTGGCGACGACACCCCGGACATCGTGGTCTTCAACACCTGCGCGGTGCGGGAAAATGCGGACAACCGGCTCTACGGCAACCTCGGTCGTCTGCGCCCGGTCAAGGACAAGCACCCCGGGATGCAGATCGCGGTCGGCGGCTGCCTCGCCCAGAAGGATCGCGGCGACATCGTCCGCAAGGCCCCCTGGGTGGACGTCGTCTTCGGCACCCACAACATCGGCGCGCTGCCGGTGCTGTTGGAGCGGGCCCGGCACAACGCCGCCGCCGAGGTGGAGATCCTGGAGTCCCTCGACGTCTTCCCGTCCACGCTGCCCACCCGCCGCGAGTCCACGTACGCCGGCTGGGTGTCGATCTCGGTGGGGTGCAACAACACCTGCACGTTCTGCATCGTGCCGGCGCTGCGCGGCAAGGAGAAGGACCGGCGCCCCGGCGACATCCTCTCCGAGGTGCGCGCGCTGGTCGACGAGGGTGTGCTGGAGGTGACCCTGCTCGGGCAGAACGTCAACTCGTACGGTGTGGAATTCGGCGACCGGTACGCGTTCGGCAAGCTGCTGCGCGCCTGCGGCGACATCGACGGGTTGGAGCGCGTGCGCTTCACCAGCCCGCACCCGAAGGACTTCACCGACGACGTGATCGCCGCGATGGCCGAGACGCCGAACGTCTGCCACTCGCTGCACATGCCGTTGCAGTCCGGCTCCGACGACGTGCTCCGGGCGATGCGCCGGTCCTACCGCTCCGAACGCTACCTGGGGATCATCGAGAAGGTCCGCTCGGCGATGCCGGACGCGGCGATCACCACCGACATCATCGTCGGCTTCCCCGGTGAGACCGAGGCCGACTTCCAGCGCACCCTGGACGTGGTCCGGGAGGCCCGGTTCTCCTCGGCCTTCACCTTCCAGTACTCGAAGCGGCCCGGCACCCCCGCCGCGACGATGGACGATCAGCTGCCCAAGCAGGTCGTGCAGGAACGCTACGAGCGGTTGATCGCATGCGTCGAGGAGATCACCTGGGCGGAGAACAAGCGCCTCGTCGGTGAGACCGTCGAGGTGCTGGTCGCGGTCGGCGAAGGCCGCAAGGACGAGCGGACCGGCCGGATGTCCGGTCGGGCCCGCGACGGTCGACTGGTGCACTTCGCGACCGAGACCGCCGACGGGCAGTCCCTCGCCGGTCAGATCCGGCCGGGCGACATCGTGCACACCACAGTCACGTACGCCGCGCCGCACCACCTGAACGCCGACGGAGCGCCGGTGGCGCACCGTCGCACCCGGGCCGGTGACGCGGCCGAGGCGGGTCGCTCCCCGCGTACACCTGGGGTGTTGCTCGGTCTGCCGACGATCGGCGCACCGCCGGTCGTGGCTGCCCCCGCCGCTGGCTGCGCCACCCACTGACCGCACGGAGGGGCCCCTCGCCGAGGGGCCCCTCCGCGGTCAGACGGTGATCTTGCCGGCGCCGGCGCCCGCCGTCACGATGGACTTGACGTTGCTCGCGGTGTCCAGCTGGTAGGAGTACGGGATGCTGGCAACGCTGCCGCCGGTCTGGCCGGTCGGCGAGTTGACGAAGTGGTTGTTGCGGGCGACCAGGCTGCCGGGCCCCGAGTCCCCCTCACCGAGGTGGTACGGGTCGTCGACGTTCTCGAAGTAGTTGCCCTCGACGAGCACGCCGGCGTTCTCGGTGGACGCCACGCCGTAGCCGCCGTTGGCCCGGTAGTAGTTGTTGTACACGTGCACCGGGTTGCCGAAGCGCACCCGGGGGTTGCGCTGGTTGCTGCCGTCGAACCAGTTGTGGTGGTAGCTCACCCGCAGGTGACCGACGTCCTGGCTGGCGTTGTCGTCGCTGTGACCGAGCAGCATGGTCTTGTCGTGGCTGAAGACCCGGTTCCACGAGACGGTGACGAAGTCCGAGCCGCGCTTGATGTCGACGGCGCCGTCGTACCCGTTGCTGAAGCTGTTGTGGTCGATCCAGATGTTGGTGGCCGACTCCTGCACGTTGATCGCGTCGTCGTTCCAGTTGCGGAAGGTCAGGTTGCGGATGATCACGTTGCGGTCGCCGCTGACGTTGAACCCGCAGCCGACGATCGTCGCCCCGTAGTTACCGAGGATGGTCTTGTTGGACCGAACCCGCAGCATCCCCGAGCAGGTGATCGTCCCGGTCACCCGGATGACTGCGGCGCCTGTCGCGTTCAGCGCGCTGGTGAGGCCCGAGGCGTTGCTGACGGTGGTCGTGGCGGCGTTGCCGCCACCTGTGGTGCCGCCGTTCTGGGTGGCCCAGCCGACCAGCGCCGACGGCTGCTGGCCGGGCGGGGGAGTGCTCGACGGTGGCGGGG
>NZ_QGSY01000264.1 GCF_003857035.1 Micromonospora arida
TCTGGTGGGCTCGGGGATGTGTATAAGGGACAGGCCGACGGCGGTGAGCCCGGCGGGCGGCGGGGTGCCCACGCAGCGCGCGGCCCTGGCCGACCCGGCGGTGGAGTTGGAGCTGGCCCGGCGGATGGCCGACGAGGCCGACCGGCACGGGCAGCAGGCGGAGTTGCTGGCCCAGCGGCCGGCGCTGCTGCCGACGTGGTCGCCGCTCGCGCGGGCGGTCGCCGTCTACGCCGGGTGCGGCGCGGCGGCCGGGGTGCTCGTGCTGATGCTGGTGCTCGCCTCCGGGGTCGGTCTGGTGGACGGGTTCACCCTCGGCGCGTGGATCTGCGCGGGGTTGCCGGCGGTGGCGTTCTTCGGCGGTTACCTGGTGCTGGGCCGCTGGGGGCGGCCGGCCATGGTCGCCGGCACCCCGCCGCGGTATCTGCCGCTCGGGTTCCTGATCTGTTTCCTGGTGGTGCCGATGGCCTACTGCGCGTACCTGCTGCTGGTCCGCGGCCTGCGCTGATGACCGACCTGGCGTCCGGTCTGCGCTTCGCCGCGCAACCTGTCGTCAGCGTGTTCGTGCCGGGCGTCCCGACCCGGGTGCCGGACTTCGCCGGTGGTGGCGTCGTGCCGCTCGAGGTGCAGACGTATCCCCTTGAGCGGGACGATCCGTACGCCCGCGTCACCGAGTACGACCTGGTCTTCGACGAGTTGCCACCCCTCCTGCACAGCTACCTGGCCCACTGCCTGCGGGTCGCCTGCGCCGCCGGTGACACCGTGGTCTGGCTCGGCTTCGAAGGCTCGTTCCACTTCGACCACCTTCTCAGCGAGGCGATCGCGCCGCAGGTGTACGGGGTCTGCGCGCCCGGCGGCGAGCCTGTCGTGGCCCCGGATCTGCGAACCCTCCGAACACCGGAGTGGCGACTGGTCGTCACCGCCCACGGGAGCCTGCTGTAGGCCCTAGTCCAGGTGGTAGGTGATGCTGCCGGCGTCGCTGAACCTCTGCTCGGCGCCGCTGTTCGAAGGGCTGAAGACGCGGCAGGCGCAGCCGTCGGCGGGCTGCCCCGCCGACGCCTCGGCGTAGTACCAGACCTGACCCAGCTGGGCCTTGAACGTGCGACTGGTTCGCGGTGGCACCTCGATCGCCCGGTGCGGTTCACACTGGGCGTCGAAGAGCCACAGCACGTACGGCTCACTGGTCGTCGAGGCGGTGCCCCGCAGCGGTTCTCCCCACCGGCCCTCGGGGATGTCCCGTTGGAAGAAGACCAACGCGTCGTGGCCCTTGGTCTTGGCGATGCAGGCCCGGTAGAAGGCTGCCCGAGATTCCGGGGTCGGACTGGGCGCGGCTGTTGCCGACGACGATGACTGGAGGCTGCTGAGGATGCTCTGCCCGTCACCGGTCGCGACGGAGACGACGAGCAGGAGGGCGAGAAGCCCGATGAGACCGCCGGACAGCCCAATGGCGCGAGCCCGGCGACCACGACCAGCCGATGTCGTGTCTGTCTTCTGAACCGTCAAGCCACGTCACTCCCTCAGCCAGCTGCCACCGAGTCTAGGAGGCTTCGCGCTCCGGCGTGGTCCCCGTCGCCCGGCGTCGCGGCCTGCCGGATCGAGGGCTTGATGGAGGGCGTCGGTGGCGGGCTCCTGTGGGCAAACTCCGTCAGAGCCGCTCGTGTGGGGCGACTACTGCCCACGAGGTGACGCGGGAGCAAGCGGCCGGTCGCGTTGGGTGCGCGGATCTCGTACGCTCCCATGTGGTCTCTGCCGGTGCGGCGGTGGAGGCGATGGTCGATCACGGGGAGGTGCGCGTGAGCGCAGCACAGATCATCGCGAGGTTGGCGGCGGCGTCGCAGAAGCTGGACGAGGCGAAGGCCAAGACCGCAGCGGCAGCACAGGACGCCGCCGAGGCACGAGCACTCGTCGCCGGTGCGCTGGAAGGCGTCGCGGCTGGTCCGCTGATTGGCATGATCGACTCGTACCGCCAGGCGCTCGCGCAGGCGTCCCAGGGTGGCGACCCGGCCAAGCAGCACGTGCAGGAGACGATCGCCAAGGTTCGAGCGTTGGGAAACTGACCACGGGTGCGAATACTGCGGGCGGCGTGACTGCTGTGTTCGTGGTCGCCGCCAATCTCCTCGCCACAGCCTCCCGGAGGCAGTGATCAGGTGATGAAAAGTAGGTGTCGGACGTAGTTTCGACCTTCTTTTCATCACCTGATCATCGGGCGCCCTCTCGGCGGCGTGCAGCGGCGGCTCTGCCGTCGGGTCAGCGGGTGACGCGGACCGTGTTGTTGAAGTCCAGGAATTCGCAGTTCTCCTGCTCGCACAGTTCGAAGTGTCCGCTGGCGAGCGCCACGCCTCTGTTGAAGGCGAAGCCACCCGCATCCGCCAACACCCGCCCCGTCACGGCCTGGGGTTCACCGGAACAGCGGAGCGGGGCCCAGCCCGTTCCGTGTGCCACCCGGTCGCCCGACCGCTGCCGAAGGGTGAGGTTCGTGGCGCCGGACATGCCGGCCTGACAGACCACGGTGAGGGTCAGGTCGACGGCGACGCCTCGCGCGACGAGGGTCGCGGAGGTGACGTCGACGCTGCTCGCCGCGCTCGCTGGCGTCGGCGCCAGCATGACGGAGAGCGACAGCCCGAGTAGTGCGATGGTGGTGATGATGCGGCGCACGACGATCCTCCTTGGCGGAGTGGGGTGCTTACCTACCGTCACCCTAGCGTGCGCCGGCACTCACCGTCATCGATCGGCGGTGCGTTCGATGACGATGACCGGGATCTCGCGGTCGGTCTCCTTCGCGTAGCGGGCGTACGTCGGGAAGACCTTCGTCATCACCGGCCACAGCCGGACGCGCTCCTCGCCGGTGGCGGTCCGGGCCCGACCCGTGATCCGCTCCGCGCCGACCTGGATTTCCACCGCCGGGTCGGCGGTCAGGTTCAGGTACCAGGCGGGGTGTTTGGCCGCGCCGCCGTTGGACGCCACCAGCAGGTAGTTGTCCCCGTCGCGCCCGTACATGAGGGCCGTGCGGCGCAGTGTGCCCGATCGGCGTCCGCGGGTGGTGAGCAGCAGCGAGGGTACGCCGTGGAAGGTGCCCCCGTCCGCGCCGTCGGTTCGCACGTAACGCTCGATGTGGCTGGCGACCCAGCCGACCGGGCTGTCCTCGACCGTCTCGTGCTGCTCGTGTGTGGTCACGCCATCGCCTTCATCATCGAGTCGAACGGACGCATCGACCATACGTCGGGGTCAGAGCGCCCGAAACAGTCACCCGCGCGAGCGCGGCAGGCAGCACTTCTTGTACTTGGCGCCGGACCCGCACCAACAGGTGTCGTTGCGGCCGGGTGGCCAGGCGGTCACGCCGGCCTCGTCGAGGCTGTCGGCGTACTCGTCGAGGGTTTCCTCGCTGGTGGGGTCGTTGCCGGTGCGTTCGGCGAAGGCCGCCAGGTCGGCGACCGTGCCGACGACCACGCCCAGGTCGGTGCCGCCCATCTGGGAAGCGTCGACGAGGGCGCGTTCGGACTGCGTGCGGTGCTCGTCCCAGGTGGGCGGGTAGTTGTCGACCAGAGTGGGCCAGCGCGCCAACAGGGCGTCGAACTCGGCCTGCGGCCAGAAGAGCAGCGTCGCCGGGCCGTCGTCGACGGCGTCGAGCGCGTGGGTGCTCGCGGCGCGCAGCCGGTCGGCGAGGTTGTCGTACTCGTCGTGGGGGAGGCCCTGCTCTTCGCGCAGGTCGTGCCGCCGCTGAGCCAGGCCGTAGATCATGGCCGCGGCCTCGTCCTGGGCGTCCTCGGATTCGTGCTGCTGGGCGCGGGTCCGTTCCAGGATCGCGTCGAGCGCCCCGGTGAGCCACTCCAACGCCGTGTCGGCGCGGCCGGACTCGGCCAGCTCGTCGATCAGGTACGTGGCCGCGGGGTCGGTCTCCAGCAGCGGACGCAGGGCGGTCAGCTCGGCCGTGCCCTCGTCCGAGCGGCCGAGGCGCAGCAGCAGACCGCCGCGCACCGCCCGGGCGTACGCGTTGTCGTCCGGCTGCTCGGCGATGGCGCGGGTGGCCAGGGCGAGCGCGTCGGCAAGGTCGCCGGCCTGTTCCAGGATGTCCGCGGCGACCAGCAGGGCGTACCCGGTGTCGTCGGGATCCGCCACCCGCCCCTCGTCGACGGCGCCCACCAGTTCGGCGACGAACGCGGCCGGGTCAGGGCTCTTGAGGCCCAGGGCGCCGATCTCGTCGATGCGGTCGGCGGTCAGCAACTCGGGCATGGGCGCTTCCTGAGGAACGACGGATGGAAAGCGGTCAGCGTACTCCGGAATGCGCCGCGGCCCGGGCGGCGAACCGCCCGGGCCGCGGCGCAGTCCCTCAGCGGGTCGCCGGCATGGTGGCGAACTCGCCGGCTAGCTCCGACTCGACGATCGTCGCGGCGGACGGCCGGCGACCGGCCGACGGCCGCCGGGCGGACGGGACGGCGAGGGCCGCGAGCGCGGCGGCCAGGGCGATCGCCGTGAGGACGAGAAACCCCAGCGTGAAGCCGGCCTCCCGGGGCAGACCGTTGGCCTGCGGGTGCGCGGTGATCACGCCGCTGACCACTGCCGCGCCGATCGCGCCGCCGATGGTGCGGATGTTGGCGTTCATGCCGGTCGCCACGCCGGTCTGGCTGGCGGGCACGCTGGCGACGATCAGGTTGGCCATCGACGCGAAGGCCAGGCCGATGCCGAGGCCGACCAGGCCACCGGCGATGGCGACCTCCCAGCGGGTGTCGTGCGCGGTGGCGAGCATCGCGGAGGCGGCCACGTTGAAGGTGGCACCGGTGGCGAGTTGCGCCTTGGCGCTGAAGACGGCCTGGAGTCGCCCGGCGATGACGCCGGCGACGAACATCGCGCTGACCATCGGGAGCATGAGCAGGCCAGCCTGGCTGATGCTCGCCCCGAAGCCGTAACCGGCGGCGGTCGGGGTCTGCAGGAACTGCGGGAGGAACGCGTACATGGAGAACATCGACGCGCCGTAGAGCAGGGCGACCAGGTTGGTGGTCCAGACACCGGGAAGGCGCATCATCCGCATGTCGATCAGCGGATTCTTCGACCGCAGTTCGGTGACCAGCCAGCCGACCATCAGCAGCACTGCCAGCGCCAGCAGACCGAGCACCCTGGTGGAGGTCCAGCCCCAGGCGGCGCCCTGGCTGATCGGCAGCAGCAACGCGACAAGCCAGCCGGAGAGCAGCAGTGTGGCGCGCCAGTCGATGCGACCGGGGGTACGGACCGGCGACTCGGGCACGAACAGGTGCGCGGCCACGGCGGTCAGTCCGACCACGACCATCGGGATCCAGAACAGCCAGCGGTAGTCCAGGGTGCTGACGATCGGGCCGGCCAGCACGATGCCCAAGCCACCGCCGACGGCGACGATGGCCGAGATGGCGGCCACCGCTGTGGAGACCCGGGCGGCCGGGAACTCATCGCGGATGATGCCGAACGACAGCGGGAAGACCGCTCCGCCGATGCCCTGCACGACCCGGGCGAGGATGAGGATGCCGATGTTCGGCGCGATGGCGGCCAGCAGGCAGCCGAGGGCGAGGGCGGCGAGCGAGACGACAAGCATCCGCTCCTTGCCGACCATGTCGCCGACGCGTCCGAGGATCGGCGTGAAGATCGACGCGCTGAGAAGGTAGGCGGTCAGGACCCAGGTCACGGTGTTCTGGGAGGTGTGCAGGTCCTGCTGGATGGTCGGCAGCACCGGGGTGATCAGCGACTGGAGCATCGCGAAGAACCCGGCGCCGGCCGCGAGCACGGTGAAGGTGAGCCGACGCGAGCCGCGTCGGGAGGTCACTGCCACGAGAGAAAACTCCCTGATTACGTACGGGAATGAAGGCTTGTCGCCCGTCGTCGGTGACGGGGTGGTCTGTCGGGGTCCGGGCGATCGGGGTGGCCAGGCAGCGATCGGGCGGGTCCCGAGGTAGAGTAACCGGAGGCAGGCCTCCGGGATTCCGGAGGGGTGCCTCCGCTAAGCTAGCGGAGGGCGTCCTCCGGATGCAAATAGAGTGAGGTGACGCACGTCATGACCAGCCCGGGGCAGGCGCCCGAGGTCTTCGCCCAGCGGCCCAAGCGGGCCGACGCGCGGCGTAACTACGACGCCCTGATCGCGGCTGCGCGCGAGGCGTTCGCCGAGAACGGGGCCGCCGCCTCCCTGGAGGACGTGGCCCGCCGGGCCGGCGTGGGCATCGGCACGCTCTACCGCAACTTCCCGACCCGCCGGCACCTGTTCGAGGCCGTCTACGTCGAGGAGGTTCGGGCGCTGTGCCACTCCGCCGAGGGTCTGGCCGAGCTGCCACCCTGGGACGCGCTCGTCGCCTGGCTGCACCGCTTCGTCGCGTACGTCGCCACCAAGCGGGCGCTCGCCGAGCAACTGCTGCACGACTCTGAGATCTTCACCAGCTGCCGGGCGGAGATCTTCTCCGCCGGTGAGCCGCTGATGCGTCGCGCGCAGGCCGCCGGTGTGGTCCGTGACGACATCGGCTTCGACGACGTGGTGCGGCTGATCAGTGGCCTCACGATGGCTCAGTTCCCGTCACCCGAGCAGCGTGACCGGGTCCTCGGCGTGGCCCTGGACGGCCTGCGCCCACCAGCCACGCCGCGCTGACGCCCCCGCCCGATCGCGCGGCGCTGACCGCGCGCCCTGCCGGTCAACGATCGACCAGCAGCAGCCACTCGTCGTCGAGGCGTTCCACTGTCGTGCTCTCCGGCCAGCGGTGGCCGGGATCGGCCACCGCCCGGGCCTGCTCGACCTGCGGCGGCCGGCTGAATTCTGTGTCGCGGAAGCTGACCATGCTGTGGAACCGGGCCCGGCCGAAGTTGGCGGCGTCGACGAAGCGGGCCCTGTCGAACAGCGCCTCCGCGCCGAACACCGTCCAGCGGAACAGCGCCATGTTCGTGAAGCGGACGGCATGGAAGCTTGCCGACCGGCCGAACTCGGTGTGCTCCATCGACAGGGCACCGTCGAAGACGGCCTCCCGGAACGAGGCGGCGTCCTCGAAGCGGGTCGCGTCGAAGCTGGTCGGCTGGCCAAAGGTCACCCGGCGAAACGAGGTCAGGCCGGTGAAGCCGGCTCGCCGGCAGGACAGACCGCCGGAGAAGGCGGCACCGTCGAAGGTGGCCCCGCCGTCGACGCGAACGCCGTCGAGGACGACCTCGCCGTCGGCCGCGAGCCCTTCGAAGGCCACGTCACCGAAGCTCGCCGCACCGAACAGGAGTCGGCCCCGCGCCGTCGCCCCCGCGAAGGTGGTCGTACCGGTGAACACCGCATCGGTGAAGGTCGCGTCGACGAGAGTGCAGCCGGCGGCGTCGAAGTCGACGAGCGCCGCGCCGGCCAGGTCGAGTCTCAGCTCCGGCCAGTGCGCCGCGTCGTCCGCGCGCAGGTGCCGGGTCAGCACGCGCTGCGCGCTGCGCCGGACCTCCGTCTCGCGCGGCTCGCCGTCGGTCGCCGGCATCCGCAGGTACGCGCAGAGCACCGCCGCGATGGTCGGGCGCTGCCCCGGGTTGTCCTGACCGAGGCGCTCCAGCGCGTGCAGGCCGCCGAGGCGTACCGCCGCGCTGTCGTTGCCGAGCAGCTCGACCGCCCGGGTGTACAGCTCGGTCAGTCGACGCTCCGCCGCGTCATGCTCGGCGGCCCCGGACTGCCGGTCCTGGTGGCGCTGCGCGGCCTCGGCCACCGCTTCGGCGTGCGCCTGCACCCGGTCCCGGTGCACATGGTCCCGTGCGGCGACGCTCTCCTGGTGCCGCTGCGCGCGTTCGGCGATCCACTGGCGGCGGGCGGCGAGCAGCAGCGCGAGCCCTCCGCCGGTGCCGGCGACGACGGTCAGGCCGGTGCGGATCGCGTCGATGCGCAGCGTGGCGCGGGTGTCCGGTTGGCTGGCCCGGTCGGCCTCGGTGAGCAGCAGGTCCAGCACCAGCCAGCCCAGGGCGATGGCGACCAGCAGGCCGACCAGGACCAGCCACCACGGCATCACCCGCAGCTCACGCTCGGTGGGTTCGTCGACAGCCACGGCCACAGCATGCCAGCGACCGTCGGTGTCCGATATGGAGCGGAGCGGAATGACCGTTTACGCCCCCGCCGGAACAGCGGGTTACCGGCGCGTAACAAGTCATTGACGTTTCTAAATTGTTGCGGGCATGATCGTCGCACGGTCGACCGGACACCCCCACCCACCTGCCCGGTTCGCCGGGTGCCTCCCCCGGAGGTGCAGCGATGCTGCTCCGAAAGACCGCCCTCGTCCTGGCCCTCGCCACCGCCGCGCTGCTCGCGTCCACCGCCACGGCGACCGCCGCCCCCGCTTCCACCACCGCCGCCCCCACGACGCCCTTCGCCGCCGCGGCGGCCAACCCCGTGATCGTGGTCGGCGGGCTCAGCGGCGTCGCCGTCGCGTACGAGCCGATCGCCGCCCGGCTGCGCGCCGACGGCTACCGCACCTTCATCTACCAACTACCCGGGCTGGGCTTCGGTGACATCCCCACCTCGGCGCGCGCGTTCGCCGGCTACGTCGACCAGGTACGCGCCAGCACCGGCGCGGCGAGCGTGGACGTCGTCGCCCACTCCGAAGGGGGCCTGGTCAGCAGGTACTACCTCAAGCGGCTCGGCGGCACCGCCACCGTCGGTCGCTACGTCAGCCTGGGCACACCCCAGTACGGCACGTACGTCGCCAACATCGTGGCGTTCCTGGGCCTGGGCAGCTGCGCCGGCGTCGTGGCCTGCCAACAGATGACCATCGGCTCGACGTTCCTCGCCGACCTCAACGCCGGCGACGACACCCCGGGCGCGGTGCGCTACACCACCATCCGCACCCTGCAGGACGAGTTGGTCCGCCCGACCGGAAACGCCGCCGTCAACGACGGTGCGACGAACGTGCTGATCCAGTCGTACTGCCCGCTGCGGGTGGTGGGGCACCTCGGCCTGGTGCTCGACGGCACGGCCTACACCATCGTGCGCGGCGCTCTGGTCGACGGCCCGGTGCGACCCAACTGCCTCGCGCTCTGACCCGCTCCGGTGCGGCGGCGGGGCCCTCTACACGCTCTACCGGGTGCTGCTCGAATGCAGTCCTGGGTGGACCAGCAGCGCACCGAGGCCAGCATCCGGACCCAGGCCGGGGACACCGAGGTGGAGTTGCAGGTGAGCGGGCGGACCGACTCCGCTCGCCTGCTGGCCCAGGCGACCGAGGCGCTACGCGCCGCCCAGGCGACCGAGGCGCTACGCGCCGCCCGGGAGTTGGGTTCGGAGCCCGGTCCGGACGCCGTCGACTGAGCCGACGGCGTCCGGATCGGCGCGTCAGCTCGCCTTGGCGAGCGCCTCGAACTCGTCGTCGGTGAGCCGCACGTCGGCCGCGCCCACGTTCTCCTCCAGGTGCGCCACCGAGGACGTGCCAGGGATCGGCAGCATCACCGGCGAGCGACGCAGCAGCCAGGCCAGCGCGAGCTGCGCGGGCGACGCGCCGTGCGCGGTGGAGATGGCGTCCAGCGGGCCGCCCGGGCGGGCCAGCTCACCGGTCGCGATCGGGAACCACGGGATGAACGCGAGGTCGTTGCGCTCGCAGAACTCCAGCACGTCCTCGGCGCTGCGGTTGGCGAGGTTGTACAGGTTCTGCACCGACGCGATCGTGGTGATCGCCCGGGACTCCTCGATCTGCGCGACGCTCACCTCGGACAGCCCGATGTGCTGGATCTTGCCTTCCTCCCGCAGCAGCGCCAGCTCACCGAGCTGGTCGGCGAGCGGCACCTTCGGGTCGATCCGGTGCAGCTGGTACAGCGGGATGCTGTCCAGACCGAGGTGACGCAGGCTCAGCTCGCACTGCTGGCGCAGGTACTCCGGGCGGCCCAGCGCACGCCAGTCGCCGGGGCCGGAGCGGCTCAGCCCGGCCTTGGTCGCGATCACCAGGTCATCGGCGTAGGGGTGCAGCGCCTCCCGGATCAGCAACTCCGAGACGAACGGCCCGTACGAGTCGGCGGTGTCGATGAACGTCACGCCCAGCTCGACCGCACGGCGCAGCACGCGAACCGCCTCGGCCGGGTCCTTCGGGTCACCCCAGACACCCGGGCCGGTGATCTGCATGGCCCCGTAGCCGAGCCGGTTGACGGTGACGTCGCCACCGATCCGGTACGTGCCGGACGCCTTCGAGGGCTGCTCACTGATATTTGTCGCCATTGCCCGATCCCCAATCGTCTCGTCGTGGCGGGCGTGGACAGCGCGGGCGTGAAGAGCCCACCCACCACCGAAGGATCATCCCCCGGAACCCCGCCGCCATGCCGCCGGTCGGCCGAGTGTGGGCCCGGACACGTCGTCAGCGCGCCGAGTCGAGTTGCCGGGAAGCGCCCGGTACGACCGGGGTGTCCGTGCGACGCTGGCCGGAGCCGGTGCGTTCCGGCGCGACGGCGGAGGGAGCACCCATGGGAGTGCCGCAGGTCAACTTCGCGCTCGACACGTACGAGTGCATCGTGATCTATCCCGGCGCGGCCGGGCGGGCCCTGCCCGGCGAGACCGTGCAGCGGTTGCAGGCCGAGCACTCCGAACACATGCAGGCGTTGCAGCGACGCGGCATCGTCCTGGTCGCCGGCTCAGTGGACGGGCCGGCGCGTGAGCCGGATCCGCCGATCGGCTTCGGGCTGGCCCGTACCGGCAGCGTCGACGATGTCCGCAGCGTGCTGGAGGCCGACCCGGCGGTGCAGGCCGGGCTCTACCGGGTGGAGGTGCTGACCTTCCTCTGCCCGGCCGGTTCCCTGGAGTTCCCGCTGGTCAAGGCGGGCAGTTGAGCCGCCGGTCCATCGGTGGCTGTCGTGATGATGACGGCGCTCGCCCGCCTCCCGGTGCTACGGTCGCGCCCAGCGCGGGCCGCCGCCGGGGCGTACCCGGTGTCGTGGGTCGGCCCCGGTCGAGGAGTCGCCATGATCTCCGCCGCCACCCCCGATGTCGCGTCGGCCGCCGCCCGACTGCGTGCCCTGCTCGGTGACCGGCTGCACGAGCCGGGCGATCCCGGTTACGCCGTCACCACCCGGCTCTGGAACGGCGCGGTGGCGCGCACGCCCGCGCTGGTCGCCAGGTGCCAGGACTCCGACGAGGTGGCCGAGGCGGTCCGCATCGCCACCCGGTGCCACCTGCCCCTCTCGGTCCGCTCCGGAGGGCACGACTGGGCCGGCCGGGCGCTGCGCGACGGCGCTCTGGCGCTCGATCTGACCGGGCTGCGTTCCGTCAGGGTCGACCCGGACGCGGCCACCGTGACCATCGGCGGCGGCGCCACGGCGGCCGAACTGCTCGCCGCCGCCCGCCCGTACGACCTGGTGGTCCCCACCGGCGTGGTCGGTGCCGTGGGGATGGCCGGGCTCACCCTCGCCGGCGGGTACGGGCCGCTGTGCGGCCGGTTCGGTCTGGCCCTGGACAGCCTGCTCGGCGCGGAGGTGGTTCTCGCCAACGGCCGCCGGGTCACCGCTGACCCCCGGCACGACGCCGAGCTGTACTGGGCGTTGCGCGGCGGCGGCGGCAACCTCGGCATCGTCACCGAGCTGCGCTTCCGCGCGCACCGGCTGCCCGGTGTGCTGGCCGGTATGATCATGTTCGCGCTCTCCGAGGCGCCGGCTGTGCTGCGTGGCTACGGCGCCCTGGTCGCCGAGGCTCCGGACGAACTGACCGTGACGGCCGGCTTCCTGCCCGGCCCGGCCGGCGAGCCGATGGTCTTCGTCTGCCCGTTCTACAGCGGCCCCGACCTGGAAGCCGGGGCGCCGTGGATGGACCGGCTGCGCGCGTTGGGCACCCCGCTTGTCGACCAGATCGGCCCGATGCCGTACGCGGACGCGCTGCGGATGTTCGACGGCGGGATGGTCGACGGCAACCACTACCTGCTGCGGACCCGGTGGTTGCCCGCGCTCACCGACGGCGCGGCGGACACCCTCGTCGACGCGGCCCGGCAGGTCACCTCGCCGTTCTCCGCGCTGGCCGTGCACCACTTCCACGGCGCGGCCACCCGGGTCCGACCCACCGACACGGCGTTCGGGCTGCGCACCGATCACCTGATGGCCGAGATCATCGCGGTGTGGGCTCCCGGCGACCAGGCCGGTCCGCACCGCGAGTGGGCCGAGCGGACCTCTGCGGCGCTCGCCCCGCACGCCCTGCCCGGTGGTTACCCCAACCTGCTCGCCCCCGAGGAGACCGACCGGGTCCGGCTCGCCTACGGCGCGAACTGGGCGCGGCTGCGCCGGGCCAAGCGCCGCTACGACCCCCGCGACCTGCTGCACGCGGTGCCCACCCTGCCACCCGCGGAGCACCCGGAGTGAGCCGCCGCCTGCCGCCCTCGGGGCACCCGGAGTGAGCCGCCGCCGGGAGCACCCCGACAGCGCACGCCGGCAGAGGCGTACGATTCCCGGCGCGCGGTCGCTGATGCCCGTCGCCACAACGTTCCCGGTGCGGTTCCGCCCGCCGGCCCGACGCGCACCGCGCGTCGTTGGACACCTGTTCCGCTGCCTGCAAGGGGTCGGCCCTGAGTCCGACCTGAAGGAGAGACTAGCCTGATGGGCGTGACACGCCGCGCGAAGATCGTCTGCACTCTTGGTCCCGCCACCTCGTCCCCGGAGCGCATCCGGGGTCTCGTCGAGGCCGGCATGAACGTGGCGAGGCTCAACTTCAGCCACGGCAGTCACGCCGACCACGAGGCGGTCTATCGACTGGTCCGGGAGGCGTCGGAGGCAACAGGCAAGCCGGTCGCCGTCCTCGCCGACCTGCAAGGCCCCAAGATCCGGCTCGGTCGGTTCGCCGACGGCCCCCACGAGTGGCGCACCGGTGACTCCGTCGTGATCACCGGCGACGACGTCATCGGCACCAAGGAGCGGGTCTCCTGCACCTACCGCAAGCTGCCGCAGGAGGTGAAGCCCGGTGACCGACTGCTGATCGACGACGGTCGGGTCGCCGTCGAGGTCACCGACGTCACCGGCAACGACATCCGCTGCCTCGTCACCGAGGGCGGCCCGGTCTCCAACAACAAGGGCGTGTCGCTGCCCAACGTGGCGGTCAGCGTGCCCGCCATGTCGGACAAGGACGCCGAGGACCTGCGCTTCTCCCTGGGTCTCGGCGTCGACCTGGTGGCGCTCTCCTTCGTCCGCTCGGCCGAGGACATCAAGCTCGTGCACGGAATCATGGCCGAGGAGGGCGTGTTCCGGCCGGTGCTCGCCAAGGTCGAGAAGCCGGAGGCGGTGGAGCACCTGGAGGCCATCGTGCTGGCCTTCGACGGCGTCATGGTCGCCCGCGGTGACCTCGGTGTCGAGATGCCGCTGGACGAGGTCCCGCTGGTGCAGAAGCGCGCCGTGCAGCTGTGCCGGGAGAACGCCAAGCCCGTCATCGTGGCCACCCAGATGCTCGACTCCATGATCGAGAACTCCCGCCCCACCCGGGCGGAGGCCTCCGACGTCGCCAACGCGGTGCTCGACGGCGCGGACGCGGTGATGCTCTCCGGCGAGACCAGCGTCGGCAAGTATCCGGTGCTCACCGTGAGCACCATGGCCAAGATCGTGACGACCACCGAGGCCGGCTCCATCGGGGTGCCGCGGTTGCAGCACGACCCGCGTACCCACGGTGGCGCCCTCACCGTCGCCGCCTCGTCGATCGCGCGGGCCATCAACGCCAAGGCGCTCGTCGCGTTCTCGCAGACCGGTGACACCGTGCGACGGCTGTCCCGCCTGCACTGCGACCTGCCGCTGCTGGCCTTCACGCCGGTCCCCGAGGTGCGCGACCAGCTCGCCCTCACCTGGGGCGTGGAGACCTTCCTGATGCCGTTCGTGCAGCACACCGACGACATGTTCCGCCAGGTCGACCAGGCGCTGCTCGGCCTCGACCGGGCCAACCCCGGTGACTACGTGGTGATCGTGGCGGGTAGCCCGCCCGGCACCCCCGGCTCGACCAACACGCTGCGCGTACACCAGCTCGGCTCGCTGGTCGACGCCGCGTCGGCGCGGGCCCTGCAGTGAGCGACGGTCGGGTCGCGGTCGGCCAGGCGGCGGTGGACCAGCTGCTGGAAGTGTTGGACCTCGACTCGACCGGGGAGATGACCTTCCGGGGGATGAGCCCCCCGGTCGGCCCACAACGGGTGTACGGCGGCCAGGTCGCCGGTCAGGCACTGGTCGCCGCCGGCCGCACCGTCGACCCGGAGCGGTTCGTGCACTCGCTGCACGGTTACTTCGTCCGCCCCGGCGACCCGGTCGAACCGATCGCGTACGAGGTGGAGAACATCCGCGACGGCCGGTCCTTCTCGGTCCGCCGCGCGGTCGCCCTCCAGCACGGCAAGCCGATCTTCTTCATGTCGGCGTCGTTCCAGCGGGCCGAGGAGGGGCTGGACCACCAGGCCCCGGCCCCGCTGGACGTGCCCCCGCCGCAGGAGGTGCCGACGATGACCGACCGGCTCTCCCGCTACCCGGAGCGGCTGGGCATCTGGGGTCAGATCCCGCGACCGATCGACGTGCGCTACGTGGGCGAGCCCGGCTGGGTCCGCCCCGGCGACCGGCCCGCCGACCCGCACCAGCGCGTCTGGATGCGCATCGACGGCAAACTGCCCGACGACCCCCTGCTGCACGCCTGCGCGCTCACCTACGCCTCGGACCTCACCCTGCTGGACTCGGTGCTCTCCGCGCACGGTGAGGTGTGGGGGCCGGGCGGGTTGGTCGGCGCGAGCCTGGACCACGCGCTGTGGTTCCACCGGCCGTTCCGGGCCGACGAGTGGTTCCTCTACGACTGTCTGAGCCCGTCGGCGTCCGGCGCGCGTGGGCTGGCCACCGGCCGGATGTTCACCACGGACGGCCGGCAGATCGCCAGCGCCGTCCAGGAGGGTCTGCTGCGCCGCGTCGGTGCCTGACGCTCTGGCTCATCTCCGCTGATCAGTCGTCGCTCGCCCCGCCAGCCAGGTGTCGTTCGTCCACGGCAGGCAGGTGTCGTTCGTCCACGGCAGGCAGGTGTCGCTCGTCCCCGCCAGGCAGCTGGCGGGGATGACGTGCTTCAGGCCTGGTAGATGGCTTCGCCAGCGATCTCGATCTGCACCGTCTTGCCGACCAGCACCCCGCCGCTCTCCAGGACGACATTCCAGAGCAGGCCGTAGTCCTCACGGTTCATCTCGGCCGTCGCGCTGAATCCGAAGATGTTCTGCCCGTACGGATCCTGACGAGCACCACCAAAATTCACCTCCAGGTCGACGGCCCGGGTGATCCCCTTCACGGTCAACTCACCGGTGAGGACGAATCGTCCGGGAATACCGTCGGACTGCGGCGGAACAATGTGACTTCGGCCTCGTCCGCCCAACCGATGGTTGCGCAGGCGCGCCCACTGGAATATGGGGTCCTCGTTGCCCTGCCATTTGATACCGGTGCTTCGATATTCGAGGGTGGGAAAACGCTCCACATCGAGAAAGTCGGCACTCTTCAGATGCGTGTCCCGGTCGACACTCCCGGTGGTGATGCTGGCCGACATGATGGTGGCCGTCACCGAGGAGAGCAGCGGGTCCTCCGCCACGAAGATCTCCGCCGTGGCCTCGGCGAACTCGCCTCGCACCGGGCTCACCATCATGTGCCGGGACAGGAAACCGATCCGCTTGTGCGCCTGATCCAGAAGATAGGTGCCGGCCACCGGGATGGTCATGCCGTCCCAGGTGCGTGTCGCGATATCGGTCATCGTGTTGCCTTCCCCCCGAGCGCACCCGGGTGTTTATCAATATGTTGCTGGCGGCCCCGTAAACGGCCAGACATTCGCACTCACGTCCAGCATAGGGACGCTCCGGAACGGCATTTCGGCCGCCACCGTGCGGTGGATCATGACGTACTTCACCGGTCCCTACCGGCGGCCGTTCATCGGTCCGGCCCGGCGGCCCGGACGGGTGCCGGCGGGGCTGCTTGCCATCGACGCGTGGCCGATCGGCCGAGGGTCGCCCGCCCGCCCGGTTGACCAGCGACTAACCTTGCCGACATGCGTCTCTCCGCCCGGGTCGACTATGCCCTCCGCGCGGCCACCGAGCTTGCCGCGACGGCCAGCGGCCCCGGGCGCGGCCGGCCGGTGACGGCCGACCAGATCGCCCGCGCCCAGGAGATCCCGCCGAAGTTCCTGGAGAGCATCCTTCTCCAGCTGCGCCGTGGCGGCATCGTGCACGCCCAGCGTGGTCCGGAGGGCGGCTACTGGCTGGCCCGCCCCGCCGAGGAGATCTCCCTCGCCGAGGTCATCCGGGTGATCGACGGGCCCCTCGCCCACGTACGCGGGCAACGCCCCGAGCAGCTCGGGTACCACGGCCCGGCGCACGCCCTCCAGGAGGTCTGGATCGCGCTACGGGCAAGCGAGCGGGAGATCCTGGAACTGGTCAGCGTCGCCGACGTGGCCGCCGGCACCCTGCCCGCGCGGGTCACCGAGCTGGCCGCCGACCCGCGCGCCTGGATCTGAGCGCCGGCTCGCCTCCCGGCCCCACATCACCTGGTCGCTGACCCGGCCGTGTCCCATCCACCGATCGGGGGCTTGACCCTGGCTGCCCCATCCCGCATTGTCGACCAAGTCGATAGGAGATGCCGAAAAGTCTGGGGGCGCTCGTGCGCAAGCTGTTGGTCCTCGCTCTGGTCGGGCTCGTCGCGCAACTGATCGATGGTTCGCTCGGCATGGCATACGGCTTGACCTCGTCCACTCTGCTGCTGGTCGCCGGAGTCGCCCCGGCCGCCGCCTCGGCCTCGGTGCACCTGGCCGAGATCGGCACCACGCTCGCCGCCGGGGTCGCGCACTGGCGGTTCGGCAACGTCGACTGGCGGGTGGTGACCCGCATCGCCCTACCCGGCGCTGTCGGCGCCTTCGCCGGCGCCACCCTGCTCAGCTCGATCTCCACCGAGGCCGCCGGACCGTGGATGGCCGGCATCCTCTTCACGCTCGGCGCGTACCTCCTGATCCGCTTCGCCCGACCACTGCGCACCGACCGGGTCGGCGGACGGCTCCGCAGTCGTTTCCTCGGCCCCCTGGGCCTGGTCGCCGGCTTCGTCGACGCGACCGGCGGCGGCGGATGGGGCCCGGTGGCCACCCCCGCGCTGCTGGTCTCCGGCCGCATGGAACCGCGCAAGGTGATCGGCTCCGTGGACACCTCCGAGTTCGTCGTGGCCGGCGCGGCCAGCATCGGCTTCCTGATCGGGCTGGGCTCGGAGGGATTCCTGCTCCCCACCGTCGCCGCGCTGCTCATCGGTGGGCTCATCGCCGCCCCACTGGCCGCCTGGCTGGTGCGAATCGTGCCCGCCCAACTGCTCGGCGCGGCAGTCGGCGGCGTGATCGTGCTGACCAACGCCCGCACCCTGATCCGCTCCGCCGAACTGGACGGTCCGGCCCGCCCCGCCCTGTACGCCCTGCTCGCCGCCGGCTGGCTGGCCGCCCTGGTGTTGGCCGTACGCGCCCTACGCCGTACCCGCCGCGCCCGCGCCGAGGCCGCCGAAGCCGCCGCCGCTGCTCCCGCCGCCGCTGCCGGCGTGTCCGCCGAGGCCTCCGACGCTGCAACCGTCGACGAGTTCCCGGCCGATCTGGCCGCAACGGGTACGCCCAACCCACGCTGAACCCCGTTGCGCCCACCCACCCGCCGATGCCCGGTCAAACGCCGTCATCGCCGAGGTTGAGTCACCAAGATCGCGCAACATCCTGGATGTAGTGGCTTCCCGGCGTTCCGTGGCCACTACATCCTGGATCGAGCGTGACCTTGGCGACGGTGGGGCGCCCTGCACCCTGCCCCCGGTCGGTCGGTCACGGTGTTCGTC
>NZ_QGSY01000267.1 GCF_003857035.1 Micromonospora arida
GTGCTGAACCGCCCGGCTGTGCCGACCCCGGTCGGGGCGGCGGGGCAGCTTCCTCGGTCATGCTTCGATCCTGCTGCCCGGTCCACCCGAACGACCTCAGGACCCGACCCTGACCCCACCCTGAGATCCGGCGGCCGGAATGTCGGGGGCGTCCCCGTGGTCGCGGACGCCGCAGCGTGTGACGATCGAGTCACCGACCTCGACCTGTCCGCCACCGTGACCAGGGAGCCTCCGATCAGCATCGCGACCCCGCCCCCGCGCCTCTACCGCGCCCCGGAGCACCGGATGGCCGCCGGCGTCGCCGCCGGTATCGCCGACCATCTCGGCATCTCGGTGCTGCGGGTGCGCGTCGCGTTCATGGTCCTGCTCGGGCTCAGCGGGCTCGGCCTGCTGCTCTACGCGGCCTTCTGGGCGGTGGTGCCGCTGCGTCCCGGTGACACCGCGGTGCCGCCCCGGCGGGACGTCGCCCAACTCCTGCCGTTCGTGGGGATCGGGCTCGGTGTCCTGTTGATCCAGGTGATGGTCTTCGACTCGGTAGGTGCGGCGGGCACCGCCGGTTGGTTGGTGGCCATCATCGCGGTCGGCGCCGGGGTCATCTGGCACCAGTCCGCGCCCGAGCGGCGGCGACAGTGGGGCGACGCGATGCCGGTGCCCTGGCTCGGCGCGGTCGTCGAGGAGAGCGACCGGCGGGCCTTCGTGCTGCGGTTCATCGGCGGGGGAGTGCTGGTCGCGGTCGGCATCATCGGCGTCGCGGCCGTCTACTCGCCGGCACAGAACTTCGACGCGGTGATCAATGGCGTGATCTTCGCGTTGGTCGGGCTGGCGGGCGTCGGCGTGGTCGCCGCGCCGGTGCTCTGGCGGACGTACAGCCAGCTCCGCTCTGAGCGTGAGGGGCGCATCCGCGAGCAGGAGCGGGCCGAGTTGGCCGCGATGGTGCACGACCAGGTGCTGCACACGTTGGCACTGATCCAGCGCAACGCCGGCGACGTCAAGACGGTGCAGCGGCTGGCCCGAGGGCAGGAGCGGTCGCTGCGCAATTGGCTCTACAAGCCGACCGCTTCGCCGAGCGAGCGCTTCGCAGCCGCTCTGGAACAGGCCGCGGCCGAGGTCGAGGACACCTTCGCGATCAGCGTGGAGACGGTGGTGGTGGGGGACCGGGAGACCGACGAGAAGGTCGGGGCGCTGGTCGCGGCCGCGCGGGAGGCGTTGGTGAACGCGGCCCGGCACGCAGGCGTGCAGACCGTGTCGCTCTACGCCGAGGTGGAGCCGGATCAGGTCAGTGTCTTCGTCCGGGACCGGGGGAAGGGCTTCGATCCGGATACCGTGGAGGACCACCGGCACGGCGTACGCGGCTCGATCATCGGGCGGATGAAGCGGCACGGCGGACGGGCCGAAATACGGTCCGGCCCGGGGGAGGGGACCGAGGTCCGGTTGATCCTGCCGATCTCCCGGGACTCGTCCGCAGCGGAGAGGAACAGATGACCATGGCTGAGCAGTCGACCGAGCACCTCGACCCGGCGGATGCCCGCCCCGAGCGGCTGCGGGTGTTCCTGGTGGACGACCACGCCATGTTCCGAGCCGGGGTGCGCGCGGAGTTGGGTGCCCACGTCGATGTGGTTGGCGAGGCGAGCACGGTGGCCGAGGCGGTCACCCGGATCGCCGCCGTCGGCCCGGACGTGGTGCTGCTCGACGTGCACATGCCCGATGGTGGCGGTCGCGCGGTGCTGGAGGCGATGCGGCGTACGCACCCGCAGGTCAAGTTCCTCGCGTTGAGCGTCTCCGACGCGGCGGAGGACGTGATCGGGCTGATCCGTGCCGGTGCCCGCGGGTACGTCACCAAGACCATCTCCCCGGACGAGTTGGCTGCCGCGATCCGTCGCGTGGCCGACGGGGACGCGGTGTTCAGCCCACGGCTGGCCGGGTTCGTGCTGGATGCCTTCGCGGCTCGGCCGGACGCGCCGGTGGCCGACCCGGAGCTGGACCAGCTCACCAATCGTGAGCGTGAGGTGCTGCGGCTGCTGGCCCGGGGGTACGCGTACAAGGAGATCGCCAAGGAGCTCTTCATCTCCATCAAGACGGTGGAGACGCACGTGTCGAACGTTCTGCGCAAGCTTCAGATGTCCAACCGCTACGAACTCTCCCGTTGGGCGGCGGATCGCCGCCTCGTGTGACGGCGCGTCGGCCCGGCGAGGATCAGAGAAACGTCCGGCGCGCCCTCGTACGCCCAGCCGGTGATCGTGTCCGGGTAGCCGTAGGGGCCCTCATCCGGATGGGTCGAAACGTGAGTGGTGACGCACGTCCCATCGGGCTGGGTGGCCCCGCGGCGCGCGCACCGGCTGAGGCCGGGTCGCCGGGTGGGCGCAACGTATTTCCTGCTCAGCGCCGCCCGCGTCGACCGTTTTATGATCATTTTTCAAGTATCGGCAACGTGGCGGGCAACTAACGGCTTGATAACGGCACCTTCACGGAAGAGGCCAGTGGGTGTCACAGTGGCAGCACCTCACCATCGGTGTGTGGCACTCCGTACGCCCCACGACCACGATTCCGCCGATCTCGGCGGCCCGTGGCTGTGCCGGTTGCGTCGTGTCAAGCCTCGTTGGTGGGGGAGCCCGGCGGATCGGAACATCAGGGGTGTCCCCAACTTCCCTGTGGTCCCGGCGACCCGCGCCCCGGGGTGGTCGGGCGGTGTCACCCCCAAAACGTGCGTGAAACCCACGACGGAACCTGGTTAGAAAGAGGAGGCCCCTCGGAATGAGAGTCTCGAAGCGGGCGACGAGCGCCATCGCGCTCAGCGCGGCTGCCGCGCTTGTCGCGAGCGGTTGCTCGAGCGGTGGCGACGGCGATACTGCCGCCAGCACGGACGGCTCGATCGTTGTTCACGGCGTCCAGCCGGAGAACCCGCTGGTCCCGTCGAACACCACGGAGACCGGCGGCGGCAAGATCATCGACTGGATGTGGACCGGCCTGGTCGAGTACCCGAACGACGGTGGGGCCCCGCGTAACGCGCTGGCGGAGTCCATCAACACCACGGACTCCAAGGTCTTCACGATCAAGATCAAGGCCGGTACCAAGTTCCACGACGGTACCGAGGTCAAGGCGAAGAACTTCGTCGACGCCTGGAACTGGGCCGCCTACTCGCCGAACGGCGCGCAGAACGGCACCTTCTTCGCGGACATCGCGGGCTTCGACCAGACCTACACCACGGACCCGGATGGCGCGGACGGCCCGAAGAAGGCCCCGACCCCGACGGCCGACAAGATGTCCGGCCTGAAGGTCATCGACGACCAGACCTTCGAGGTCACCCTGGCGGCGCCGACCGCGGTCTTCCCGACCAAGCTCGGCTACAGCGCCTTCATGCCGCTGCCGGACGTCTTCTTCACCATGAAGCCGGAAGAGTTCGGCAAGACGAAGCCGATCGGCAACGGCCCGGTGAAGTTCGTGTCCTGGGAGGACAACTCCCTCATCAAGCTGACGCGCTTCGACGACTACAACCTTCGCGACAAGATGAAGGTCAAGGACGTCGACGTCAAGCTGTACCAGGACGACAACGCCGCCTACGCCGATCTGCTGGCCAACAACCTCGACTTCATGGAGGTTGTCCCCACCTCGGCGCTCGCCGGTGACAAGTGGAAGACCGACCTCGGTGACCGGGGCCGCTCGACCGTCACGCCGTCGACCGCGTTCATCGCGTTCCCGATCTACGACAAGCGCTTCGCGAACCCGAAGCTGCGTCGTGCGGTGTCGCTGGCGGTCAACCGGCAGGAGATCTCGGACAAGATCTTCTTCGGTACCCGCAAGCCGGCCGACAGCTGGGCGAACCCGCTGACCCCGGGCGCCAAGCCGGGTAACTGCACCGCCTGCAAGTTCGACCCGGCAACGGCCAAGACGCTGCTCGCCGAGGCCGGTGGCTTCACTGGCGAGATGGTCTTCTACTACAACGCGGACTCCGCCCACAAGGACTGGATGGACGCCGTCGCGCAGCAGGTCAAGACCAACCTCAACATCAACGCCCGGGCCGAGGGTGTGCCGACCTTCGCGGTGTTCCGCCAGAACATCAACGCCCACAAGATGACCGGCCCGTACCGCGCTGCCTGGCAGCAGGACTACCCGGACGTCGAGAACTGGGTCAACCCGCTGTTCGTCACCAACGGTTCCTCGAACGACGGCCTCTACAGCAACACCGAGGTCGACGCCCTTGCCAAGCAGGCCAGCGGCGCTCCGAGCCTGGAGGCCTCGCACGAGGCGTTCGCCAAGGCGGTCGAGAAGGTCGACCAGGACGTCCCGAGCATCCCGGTCTACTTCTACGGTCAGCAGTCCGGCCACTCGGAGAAGATCAAGAAGCTTGAGCTGAACAACGTCGGCGAGATCGACATCACCTCGGTCGAGCTCTGATCCGAACGGTCTGACCCCGGGTCGGGCTCGCCACATCCGGTGAGCCCGACCCGGGGCCGTTCCGCGATTGGGTGTTACCACACTCCATTCGCACGTTGTCACCACCGTGTCGGCCGTCCGACGCGCCCCCTGTCTGGAGGACCACCCCATGGGCCGTTATCTGTTGAGACGGCTGCTCCAACTCGTGCCGGTCTTCATCGGTACGACGTTCCTGATCTACTGGCTCGTCTGGGCCGTTCCGGGCGATCCGTTCGCCGGCAAGTGCGGTGAGCGTCGCTGCCCGGACCAGTACATCGCCTTCATGACCGAGAAGTACCACCTCGACCAGAACGTCTTCGTGCAGTACGCCAACTACATGAAGAACCTGCTCCAGGGTGACTTCGGTCAGACCTTCTCGCAGCGCGAGATCAGCGACATCATCCTGACTTCGTACCCGAACACCCTGAAGCTGGCCGTCGTGGCGCTCGCCATCGAGGCCATCATCGGCCTCGGCGCCGGTGTGCTGAGCGGTCTGCGGCGTAACGGCTTCCTGGACAACCTGGTCCTGGTCTCCACCCTCTTCCTGATCGCGCTGCCGGTCTTCGTGGTCGGCTTCGTGCTGCAGTGGCTGCTGGGTGTGCAGTGGGGCATCATCAAGCCGACCGTCTCCTCCGAGATGCGGTGGTCCGAGCTGATCGTGCCCGGCTTCGTGCTGGGCAGCGCGTCAGTGGCGTACATCGCCCGGGTAGCGAGAACGAGCATCGCGGAGAACCGTCGCGCGGACTACGTGCGCACGGCCATCGCCAAGGGCCTGCCGATGCGCCGGGTGGTTGGTGTGCACCTGCTGCGTAACTCGCTCATCCCGGTGGTGACCCTGCTCGGCACCGACCTCGGTGCCCTGATGGGTGGCGCGATCGTCACCGAGGGAATCTTCGGCATCAACGGGATCGGCCGCCAGGTGTTCCGGGCGATCATCACCAAGGAAAGCGCCACGGTGGTAGGGATCGTGGTCGTCCTGGTGCTGGTCTATCTCGTGATGAACCTGCTGGTTGACCTGCTCTACGCCGCCCTGGACCCGAGGATCCGTTATGAGTGACCCGAGTACCGCATCGATCGTCAGTACCCCTGGCGCACACCCCACCGACTCCGCCGCCCCCGCCACCGCGGGCCAGCCGCAGAGCAACGAGAAGCCGCGCGGCCTGCTCGGCGACGCCTGGCGGGACCTGCGACGCAAGCCGCTGTTCTGGATCTCGGCCACGCTGATCGTGATCTTCCTGCTGATGGCGGCCTTCCCGGCGCTGTTCGCCCCGGGCGACGCGGTCAACGGCTCGCTGTCCCGCAGCCTCGACAAGCCGTCCGCCAATGGCTGGTTCGGCTACGACGTGCAGGGCCGCGACGTCTACGCCCGGGTCATCTACGGCGCACGGGCCTCCATCGTGGTCGCCGTGCTCTCCGTGCTGGGCACCCTGCTCATCGGCGGAACCATGGGCATCATCTCCGGCTACCGCGGTGGTTGGGTGGACGCGCTGCTCAGCCGGATCGCCGACGTCTTCTTCGGTCTGCCCTTCGTGCTCGGCGCGATCGTCATCCTGACCACCTTCAACGGGTCGGGCGCCGGCAACAGCAAGGCCCAGATCATGGGCCTGGTGACCGCGTCCCTGATCGTGCTGAGCTGGCCGGTCGTGATGCGGCTGATGCGCTCCTCGGTGCTCGCCACCAAGGAGGCCGACTACATCGTGGCGGCCCGCGCGCTGGGTGCCGGCACCGGCCGGATCATCCTCAAGCACCTGCTGCCGAACTGCCTGGCCCCGCTGCTGGTCTACGGCACGATCATGGTCGGCTCGTTCATCGGCGCCGAGGCCACCCTGTCGTTCCTGGGCGTCGGTCTGAAGTCGCCGGTGGTGTCCTGGGGCATCATGATCAGTGATGGGCAGAATTTCGTCCGGGTCGCGCCAGGGCTGGTGTTCTTCCCCGCCGCGTTCCTCGTCACCGCAGTGCTGAGCTTCGTGATGCTCGGTGAGTCGGTCCGCGAGGCCCTCGATCCGAAACTCCGCTAGGGGAGATCCAGTGTCCGACATTCTCGTTTCCGAGCAGTCAGCGCCGGGACCCGGCGGGTCCGGGCGTCCCTCCGGCCGCCTGCTCGAGGTCGACGACCTGCGGGTGGAGTTCCGCACCCGGGACGGCGTCGCAAAGGTCATCAACGGGGTCACGTACCACGTCGACGCGGGGGAGACCCTCGCCGTGCTCGGCGAGTCCGGCTCCGGTAAGAGCGTCACCGCGCAGACCATCATGGGCATCCTCGACACGCCGCCCGGCTTCGTCACCGGTGGGCAGGTCCGCTTCCACGGCAAGGACATGCTCCGCATGTCCGACGAGGAGCGCCGCCGCATCCGCGGCGAGGGCATCGCGATGATCTTCCAGGACGCGCTCTCCGCGCTGAACCCCGTCTTCACCGTCGGGTTCCAGATCGCCGAGCAGTTCCGGGTCCGGCGGGGCATGGGTCGCGCGGAGGCCAAGAAGCGCGCGATCGACATGCTCGACCAGGTCAAGATCCCGAACGCCAAGGGCCGGTTCAACAACTACCCGCACCAGTTCTCCGGTGGTATGCGGCAGCGCGCGATGATCGCGATGTCGCTGGCGCTCGACCCCGAGGTGCTGATCGCGGACGAGCCGACCACCGCCCTCGACGTGACCGTGCAGGCCCAGATCATGGACCTGCTGGCCGAGCTTCAGCGCGAGCGGCAGATGGGCATGATCCTGATCACCCACGACCTCGGCGTGGTCGCCGACGTCGCGGACCGGATCGCGGTCATGTACGCGGGCCGGATCGTCGAGGAAGCCGACGTGTACGAGCTGTACGCCAAGCCCGCGCACCCGTACACGCTGGGTCTGATCGACTCGATCCCGCGCCTCGACGAGAAGGGGCAGCAGCTCCGGACGATCAAGGGCCTCCCGCCGAACCTGATGAACATCCCGCCGGGCTGCCCGTTCAACCCGCGGTGCCCGATGGCTCAGCCGGTGTGCCGGGAGAAGGTCCCGCCGCTGCTGCAGGTCGGCCCCGCCCGGGCCAGCGCCTGCCACTTCGCCGAGGAGCTGGTGAACCGTGTCTGAGAACATCCTCGAGGTCAATGACCTGGTCAAGCACTACCCCGTCACCCAGGGTGTGGTGTTCAAGAAGACCGTCGGTCAGGTCAAGGCGGTCGACGGGGTCTCGTTCGGTCTGCGCGCCGGCGAGACCCTCGGTGTGGTCGGCGAGTCCGGCTGCGGCAAGTCGACGCTCGCCCGGGTGCTGATGAACCTGGAGAAGCCGACCGCCGGCAACGTGGTCTACAAGGGCCAGGACATCTCCAAGCTGTCCGGTGGGGCGCTGCGGCGTCTGCGCCGGCAGATCCAGCTGGTCATGCAGGACCCGTACACCTCGCTGAACCCGCGGATGACCGTCGGTGACCTGCTCGGTGAGCCGTTCGAGATCCACCCCGAGGTGGCGCCGAAGGGCAGCCGCCGGGCCAAGGTCCGCGAACTGCTCGACCTGGTCGGGCTCAACCCGGAGCACATCAACCGGTACCCGCACCAGTTCTCCGGCGGTCAGCGTCAGCGCATCGGCATCGCCCGCGCGCTCGCGCTGCGGCCCGAGATCATCGTCTGCGACGAGCCGGTGTCGGCGCTGGACGTCTCCATCCAGGCCCAGGTCATGAACCTGCTGGAGCAGCTGCAGGGCGAGTTCGGCCTCTCGTACGTCTTCATCGCGCACGACCTGTCGGTGGTCCGCCACCTGTCGGACCGGGTCGCGGTGATGTACCTCGGCAAGATCGTCGAGATCGGCACCGAGGACGAGATCTACGAGCGACCGACCCACCCGTACACCCAGGCGCTGCTCTCCGCGGTGCCGGTGCCGGACCCGACCCAGCGGCACAACAAGACGATCATCCGGCTCACGGGTGACGTGCCGTCGCCGATCAGCCCGCCCTCGGGCTGCCGGTTCCGGACCCGCTGCTGGAAGGCGCAGGACGTCTGCGCCGAGCAGGTCCCGCTGCTGGAGATCCGGCGGGACTCGGACCACCCGAGCGCCTGCCACTTCGCGGAGAAGCGCGAGATCGTCGCCACCCACGAGGTGTGAGTCACCGAAACCGCCTGCCGCCGTCACCACGACGACGGCAGGCGGTTTCGTCTGTTCGTGACCCGGATCGGCCGCGCGGTGCCTGGCAGCCCATGCGGCGTCAGCCAGCACGATGGGCGGTGTGCTCACCAGGGAGCCGTGGCCCGGTTCAGCGCGGGCTGAGGCGGCTCACAGCGGCCCGCGGCCCGCGCGGAGCAGCAGCAGGGCCAGCTGGGTGCCGTCGGCGCCGAGCGCGACCCGGAAACGCTCCAGGATCTCCCGTTCCCGGGAGAGCACCAGGCGGGTCCCACCGGACGCCATCCGGGTCGCGCCGACCTCCTGGGACAACGCGGCCCGCTCCTGCCAGAGCGTGATCAACGCGTGGTCGATCTCGTCGATCCGTTCCCTGATCTGCACGATCCGCGCCGAGGCGGACGGCTCCTGAGTGCCGGTCTGTTGCTCGGCCGGCTCGGCGTCCGCACCCGTCGTTTGTGCGGCCACCGCCGGCTCAGCCCTCTGCGCTGCGGGCTGCCCGGGTCGGATCGGGCTGCCGCTCTGCTCCATCACGTCTGCCATCATCGGGTACCTCTCGCACTGTGGTGCCCGGTGCCCGGAACCTGGGACGGAAAAAGCCCCGGGCTCCAGGAGCCCGGGGCTTTAGCAGGTCTGAATCGATCAGGCGCGACCTACGGCAGCCGGACTCCCGGTGCCATAGTAAAAGTAGAAGCGCGCAGCGATCACGCCGTCGAGTATGCCCACGTCGCTGCCGGGTGCGCAAGCATTCCCTGTAGCGAAGGGCGCCTTTCCCGCCGGTGGGCGTGCCGGGTGGCGGTGCGCGCCGTCGGGCACGAGCTGCTGAGCGCCAGAGGCGCAGTGTCCGGCCCGCGGCATAGACTTGTCGGGCGATGCATCCTCTCTTCGACATCCCCGCGTCCCCGCCTGCGCCGGAGTCCGCGCCGGCCCGCCCGCACCGACCCGGGGCGGCCGCCGCGCGCCTCGATCCGCAGCAGCTGCTCGCCGGGCTGAACGGGCCGCAGCGCGACGCCGTCAGCCATGCCGGCTCGCCGCTGCTGATCGTGGCCGGCGCCGGGTCCGGCAAGACCCGGGTGCTCACGCACCGGATCGCCTACCTGCTCGCCGCTCGGGACGTGCACCCCGGCGAGATCATCGCGATCACCTTCACCAACAAGGCCGCCGGCGAGATGAAGGAGCGCGTCGCCGCGCTGGTGGGCCCCCGGGCCCGCCTGATGTGGGTGTCGACGTTCCACTCGGCCTGCGTGCGGATCCTGCGTGCCGAGCACGAGCACGCCGGCCTCAAGTCGACGTTCTCGATCTACGACGCGGACGACTCCCGCCGGTTGATGCAGTTGGTCACCCGCGAGCTGGATCTCGACCCGAAGCGCTACCCGGCGCGTGGGCTGGCCGCCCAGGTCTCCAACCTCAAGAACGAGCTGGTCGACCCGGAGCAGTTCGCGGCGCGGGCCACCGGGCCCAACGAGCGGGCGCTGGCCGAGGCGTACACGCTCTACCAGCGTCGGCTGCGTGAGGCACACGCCCTGGACTTCGACGACCTGATCATGACCACGGTGCACCTGCTCCAGTCCCACCCGCACGTCGCGGAGAGCTACCGCCGACGGTTCCGCCACGTGCTGGTGGACGAATACCAGGACACCAACCACGCCCAGTATGTCCTGATCAAGGAACTGGTCTCCGGCACCGACGGGCTGGAGCCCGCCGAGCTGTGCGTGGTAGGCGACGCCGACCAGTCGATCTACGCGTTCCGGGGTGCGACGATCCGCAACATCCTGGAGTTCGAACGGGACTTCACCGACGCGCGGACGATCCTGCTGGAGCAGAACTACCGCTCCACCCAGACCATCCTCAACGCGGCCAACGCGGTGATCGACCGCAACACCTCCCGCAAACCCAAGCGACTGTGGAGCGAGGCCGGCGCCGGCGAGCAGATCGTCGGCTACGTGGCCGACACCGAGCACGCCGAGGCCGACTGGGTGGCCCGGGAGATCGACCGGCTGGTCGACGCCGACGAGACCCGCCCCGGCGACGTCGCCGTCTTCTACCGCACCAACGCGCAGTCCCGCGTCTTCGAGGAGGTGTTCATCCGGGTCGGCCTGCCCTACAAGGTGGTCGGCGGGGTGCGCTTCTACGAGCGCAAGGAGGTCCGCGACGCCCTGGCGTACCTGCGCTCGGTGGTCAACGACGACGACACGGTGAGCCTGCGGCGAGTGCTCAACACCCCCCGCCGGGGCATCGGCGACCGCGCGGAGGCGTGTGTCGAGGCGCTCTCCAGCCGCGACCGGATCTCCTTCGGCGCGGCGCTGCGCCGGGCCCGGGAGGCGCCGGGCATCTCCAGTCGGGCGGCCAACGGCATCGCGGACTTCGTGGCGCTGCTCGACGGCGGCCGCGAGTTGGCCGAGACCGGCACCCCGGAGGAGGTGCTGGAGGCGCTGCTGACCCGTTCCGGCTACCTCACCGAGCTGGAGGAAAGCCTCGACCCGCAGGACGCCGGCCGGGTGGACAACCTCCAGGAGCTGGTCAGTGTCGCCCGCGAGTACACCGAGCGGATCGAAGCGCTGGGCGAGGAGGGGGAGCGGGCCACCCTGGCCGGCTTCCTGGAGCAGGTGGCGCTGGTCGCCGACGCCGACCAGATCCCCTCCGACGACCCCGACCACCAGGGCGTGGTCACCCTGATGACGCTGCACACCGCCAAGGGGCTGGAATTCCCGGTGGTCTTCCTGACCGGGCTGGAGGACGGCGTCTTCCCGCACCTGCGCTCGCTGGGCGACACCCGCGAGTTGGAGGAGGAGCGCCGCTTGGCGTACGTCGGCATCACCCGTGCCCGACAGCGGCTCTACATGTCCCGGGCGGTGACCCGCTCGGCCTGGGGGCAGCCGTCCTACAACCCGCCATCGCGCTTCCTGGAGGAGTTGCCGACCGAGCTGGTGCACTGGGAGCGCACCGAAGGGTCGTACACCTCCTGGGCCGGCGGGGGCGGCGGCGTCGGTGGCCGCGCGGACCGCGCGCCCGGCGCGCGTGGCAACTTCACCGGGGGTACGCCGAAGGCGGCCCAGTTGGCGCAGCGGCTCGGCGTGGACGCCAGCCGCCTGACCACCGCCAGTGAGCTGCCGCAGGGGCCTAAGGTGTCCGCGGGCGACCGGGTCAACCATCAGCGGTACGGGTTGGGGCGGGTGCTCGCCGTCGAGGGGCACGGCCCGGGTGCCCGCGCGCAGATCGACTTCGGCGACCAGACCATGTGGCTGGTGCTCCGGCACGCCCCGGTCGACAAGCTCTGACCCGTCCGGATCAGCAAAGGGTGGCCTCGGCGTACCGCTGAGGCCACTCTTTGCTCGTTGTTGCGGGCAGGGACGTCGCGTCAGCAGCCCAGGTTGACGCCACGGGACCGCATGAACGGGGCCGGGTCGATCTGGTTCCACATGCCCTGGTGCACCTCGAAGTGCAGGTGCGGGCCGGTGGCGTCGCCGGTGGCGCCCTCGTAGCCGATGACCTGGCCGGCCTTGACCGCCTGGCCGACCGTGACCGCGATGCGGCTCTGGTGGGCGTAGTGGGTCAGGTAGCCGTTGCCGTGGTCGATGAAGACGGAGTTGCCGTACCCGTCGGAGGCGTCGCCGGCCTGGGTCACGGTGCCGGCGGCCGCGGCGCGGATCGGCGTACCGGAGGGCAGCGCCAGGTCGATACCGGCGTGCAGGGTGCCCCAGCGCTGCCCGTAGCAGGACGTGACGGCTGCGCCCGGCATCGGGTCGACCCAGGCGGGTGTGGGCTTGGTGGTCTTCTTCGGCTTCGGCTTCGGCTTGGCCTTCGCGGCGGCCGTCTTTGTGGGGGTCGGGCTGGCGCTGACCGCTGACGGGCTCGGCGTCGGGCTGAGCGAGGGGGTGACCGGGGTGCTCGATTCACGGACCGAGCGGTCGGCCCGGCTCGCGGCCTCGGCCCGGGCCTGGGCGTCGAGGGAGACGGCGGCGGGTGCCGGGTGGTCGGTGCCGCTGGTGGCGACGGCGACACCTCCGAGGCCGAGGGCTACCAGGGCGGCGGCCGCGAGCACGATGAGGCGGTTCCGTCGGCCGGTGCGCTGCGACGGCGTGGTCTGGCTGGTGTCGGGGGTGTTCTCGTTCTGGACGGGGCTGTCTTCCTGCACGGCGGACCTTCAGAGTCGAGGGGCACTTGACCTCGAAATACTGGTGTCGGGCCCAGGTGGGGCAGGCGTGGGGACCGAATGCTCGGACGGAGAGCGGACGGTCGGTGCCCGAATATGACCTGCTGTGTGGCGCTACATCCGGAAAAGTGATCATGTTGGTGGGTGCCGTCGGTCACATTCAGCGTTGTGACCCGGGATACATCTGCCGGGACCGCACAACGAAAAACCGCCCGGATCGACAGATCCGGGCGGTCAGCGGTCGTTACACATCGTCAGGAGGCGGCTACCTCGCTGTAGATTGCCTCGACTTGCAGCTTGATGTCCACTCCGCGCTCCTGAAGGAACGGTACCGGGTCTTCCGGCTGCCCCTTGACATGGATCTCCAGGTGCAGGTGCGTGCCGTACGCGTGGCCCGTCTGGCCCACGAGGCCGAGCTGGTCGCCCGCCTTGACCTGCTGGCCTTCCTTGACGCTGACCGCGGAGGAGTGGCCGTAGATGGCCTCGCTGCCGTCGGCGTGCTGGACGATCACCGCGTTGCCGTACCCACCGAACCAGCCGGCCTTGGTGACCAGCCCGTCGTGGATCGCCACGTAGGGCGTGCCCTCGGGGGCGACCAGATCCACGCCGGTGTGCATCTTGCCCCAGCGGACGCCGTACGGGGAGTTGAAGTCGTAGCCCTGCAGCGGCAGCAGCCAGACCTCGGGCTCGGCGCTGTCCTTGCTGCGGCTGTCCCGGGAGGGGCGGTCGGCGTTCTCCGAGCGGGCCTGGGCGTCCTGACTGGTGACCGACGCCTGCTTGAGCTCGTCGAGGACCGTCGGGCTGACGTCCTTGGCGTCCGGTAGGGCGCTCGCGCCGAGGGCCACGATGCCGGCACCGACGAATGCGGTGGTGACGACAGCGGCGTAACGGCTGCGAGGTGGGGTGGGTACGCGGCGGCGACCGCGATATCGATCGGGCTCAGACGACAGGCGCTGGCGCACGCACACCCTCCGTTGTCGGGGTTCCGAAGCGGTCGGTGGGCGTCCCGTGAGACTCCAGTGAGACGTCCGCTGACCGCGTCGTCACCCGTCCATGGACCTGATGACAACCGTGGACACGTTAGCCAACCGCCAGGCGAGTCACAAGCTAGACCGAAAAATTGGCGTGTCGGTCTGTCCGTTTGCGTCCCTGATTGTCATGCATCGCGACGCCGAACGGTGCCCCCGTCGCTGCCCGTTCGTCGCCGAGCGTGACCGTTCCGGCGGAGTCGTCCGGCTTGACTCCGAACGCCACCGGGATGGTGTCCCCGGCCCTGCGGGCGGCGCGGCGGCGGCGACGCAGGCATGGGGGCGGTCGGAGATCTGCGGGTTGCCGGGTGGACACGCCGGGTAACGGCCGGTGACGGAGCCCGGATTTCCCGGGCCGCGCCCGCCGGGTTACCGTTCGTTAAGGTGAAGGCGGTCAAGCCGGTGAAAGGTGTGCGCTGATGAGCTCTCGTATCCGGGTCGTCGTCGCGAAGCCTGGCCTGGACGGCCACGACCGCGGCGCGAAGGTCGTCGCGCGTGCGCTGCGGGACGCCGGGATGGAGGTCGTCTACACCGGCCTGCACCAGACTCCCGAGCAGATCGTGGAAACCGCCATCCAGGAGGACGCCGACGCGGTCGGCCTGTCCGTGCTCTCCGGCGCGCACATGACGCTCTTCCGACGGGTGCTGGAACTGCTCGGTGAGCGGGACGCCCGCGACATCGTCGTGTTCGGTGGCGGCATCATTCCGAACGGCGACATTCCCGAGTTGGAGAAGCTGGGCGTCGCGAAGATCTTCACGCCGGGCGCCACCACCCAGGCGATTGTCGAGTGGGTCCGACAGAACGTGGCCCAGCCGGTTTCCTGAGGCGCGCCGAACTGCCGCGTCACCGAATTTTGGGCACGGGGGAGGGGCCGGACGCACCCCTCACACGTCCGGCCCCTCTATGCACGATGCCCCGCCGCCACCCCTCGACCGACAGGGCATCGGCCGTATCCCGTCATTGCGCTGTTCAGCGCTCCGACATCTGACTCAACGACGCCCCCACGGCAGGGTTACGCAAGCCGGACAACATCGCCCGGACGGTGGATGCCGCCCGAGTCATGGCCGGAAACCGGCCACACCTGATGTCCGGTTGTGCATTACCGCACACCGTGCACCCGCTCGGTTGCCGGTGGTGCCGACCTCGCTAGGCTGCGGCCAATGGCCTGTTTCAACTGATGACAGGCGTCAAACTGTTTTCTGAACGCTGGTGGCGGCGCGACGGCGCGCCGCGGAGACGGGACGGGACGCGCAATCGTGGACCTGTACGAGTACCAGGGGCGGGACCTGTTCGAGCGGCACGGCTTGCCCGTGCTGGCCGGCGGCGTCGCCACTACCCCGGAAGAGGCCCGCGCGATCGCCGAACGTCTTGGCGGCCGTGTGGTCGTCAAGGCGCAGGTAAAGGTCGGCGGCCGAGGTAAGGCCGGCGGCGTCAAGCTGGCCGAGGGCCCGGATGAGGCGGTGGCCCGTGCCACCGACATCCTCGGCATGGACATCAAGGGTCACACCGTCCACAAGGTCATGATCACGGTGACCGCGGACGTGGCCGAGGAGTACTACTTCTCGTACCTGCTCGACCGGGCGAACCGCACCTTCCTCTGCATCGCCAGCGTCGCCGGCGGCATGGACATCGAGCAGGTCGCCGCCGAGACCCCCGACAAGGTCGTGAAGGCCCCGATCGACGCAGTGAAGGGCGTGGACGAGGCCAAGGCCCGCGAGATCGTGACGGCCGCCGGCTTCCCGGCCGAGGTCGCCGACCAGGTGGTCGAGATCGCCGTCGGCCTGTGGCAGGCGTTCGTCGCCGAGGACGCCACCCTGGTCGAGGTCAACCCGCTCGCCAAGAACGGCGACGGCCGGATGCTGCTGCTGGACGCCAAGATCAGCCTGGACGAGAACGCGGCGTTCCGGCACCCGGACCACGAGGCGCTCGTCGACCAGGCCGCTGTGGACCCGCTGGAGCAGGCCGCCAAGGCCAAGGACCTCAACTACGTCAAGCTCGACGGCGAGGTCGGCATCATCGGCAACGGCGCGGGTCTGGTCATGTCGACCCTCGACGTGGTCGCGTACGCCGGTGAGCGGCACGGCAACGTCAAGCCGGCCAACTTCCTCGACATCGGCGGCGGCGCGAGCGCCGCGGTGATGGCGAACGGGCTGGAGATCGTGCTCTCCGACCCGGCCGTGAAGAGCGTCTTCGTCAACGTCTTCGGCGGCATCACCGCCTGCGACGAGGTCGCCAACGGAATCATCCAGGCGCTGGCCCTGCTGGAGCAGCGCGGCGAGCAGGTCACCAAGCCGCTCGTCGTCCGTCTCGACGGCAACAACGCCGAGGCTGGCCGGGCGATCCTGGACAGCGCGAACAACCCGCTCGTGCAGCGGGTGGACACCATGGACGGTGCGGCCGAGCGGGCCGCCGAGCTGGCAGCTGCGGGGGTCTGATCATGGCTATCTGGCTGACCAAGGACTCGAAGGTCATCGTCCAGGGGATGACCGGTTCCGAGGGTTCCAAGCACACCCGGCGGATGCTGGCCGCCGGCACCAACGTGGTCGGTGGCGTCAACCCGCGCAAGGCGGGCCAGACCGTCGACTTCGACGGCACCGAGCTGCCGGTCTTCGCGTCCGTCGCGGACGCGATGGCCGAGACCGGGGCCGACGTCACCGTCATCTTCGTGCCGCCGCAGTTCACCAAGGCCGCCGTGGTCGAGGCGATCGACGCCGCGATCCCGCTGGCCGTGGTGATCACCGAGGGCGTCCCGGTGCACGACACCGCGTCGTTCTGGGCGTACAACGTGGCGCAGGGCGAGCGGACCCGGATCATCGGGCCGAACTGCCCGGGCATCGCCTCGCCGGGCGCGTCCAACGCCGGCATCATCCCGGCCGACATCACCGGCTCCGGCCGGATCGGCCTGGTCAGCAAGAGCGGCACGCTGACCTACCAGATGATGTACGAGCTGCGCGACATCGGTTTCTCCACCTGCGTCGGCATCGGCGGTGACCCGATCATCGGGACCACCCACATCGACGCCCTCGCGGCGTTCGAGGCCGACCCGGAGACCGACGCCATCGTCATGATCGGTGAGATCGGTGGCGACGCCGAGGAGCGGGCCGCCGAGTTCATCAAGGCCAACGTCACCAAGCCGGTGGTCGGCTACATCGCCGGCTTCACCGCTCCGCCCGGCAAGACCATGGGTCACGCCGGGGCGATCATCTCCGGCTCGGCCGGTACCGCCGAGGCGAAGCAGGCGGCGCTGGAGGCCGTCGGGGTCAAGGTCGGCAAGACGCCGACCGAGACCGCAAAGCTGATGCGGGAGATCATGTCCGGCAGCTGAGCCGGTCAGGCAACACGAAGGGGGTCGACCGGTCACGGTCGACTCCCTTCGGCGTACGCACGCTCGGCGCTGTTCAGTCGTTGTTCCAGAACGGGTAGTTGCCGGTCGAGCGCAGGATCGCCCCGCCGATGATGTTGATCACGCCGAACGCGATGGCGAGGTAACCGAGCAGCGGCGACTGCCCGTACCGCCGGGCGTCGCGGATGGACAGGTAGCCGAAGACGATGCCGAAGATGCCGCAGCAGATCAGCCCCAGCACGATGCCCAGCACGCCCCAGAGGGTGGTGCGGTCGCGTCCCTGGGCCGGTGGTGGTGGGGGAGGCGGGTATGGCGTCGTCACAGCGTCCTCCGAGCGGTCATGGGCGACTGCCGGCCCGGACCGCGACCGGCGGGCCCGTCCCGGGTGGCGGCGACTCGCGCCCCCTCAGGGCAGAGGCTAGACCGGCCCGGGTGGGCAGGACGTGGGTTCGGTGAACTCGCCGACCTTAGGAGGGGTTAACGGACTGCCACCGCCCGCGCGACGTGCCAGAGTAGAGCGGATGTCCCCCGTCACCCCTGACCGTCCCAGCCGTCCCGGCGGTGTGAGAGCCGACGACCGGCCGGTCGACCGTGCCGCCCCGGCCCGGCGGGTGCC
>NZ_QGSY01000085.1 GCF_003857035.1 Micromonospora arida
GGGTGGGGCACTAGGGTCGGGGGATGGCGCGACGGTTGGTGGTGGCGTTGCTCGGGCCGGTGCACTGGTCGCCGCCCGGCGTCGACCTGGCGCAGTGGCGGGCGGCTCTCGCGGAAGACGTGATCGACCTGTTCGCCACGCTCAACGAGGTGGAGGTCGCGGTCGCGGTGACCCCGGCCGACCGGGCCCTGGCCGATGCGCTCGTGTGGCCCGGTACGGCGGTGTACGAGGTGGCCGAGCCGACGCCGAACGCCGTGTTCGCCGCGCTGGAGGGGTACGACCAGGCGGCCGTGCTGGTCAGTGACGTGCCTGACCTGCCCGCCCTGACCGTCGGCAAGCTGCTCCGCCCACTCACCAGTCGGTCGGTCGCGGTGGCCCCGGTCGAGGGCGGCGGCCCGGGTCTGCTCGGGGTCGCGGTACGCCTGCCCGCGCCGGACTGGCTGCCGACGCTGGAGTTGGACACGGCGACGCCTGCTGAGGCGCGCGCCAACGCCCCGCGCCCGGGTGACGTGGCGGTCACCACCGGTTGGCGACGACTGCGCGGCCCGGCTGACCTGGCCACGCTGGACCCGGCCTTCGAGGGTTGGGAAGCGACCCGCGCCCTGCTCTCCGGGTCGGGCCGACCCACCTGAACCGTCGGCACCGCCGAACGCGCCGCGGGTGCCCCCACCTGAACCGTCGGCCCCGCCGAACGCGCCGCGGGTGCCCGCTGTCGAGCTGCGGGCACCCGCGGCGCAGGCCGTCGATGCGCGGGCGTCAGGACTTGGTGTCGCCCTCGCCGTCGGTCTCGTCGGACGGACCGGACTGCCCAGACGGACCGGACTGCCCAGACGGACCGGACTGCCCGGACGGACCCGACGGATCGGGCTGATCCGACTGGCCGGGGGCCTTCTCCTCAACCCCGCCGGGGGCGGTGAAGTCGAAGCTGTCCAGCTCGCTGAGGTCCATGTCGTTCATCGCGAAGGCGACCGGGTCGGCGAAGTCGTCGTCCGATGGGAGCAGGTCCGGGTGGCCCCAGACGGCGTCGCGACCCTCGATGCCACGGTGCTGGGTGAGCGCGGCCCAGAGAGCCGCGGCCTCGCGCAGTCGGCGGGGGCGCAGTTCCAGACCGACCAGCGCGGCGAAGGTCTGCTCGGCGGGACCGCCGGCGGCCCGGCGACGGCGGAACGCCTCGCCCAGCCGGACGACGTTGGGCAGCCGATCGCTGGCGGCGCTGTCGACGACGTGGCACACCCAGCCCTCGACCAGGGCGAGTGCGGTCTCCAGGCGGGCCAGTGACGCCTTCTGCGCCGGGGTGTCCTCCGGGGTGAAGATGCCCTCCAGGGCGATCGCCTGCATCGACTCGGGGTCGGTCGGGTCGACCCGGCCCATCGCCTCCTCGATCGCCTCCCGGTTGACCCGGATGCCCGAGGCGTACATCTCGACCGCGCTGAGCACATGCCCACGCAGCCACGGGACGTGTTGGAACAGCCGCTGGTGGGCGGCCTCGCGCAGCGCCACGTAGAGGCGGACCTCGTCCTCGGGCAGCTCCAGGCCCTCGCCGTACGCCCGGATGTTGGCCGGGATCAGCGCGGCCGTGCCGGCCGGGCCGAGCGGCAGCCCGATGTCGCCCGCGGAGAGCACCTCCGCGGCGAGCGAACCGAGGGCCTGGCCCAGCTGACCGCCGAAGAGCGCGCCACCGAGGGACGCCACCATCGACTGCATCGGGCCGAGCTGGGCGCGTGCCTCCGGTGGCACCAGGTCGCCCATCGCGCCGACCATCCGGCTGGCGACGGGGTCGCACAGCTTGCGCCACACGTCGAGCGTCTTGAAGATCCACTCGTTGCGGTTCCACGCAACGGGGTTCTGGATGCCGGAGGGCCACGCCGAGGCGGGCTCCAACCACAGGTCGGCGAGGCGCAGCGCCTCCTCGACCGCGTTGCGTTCGTACATCGACACCGCCGGGTCACCGGCGGCCGCGAGCTGGCTGGCTGCTACCTGCCGGGCCAGGTCCCAGTTGACCGGCCCGCTGCCCGGCGCGGAGAGCAGGTGCTGCAACTGCGACATGAACTGCTGCATCTGCGCGGGATCGTTGGGGTCTGGTGGTTGCCCACCCGGGAGCGCGAAACCGAACGGAATATCAGGCACGACATCTACGGTACGCGGACCGCGCCCCAGGTAGCCGCCGCTGGCGTTGCGCTGAGGGCGAAGTCGCGCGGCGCAACCGGCGGGTGACCCGCAGCCGGTCGGTACGCTCTGCGGCATGAGACGTCGTGGCCTGACGGTCCTGCTCGGTGCCCTGTTCACCGCCCTGCTGAGCATCGGGGTGCTCCGGGTGCCGATTCCGTACGTGGTGCTGGGGCCGGGGCCGACGGTCAACACCCTCGGTACGACCGACGGTAAGGAGGTCATCCAGGTCTCCGGTCGGGAGACCTCGACCTCGGCCGGCCAGTTGCGGCTGACCACGGTGGGGGTGCAACCCACCGTGCGGTTGCGGGGGGCGATCGCGGGCTGGTTCTCCGACGACGAGGCGGTGGTGCCGCGTGAGCTGGTCTACCCGCCTGGGGAGTCGACGGAGCAGGTCGAGCAGCGCAACGCCGAGGACTTCAAGGCGTCGCAGACCAGCGCGGAGACCGCCGCGCTGCGGGAGTTGGGCTTTCCGGTGCAGGTGGTGATCAAGACGGTGGCCGGGGACGGCCCGGCGGCCGGGGCGCTGAAGGCCGGCGATGTGATCACCTCGGTCGACGGCCAGCCGGTGCCGGTGGCCGCGAAGGTCACCGAGCTGGTCCGGGCAAAGCCGGCGGGCACGGCGTTGACCATCGGCTACACCCGTGACGGCGTGCCGGCCACCGCGACGGTGACCAGTCAGGAGCAGGACGGCCGACCGCGGATCGGTGTCGAGATCGATCAGCAGCAGCCACACCCGTTCACGCTCGGCATCGACCTGGGCGACATCGGTGGGCCGAGCGCCGGTCTGATGTTCGCCCTGGGGATCGTGGACAAGTTGACCCCGGCCGACCTCACCGGCGGCCAGATCATCGCCGGCACCGGCACCATCGACGACGAGGGCGCCGTCGGCCCGATCGGCGGGATCGCCCAGAAGCTGGTCGGCGCCAAGCGTGCCGGGGCGAAAGTCTTTCTGGTGCCGGCGGACAACTGCGCGGAGGCGGTCCGCAATCCGCAGCCCGATCTGCCGCTGTTGCGGGTGGGCTCGTTGGACGATGCGATGACCGCTCTGGAGACGTTGCGCGCGGGTGGTCAGCCGACGCGTTGCTGACCGGTGTGACCGTGCCCCGACACGCTCAGGAACACCCCGTACTCTGGGTGCCTGGTCGGAGCCGATCATATCGAGCGTGCGGAGCCAACAGTGGTCATGCGTAGCAGCAGCCCCCTCCCGAGGATGAGCCGGCGCGGGCGCGTCACCATCGCGGTCCTGGTCGGGGTGTTCGTGCTCTTCACCCTGCTCGGCTGGGGTGTCCAGGCCTGGACCGACTGGCTCTGGTTCGACGAGGTCCGCTACACCGAGGTCTTCACCGGCGTCCTGCTCACCCGGCTGGTGCTCTTCCTCGCCATCGGCCTCGGCATGGCGGTGATCGTCGGTGGCAACCTGTGGCTGGCCTACCGGTTGCGCCCGCGACTGCGTCCGCACTCGGTGGAGCAGGCGACCCTGGAGCGCTACCGGATGGTGCTCAGCCCGCGTCTCGGCACCTGGATCTCGCTGACCGCCGCGGTGGTCGGGCTCTTCGCCGGTCTCTCCGCGCAGAACCGGTGGAACCAGTGGCTGCTCTTCCGCAACGGCGGTGACTTCGGCGTCAAGGATCCGGAGTTCGGGGTCGACATCGGCTTCTACGTCTTCCAACTGCCGTTCTGGCGTTACCTGCTCGGGGTCGCCTTCACCGCTGTGGTGCTGGCCGTGATCGGCGCGCTGGCGGTGCACTACCTCTTCGGCGGGGTCCGCCTGCAGGGCGTCGGCGACCGGATGAGCAACGCGGCCCGCGCGCACCTGAGCACCCTGGTCGCGGTCTTCGTGCTGTTGAAGGCGATCGCGTACGTGTTGGACCGGCGGGCCATGCTGCTGGAGTACAACGAGGGCGCCAAGTTGTACGGCGCCGGCTACGCCGACGTCAACGCGTTGCTGCCGGCGAAGGAGATCCTCGCCTACATCTCGATCGTGGTGGCGATCGCGATCCTCGTGTTCTCCAACGCCTGGATGCGGAACCTGGTCTGGCCGGGGATCTCGCTGGCGCTGCTCGGCGTGTCCGCGGTGGCCATCGGCGGCATCTACCCCTGGGCGGTGCAGACCTTCGAGGTCAAGCCGAGCGCCAAGGACAAGGAAGCGCCGTACATCCAGCGCAGCATCGACGCGACGCGGGCGGCGTTCGGGTTGGGGGCCACCGAGACGACCCCGTACGCGGCGAACAACCTCACCCCACCGGCGAACCTGGCCACCGACACCTCGGTGGTGTCGAACGTGCGACTGCTCGACCCGCAGTTGGTCAGCGAGACGTACACCCAGCTCCAGCAGGTGCGTGGCTTCTACGACTTCGGTCCGAAGCTGGACATCGACCGCTACGGGGTGAACGGCAAGGTCTCCGACTACGTGGTCGGCGTCCGGGAGATCAACTACGGCGAGCTGACCGACCAGCAGAACACCTGGATCAACCGGCACACCGTCTACACCCACGGGTACGGGCTGGTGGCCGCCCCGGCCAACCAGGTGGTCTGCGGGGGGCAGCCGTTCTTCGTCTCCGGCTTCCTCGGTGAGAAGACCCAGGAGGCGTGCTCCTCGCAGACCGAGCAGATCCCGGCCAAGCAGCCGCGCATCTACTACGGCGAGCGGATGGCGGCCGACGACTACGCCATCGTCGGGCAGTCCGACCCGAACAAGAAGGCCGAGTTCGACCGGCCGGTCGGTGAGGGCGGCGGCGAGTCCTACACCTACACCGGTGAGGGCGGTGTGGAGATCGGCTCGTTCACCCGGCGACTGCTGTACGCCATCAAGGAGCAGGAGTCGAACTTCCTGCTCTCCGAGGCGGTCAACGAGGATTCCAAGCTGCTCTACGTGCGTAACCCGCGCGACCGGGTGGAGAAGGTCGCGCCGTTCCTCACCCTGGACGGCGACCCGTACCCGGCGGTGGTCGACGGTCGGGTTCAGTGGATCGTGGACGGCTACACCACGGCGGCCTCCTACCCGTACGCGGAGAAGGTCAACCTGCAGACCGAGACCACCGACGAGTTGACCAACCGGGGCACCTTCCAGCTGGCCCGGGAAGACGTCAACTACATGCGCAACTCGGTGAAGGCCACCGTCGACGCGTACGACGGCACGGTGAAGCTCTACGAGTACGACGACACCGACCCGGTGCTCAAGGCGTGGAACAAGGCGTTCGGCGGTGACCTGGTGCTGCCGAAGGCGGAGATCCCGGTCGAGCTGACCGAGCACCTGCGCTACCCGGCGGACATGTTCAAGGTGCAGCGCAACCTGCTGACCAAGTTCCACGTGACGAACCCGGGTGACTTCTACTCGGCGCAGGACTTCTGGCAGGTGCCCAACGTGCCGGACGCTCCGGACAGCGGCCAGAAGCAGCCTCCGTACTACCTCTTCACCCAGTTCCCCGGGCAGGAGAGCCCCCGGTTCCAGCTCACCTCGGCGGTCACGCCGAACGGCCGGCAGAACCTCGCCGCGCTGATCTCCGGGTCGTACGTCGAGGGGAAGCCCCGGCTGGAGGTGCTGGAGTTGCCGGACCAGACCCGGATCTCCGGCCCGGTGCAGGTGCACCAGCAGATGACCAACAACGCGAACATCCGTCAGCAGCTCAACCTGCTCTCCAGCAACCAGGCGCAGGTGCAGTACGGCAACCTGCTCTCGTTGCCGTTCGCCGACGGGATGCTCTACGTCGAACCGGTCTACGTGAAGAGCAACCAGCAGGACGCGTACCCGCTGTTGCAGAAGGTGCTGCTCTCGTACGGTGACGGCGGCTCCTTCGTGGCGCTCGCCGACAACATCAACGACGGCATCAAGCAGTTGGTCGAGCAGGGTAAGAAGGCCGGGCAGGGTACGTCGCCGCCGCCGACGACCGGGGGCAATCCGACGACCCCGACGCCGACTCCGGCGCCTTCGGGGACGGCGGCGCCAACACCGACCCCGAGCGCCGGCACGCCACCGCCGACCGGTGACCTGGCTGCCGCCGCGGACCGGGTGCAGACCGCGATCACCGAGGTCCGGGCCGCGCAGACGTCGGGCGACTTCGAGCGGTACGGGCGTGCGCTGAAGGCCCTCGACGAGGCGCTCACCGCGTTCCAGCAGGCGCAGCAGGCCGCTGGCGTGCCGGGTGCCAGCCCGAGCGCCGGCGGCTGACCCGCCCGCCACCGCCGGGAGTACGTCTCGGAGCCCTCGTCGTTCGGACCGCACCGGTCCGAACGGCGGGGGCTCCGCCGCGTCCGGGCTGTGCCCCCGCTGTCACCTCGCCGACAGGGGCAGCTGGGCCGCAACCCGCGGCACCGGTTCGCCGTCCTCAATTGCAACGGGGTGGATGAGGGGGAGCAATTGTGAGGGACGGGCAAAGCTTCGATGACTTCTACCGCAGTACGACGCGGCGGATGATGCGGTACGGCTATGCGGTCGTCGGCGACTACGACGAGGCGCAGGACCTGGTGCAGGAGGCGTACGCCCGGGCCTGGCGGCAGTGGGGGAGGTTGTCGGCGCATCCGGCGCCGGAGGCGTGGCTGCGACTGGTGGTGTCCCGGTTGGCGACCGACCGCTGGCGGCGGCTGCGCGGTCTGCGGGGCGCGTTGCGGTTGGCCGGGCCTCCGCCGTCGGTGTCTCCGCCCAGCGAGGACAGCGTGCTGCTGGTCCAGGCCCTGCGTCAGGTGCCGGCAACCCACCGGCGAGCCCTGGCGCTGCACTACCTGTTCGACATGCCTGTCGAGGAGATCGCCGATGAGATCGGCGTACCCGTTGGCACGGTGAAGTCGTGGCTCTCCCGCGGTCGGGCCCGACTCGCCGCGTTGCTGCCCGATCTGGCTGTCGTGGAATTGGAGGCCACCGATGTCGCGTGAACTGTCCGAGCTGTACAGGTCCCTCGCCGCCGACGCTGACGCTCGCGATGTGGGCCTTCCCGACGTGCTACGGCACCGGGCGGACCGTCGGGCCCGCTTCCGTGCGGCCGGGGGGACCCTCGCCGTGGGGCTGGTGGTGGTGGGCGTGGTGATCGGGGCCCAGGTGGTCACCCCGCCGTCGGCGTCCGTACCCGCGCCGGCCGGCGCGCCGACGCCGTCGACGTCGCCGTCTCCCAGCCCGACTGGCGGTTCGCCATCGCCGTCCGTCCCGCCGACCACGCCCGGCCGCTCTCCGGGTACGACGTCTCCGGGTGCCACCGGCACGCAGCCCGCCAGGACGCCGACCAGCATCCCGGATCGGGCGTTCTTCGCGCTGGCGCCGACCAACCAGGTGGGCATCGCGCCAGAGTTCCGGGACGAGGCCGTACTGCCGAACCTGTGCGGCGCAGACATCGGGGGTGAGGCGGTCGTGCACCGCCGTACTCGGCTCCTGATCTACAAGCTGCCGCAGACCCCCAAGGGGTACGTCCCGGACGGCAGCTACACGCACTCCATCACCATCTACCGGGCCGGGCGCGCCGACGACGTGCTGAAGGAGTTGCGGCAGGCGGTGCGGGACTGCCCGGTGCAGAAGATGCCGGGCGACGACACGCTGGGGGAGAGCAGGCAGCGGTTGATCCCCGACAGCGGGTTCGGCGACGAGTCGGTGCTGTTCGAGATGCGCAGCGCGGGTCAGGACGTCAACGGCGACCCGACCGGTGCGGACGTCGTTCGCCTGGTCCGGGCGATCCGGGTCGGCGACGTGGTGACCATTCTCTGGGAGCAGGGCTGGGAGGGCACCTCCAGCCAGCGGGCGCAGGTCGACGCGGACGGTCGCCGCGCGGTCGCCGCCATCCGGAGGTGGCTTGGCTGACCGGGACGTGCCGGACCGCGGTCCGGTGGATTCGGATGTCGTTTTGCGGGGCCCGGGGGTGGTGCGCTACGGTTAGCGAGCCGACGCGGGGTGGAGCAGCTCGGTAGCTCGCTGGGCTCATAACCCAGAGGTCGCAGGTTCAAATCCTGTCCCCGCTACAAAGTTCGAAGCCCGTCTCCGGGTCACCGGAGGCGGGTTTTCGACTTTCTGGCGTGGCGGGCCCCAGCGGTTGGTGACCCCCGCTGATCATCGCCGGAACGGGTGGGTTAGTCTTAACCAGTCGACGCGGGGTGGAGCAGCTCGGTAGCTCGCTGGGCTCATAACCCAGAGGTCGCAGGTTCAAATCCTGTCCCCGCTACCACTGAAAGTGATACGAGTCCGGCCCCCACACTGTGGGGGCCGGACTTGTTTGGTGCCGCTGTCGAAATGAGGGGCCCCGGAGGGGCCGGCACCTCGTCGGCACCGGCCCCGGGCGGTTTTTCTACCGCAGGCCGAAGGCCCGGGTGACGGTCTGGGTGACGCCGCCACCGTTGCGCTGCTTGGCGGTGACCCGGATCGACACGAAGTCGGCCCGGTGCGGCGCGTTCAACGTCGCCTGCCAGGTGCCCTTCTTCTCCCGCAGGTCCTGCCGCTGCCAGCTCACCCCGTCGTCGTAGGAGATCTCCAGCTGGAGCGACGACACGGCGTCGCGGGCAGCGGTGCTGCCCACCACCACGGGCGTGATCGAGAAGTCGGTTCGGCGCTTCGTCCGACCCGCGAGGTCCACGTCCGTTCCGTAGTCCAGTTGGACCAGCGGGATGGCTTGCACCTCGGTGCTGCCGCCGGAGACGAAGCTCCACTCGGTGTGCGTGGCGGTCGAGTACGGGCTGAACTCGGGCTTGCCAGTGGTCTCGACGACCAGTCGGTACGGCAGCTTCTCCGGCGACAGGTCACCCGCGCCGACCTCAGGCCAGCCGTCGAACTGGGTCAGCTGCTTGTCGCCCTGATAGAACGTGGCGATCTGCGACATGCTGGCCCCGCCACTGTGGGCGGCGCCCGCGTCGCCGAAACCCTGGATGTAGGCGCTCATGGCGGTCTCACCACGGAACGGGATCTCGGTGCTGAGCAGGCGTGGCCGGGTGATGGGCCCGAACCAGCGGTCCTTCTGGACGCTGCCCGGCCGGTACGCGATGGCCTCCGTGTTGGACCGCGCCCAGTCGGCGACGTCGGCGTACTGCATCCACTTGACGCCGCCGCCCGCGGAGACCCAGTCGGTACGCGGCCCCGGCGCGACCGGCTCGAACGGGAAGGGCCGCGCCGCCGCGTACTCGTACGGCGGGAAGTCCATCCGGGTCTCGCTGGACTGCTTCCCCGGGGGCGGGGAGAAGGTGAGATCGATCCGGGCGAGGTTGCGCGGGTCGGTCTTGGCGGACGGGTCCTTCGGCACCCCGCCACTGTGGTAGTCCACCAGGTCGTACAGGTACTTCGCCCTGGGGTGGGCGACCACGACCAGTCGTACCGGGTTGCGGCCCGCAGCGGTGATCTTCTGGATCAACGCCTCGCCCTCGTCCATCGTCACCGAGGCCACCGGGATCGGTCCGGTCGTCACGGCGTCGGGGTTGCCGTACCAGTCGCTCCTGCGGCCCGCCTGGTCGTTGACCACGACGAGCATCGCTGCACCGGCGGTGTGCGCCGCCGTTGCCTGATCCGTGGGGGTCACCGAGTCGTTGGCGCGGACGATTACGGCCCTGCCGCGGGCGGCGAGGCCGGCGTAGTCGGCGGTGCCGCCGGCACCCGCGAAGACGGCGTCCAGGCGCGAGGTGCCGTCGGGCAGCGGCGGGGAACCGGGCTGGGCGAGCGGGTCGCTGAGCTGCCGGCCGGGGTAGCTGATGGCCAGCGGCGTCTGCTCGGCGCGGATCCGGGTGGTGAAGACGAAGCTGCCCTTGCGCACCTTGTCCCTGGTCGGTAGGGCCCACAGGCTGTCGTAGGCGGCACCCGGCCAGAACGTCTCGCGGAGGGCGTTCCAGTCGGTGGGTGTCGGCTCGCTCGAGGTGAAGGAGCGGTAGACGTCGATTCGACTGTTGACGACGGCAGTCGGCTGGGGTGTCGCCACCTTCACCTGGCGGGCCCTGGCGGCGTCGAGTTCCACGACCCGGTCGGTGCTCAGGTCGACCTCGGGAGCGGTCAGCATCGCGAGCCCGAGGGAGCGGGGCCCGCGCAGACCCTCCACGTCCGCCGCCGTGACGACGGTGTACGAGCCGGGCGCCAGGCGGGCGGTGAGCTTTCCGTCCGGCACCCACATGAAGGCGGAGCCGGTCTCGGCGTTGACGACCTCGACCTCGCCGCTCATGGGCCGGCCGGCGCGGTCCTTCAGGTGGATGGTGAGGTTGTGCTTCTTGGACTCCACGGCGAGCCCGACGGCCGTGTGCACCTCGCCGGCGGCGAACCGGGCCGTGACCTGGGCGGAGTACCTGCCGGCGGGAAGGCCGGCCGGGGCCACCACGACGTCGACCGTCGCGCTGGCCCGAGCGGGCACCGTGACGCGGTCGGCGGTTGCCGTGAACGTCTGCGCGGGGGTGGTGCCGCCGTCGACGGAGAGCTCCAACGCGATCGGGCTGTCCGTGGTGTTGGTGTAGGTGATCGTCCGCTTGATCGGCTGTGGTGCGGTGCCCCAGCCGACGAGTCCGGCGTCCAGCGACCCGGACGCGACGACCTGGTCCTGGTGGTAGGCGGCGGCGACGTTCAACCGACCGCTGCCGGCCTGGTAGGCGTCGTAGTCGGGCGTGCGGACGCTGGTGCTCATCAGCGCGTCCTTGATCTGCCGCGCGCTCCAGGTCGGGTGCTTCTGCACCAGCAGGGCGGCCGCCCCGGCGACGTGCGGCGCTGCCATCGAGGTGCCACTGTCGGCGTAGTAGTAGCCCTCACCCCAGGAGATGTGCTGCGAGCGTGCCGCCAGCACGTCCACCCCGGGAGCGGTCATGTCCGGCTTGAGAGCCTCGTCGTTCATCCGGGGTCCGACGCTGGAGAATTGCGCCAGGTGGTCGGAGGTGTCCACCGCGCCGATGGTCAGCGCGGCGTCCGCGGTGCCCGGCGCACCGAGGGTGTACGGGTCTGGTCCGCTGTTGCCGGCGGCCACCACGAAGAGCGCGCCCGTCTCGGCGGTCAGCTGGTTGACGGCCTGGCTCAGCGGGTCGTCCTGGGTGTGCCACGCGCTGACGCCGAGGCTCATGTTGATCACTTTGGCGTGCTCGGCCCGCGCCGCCCACTCCATGCCCGCGATGATCCCCGAGATGGACCCGCTGCCGTACTCGTCGAGGACCTTGCCGATCACCAGGTCGGCGTCGGGGGCCACGCCCCGTTCCTTGCCGCCGGAGGCGGCGCCCGTCCCGGCGACGGTGGAGGCGGTGTGGGTGCCGTGCCCGTTCCGGTCGATCACGTCCTGGCCGGGGATGAAGCTCCGGGAGGCCACCACCTGGTCGGCGAGATCCGGGTGGGTGGTGTCCACCCCGCTGTCCAGGACGGCGACCCGGACACCGCTGCCGGTGCCACCCGCGGCCCACGCCGCGGGCGCGCCGATCTGGGCGGTGGTGTCGGCCAGGGTGGCCTTCGCCTTGCCGTCGAGCCACACCTTGTCGACGCCGGCCGCGAAGGAGGGTGCCGGGGCCGCAGCGCTGCGGCCGGTCGGCGACTGTCCATTGGTGAGGGCCGCCCAGAAGTCCGCGGCCTGCGATCGGCGGGTGCGGATCGCCTCGCCACGGACGGAGGGAAGCTCCAGCGTGGTCTGCGCGCCCGGCAGCGTGGTGCCGGCCCTGAGCTTCGCCGCACCCGTCGTGCGGGTGACGATCAGGGGGAGTTCGGCGGTCCGTGCGTCGTCGTAGCCCTGGGCGATGAGCTGGGTGACGTCGAACAACTGCTTGTCGAGTCGACCGGTGGCGAGGTACGGCAACGCCTCGTCCGGGTACACGTAGGTGTCCCGGCCCTCTGTGGAGACGCGTACGGAGCCGGTGGCACCCGGGGCGCGCTTGACATCCACCGAGGGGCTTGCGCCGTGGACGCCCGGGGTCACCGTCACCCGGTCGCCGGTGATCAGCGTGACCGTGACGGGTGCGCGTTCCGCGTTGCCGCTCGGAGCAGATCTCGTCGGCGGGGGCGGGGGCGGTGGGGCGCCGTGCGCCGCTGTGGGAGTGAGCAGAGCGGCGACGAGGGTGACGCCGACCGCTGCCGCCGCAGATCTTCGGGTACGAGAGATCCGCGCACTGTCTACAGAGTTGAGCATGAGGCGAATCCGATCACCTCAAGACATTCATGTAAAGATCATCATCTTTGCCGGGACGTTGCGAGCGCGTTGCGCCCCGGCCGGAGAGCTTCCCGACCATCCGGTCCCGTGATTCGGTGTGGACCGACGTGCCGAGGTTGCGCCCTTCGGCGAGGATGGGCACATGTCTTCATTCGGTAAGTGGTGGGGCCGCCTGAGCGCGGTCTTCGGTGCGGTCGTACTGGCGGTCTTCGTGCCGGTCGCGGCCTGGGCGTCCACGGGCACCGGCGAACTCGTGGTGGAGGCCGCCCGGCGGCGAGGCCGCAGTGGCTTCGGGGTGCTCCCTCTGCTCTGCTGCCTGGTGGTGGTCGCGATCATCGTGTTCCTGGTGTTGCGTCTGATGCGCAACCGCCGGGGTGGCCCGCCGCGCTGACCGGGCCCGAGGCGTCGACGGGTCACCAGCGGCCGGCCCCGGGCCGGCCGCCGGTGCTCACACCGCCAGGGCCGCGATGGCCTGCGACAGGAAACGCGCGGTGGCCTCGCGGGTGCCGTCGCGCTTGACGCGGATGCGCTCGGCGGCGGTGACCAGCAGGGTGCGCACCTTGGCGTGCCCCCTGGGCGGCGGCGCAGGCGCAGGCCCGAGCAGGTCGGCGATGCTGGCGCCGAACTCGGCGGCCCGTCGCTGGGCCGGGTCGGTGATGCTGCCCTCGGCGTAGCGGCGGACCTGGGCACTGGCGTTCAGCCCCCGCTCGTGGCCGAGAACGGCGCCAACCTCACCATTGGTGGTCAAAAAGTTGATCACGTCGGCGACCGCGTCCGGGTGGCGGGTGCCCCGGAAGGCCGCCCAGTACATCGACGCTCGCGCCCACTGAGCCCCCGGCGGTCCGGGAACGCCGACGATGCCCAACTCGGACTCGGTGAGTCGTTGCAGCTCCGGTAGCTGGTGCGACCAGGCGAAGGACGCCGCCGTCACCCCGCTCACCACCAGTTGCCGGGCCGGCTCGCCGCTGTCGGCCTGCTCGACCAGGGCCGCGCTCGGCGTGGCTCGGCTCCGGCGGGCCCGCTGCCACAACTCGAACCACGCGATCAGCTCGTCCGCGCCGAAGCCGAGCTGGTTGCCCCGGTAGAACTCGCCGCCCTGCGACCGCAGCCAGAGCCAGAGCGCCCGGTAGTCGCCCGACCCGTCCATCGTGCCGGCCACCCGGCGGTCGCTGGCCTCGGTGACCTGCGTGGCCCAGGAGATGTACTCGGCCCAGGTCATCCCGGCGCGTGGCTCCGGCATCTGCAGCTCCCGCAGCAGGTCCCGGTTGAACACCACGACAGCGTGGGTCTGCCCGGCGGCCACCGCCATCGTCCGCCCCTCCACCGTGCCGTAGCGGATCAGACCTTCCGGCAGGCCCCGAAGATCCAGGTGGTGGTCGGTGAGGTCGAGGATGACCTGACGTTGGGTGTACTCGGTCAGCATGGCGTCGTCGATCTGGATCAGGTCCGGTACGTTCCCGCCGCCCGCCTGGGTGGCCAGCCGGTCGTAGTAGCCGTCGGCGCCCTGCCAGGTGACCCGGAAGGTGACCCGGGGGTTGCGATCCGAGTAGAGCCGCAGCGCCTTCTCGGTGAGTTCGGCCCGCTTGGTGCCACCCCACCAGAAGACCGACAGCTCGACGGGCCCGTCCTGGGTCGAGGTGGCGGCGCCGTCGGTGCACCCCGCCAGCCCGCCGGACGCGAGCAGAGGTGCGCCGAGCAGCGCGCCGAGCAGTCGGCGCCGGCCCGGGTCGGCACCGAGGCGGTCGAGCGGGGGTCGAACAACGGGCACGGGGCTCTCCTGGACCTACGGGGGTGGCGGTCGGACCATTCACGCAGGCAGCGCACGAAGGTGTCAACGTCCGTCCGGTCACCCTCGGCCGGGTGGTCGAATCAGGCCCTTCCAATGTCGCGTGGTGTACTAGGGCGCGTGGAACTTCTGCACTCGGGCAAGGTCCGGGACGTCTACGCCGACGGCGACGACCTGATCCTGGTCGCCTCGGATCGCATCTCGATCTACGACGTGGCGCTGCCGACGCCGATCCCGGACAAGGGTCGCCTGCTCACCGCGCTCTCGCTCTGGTGGTTCGAGCAGCTCGCCGACCTGGTTCCGAACCACGTCATCTCGGCCACCGACGTGCCCGCCGAGTTCGCCGGGCGGGCCATCCGCTGCCAGCGGCTGGACATGGTCCCGGTCGAGTGCGTCGCCCGTGGTTACCTGACCGGCGGCGGCCTGCGTGAGTACGAGCAGACCGGCGCGGTCTCCGGCGTACCACTGCCGCGAGGGCTGGGCGAGGCGTCGATCCTGCCCGAGCCGATCTTCACGCCGTCGAGCAAGGCGCCGATGGGCGAGCACGACGAGCCGATCACGTACGACGACGTGGTGGACAAGGTGGGTCAGGCCACCGCCGAGCGGCTGCGGCAGATCACCATCGACATCTACCGGCGCGGCGCCGAGTTGGCCGCCGACCGGGGCATCCTGGTCGCCGACACCAAGATCGAGCTGGGTTGGGCGCCGGACGGCACGCTGGTCCTCGCCGACGAACTGCTCACCTCCGACTCGTCGCGGTTCTGGCCGGCCGAGTCGTACCAGCCGGGCCGGGTGCAGTTCTCCTACGACAAGCAGTACGTGCGGGACTGGGCCACCGGCAGCGGCTGGAACAAGCAGGCCCCCGCCCCGGACATGCCGGCCGAGGTGGTCGAGGCGACCCGGGCTCGCTACATCGACGTCTACGAGAAGCTCACCGGCAACCGCTGGGAGTGACAGCTCACTCCACCCAGTCGAGGGTGCGCTGTACGGCCTTGCGCCACTGGCGCAGCTCCTCCTCGCGCAGCTTCGGGGCCATGGCCGGCTCCCACTGCGCGTCGGAGCGCCACTGCGCCCGCAGGGTGGCCAGGTCCGGCCAGAAGCCCACCGCCAGACCGGCCGCGTACGCGGCGCCCAGGCAGGTGGTCTCGGTGATCCGGGAGCGGATCACCGGCACGTCGAGCACATCGGCGACGAACTGCATGAGCAGGCCGTTGGCGGTCATCCCGCCGTCCACCCGGAGGCGGCGCAGCGCCACATCCGAGTCGGCGTTCATCGCGTCGACCACCTCGCGGGTCTGCCACGCCGACGCCTCCAGCACCGCACGCGCCAGGTGCCCCTTGGTGATGTAGCCGGTCAGGCCGGCGATCACCCCGCGGGCGTCGCTGCGCCAGTGCGGGGCGAACAGCCCCGAGAAAGCCGGCACCACGTAGCAGCCGCCGTTGTCGTCCACGGTGCGGGCCAACTCCTCCACCTCGGCGGCCGTGGAGATCAGCCCGAGGTTGTCCCGCAGCCACTGCACCAGCGAGCCGGTGACCGCGATGGCGCCTTCGAGGGCGTACGCCGGTGGTTGGTCCTTGATCCGGTAGGCGACCGTGGTGAGCAGGCCGTGCGTCGACGGGACCGGGCTGGCGCCGGTGTTGAGCAGCAGGAAACTGCCGGTGCCGTAGGTGCACTTCGCCTCACCCGGCTGGAAGCAGGTCTGCCCGAACAGGGCGGCCTGCTGGTCGCCGAGCGCACTCGCCACCGGCACCCCGGCGAGCACCCCGCCGGCCGTGCCGTACACCTCGGCGGAGCAACGGATCTCCGGCAGCATCGCCGCCGGAACACCCATCGCGTCCAGCAGCTCCGGGGCCCAGTCCAGGGTCGTGAGGTCCATCAGCATGGTCCGGCTGGCGTTGGTCACGTCGGTGACGTGCTCGCCGGTCAGCTTCCAGATCAGCCAGCTGTCCATGGTGCCGAAGAGCACCTCGCCGCGCTCGGCGCGCTCGCGCAGGCCGTCGACCTCGTCGAGCAGCCAGCGCAGCTTCGGCCCGGCGAAGTAGGTGGCCAGCGGCAGGCCCGTGCGGGCCCGGAACCGCTCCTCGCCGTACGCCGAGGCGAGCTCGCGCAGCAGCGGCCCGGTGCGGGTGTCCTGCCAGACGATGGCGTTGGCCACCGGGCGGCCGGTGGCCCGGTCCCAGACGACTGTGGTCTCCCGCTGGTTGGTGATGCCGACGGCGGCCAGCCCGGACGCGTCGGTGCCGGCGGCCCGCAGCGCCTCGGCGACCACCTGCTCGACGTTGTCCCAGATCTCCTCGGCGTCGTGCTCCACCCACCCCGGTCGGGGGAAGATCTGCCGGTGCTCGCGCTGGGCCACGGCGACGATGTCCCCGGCCCGGTCGAAGACGATGCACCGCGAGGAGGTGGTGCCCTGGTCGATGGCGGCGACGTACTGGGGGGTCACCGCAGCACCGTACCCGGACGGCGGCGCGGCGCGACAGGCGTCACGGCGGGTTCCGGCCCGCCGCCGTCGGCGGCAGTCGGCGTCCCCTACGATGTGCGAACGTGCGCGACATCGCAGTTTTCAGTGGAACCGCCCATCCCGACCTGGCTGCCGAGATCTGCGCCCACCTGGGGGTGCCGCTGCACCCGGTGCGGGTCTCCCGGTTCGCGAACGACTGTCTGGAAGTCCAGTTGCAGGCCAACTGCCGGGAGCGGGACGTCTTCCTGATCCAGCCGTTGGTGCCGCCGGTGCAGGAGCACCTGGTCGAGCTGCTGCTGATGATCGACGCTGCCCGGGGTGCCTCCGCCGGTCGGATCACCGTGGTGCTGCCGCACTACGCGTACGCCCGGTCGGACAAGAAGGACGCGCCACGGATCTCGATCGGCGCGCGGCTCGTCGCTGACCTGCTCACCTCGGCCGGGGCGGACCGGGTGCTCGCGATGACCCTGCACTCGCCGCAGGTGCACGGCTTCTTCAGCGTCCCGGTGGATCACCTGCACGCGCTGCGGGAGCTGGCCACCCACTTCCGGCGCTACGACCTCAGCAACACAGTGGTGGTCTCGCCCGACCTGGGCAACGCCAAGGAGGCCGCGGCCTTCGCCCGGCTGCTCGGCACGCCGGTCGCGGCCGGGGCGAAGCAGCGGTTCAGCGACGACCTGGTCAAGATCAGCGCGGTGATCGGCGACGTGGCCGACCGGGATGTCATCGTGCTGGACGACGAGATCGCCAAGGGCAGCACGGTGGTCGAGCTGATGGAGCATCTGCGCGGCCTGAATGTCCGGTCGATCCGGCTCGCCTGCACGCACGGCCTCTTCTCCGGCGACGCGTTGCAGCGGCTCAGCGACCAGGACGGCGTCCTGGAGATCGTCTGCACCAACACGGTGCCGATCCCCGCCGCCAAGCGGGTCCCCAAGTTGCAGGTCCTGTCGGTGGCCCCCGCCCTGGCCGAGGCGACGCGCCGAATCCACAACGGAGAATCCGTCTCCGCCCTCTTCGCCTAACCCGTCCTCGCCCCTCGCCTCTTACCCCGCGCGATCTTGCAGTTTGTGTCGCCAGGATGAGCGGGTTTGGGCGATTCGCCGGGACAGTAAGTGCAAGATCGCGCGCTGCGGGGGTGGGGCGCGCGATCTTGCACTTACTG
>NZ_QGSY01000276.1 GCF_003857035.1 Micromonospora arida
GGAGAAGCTGTTCGAGGCGGAGGCCAACTGGAGCCGCCAACAGACCGGCTGCTGCGCGGGCTGCCCGGGCGCGCCGCCGGTCTGTTGGCGGCTCCAGTTGGCCTCCGCCTCGAACAGCTTCTCCAGCTCGCCGCGGTCCAGGAAGATGCCTCGGCACTCCCCGCACTGGTCGATGACGACGCCGCTGCGCTCGTACTGGCGCATTTCTCCGTGACACTTGGGACAGGTGAGGCTACTCATCGCCCGACGGTACCTGGTGGACCTATGCAGTTGCTGTGAGCGCCTCGGTGACTTCTTCGTCGGACACCTCGTGGAAATCGTCGTAGTAGACGCTGACCGCGCCGAAGTCCGCCGGGCGTTGCGCGCAGATGACCTGGTCGGCCTCGGCGGCGAGCAGCTCGTACGCCTCCTGCGCACCGACCGGGACCGCGACCACGACGCGGTGTGCCCCGAGCTGGCGGACGACCTCGACGGCGACGCGGGCGGTTGCACCGGTGGCGAGGCCATCGTCGACGATCACGGCCGTCCGCCCGGTGAGGTCCAGCTGTGGGCGGTCGCCCCGGTAGAGCCGTTCCCGGCGCTCCAGTTCGGCCTGCTCCCGATGGCGGACCTCGGCGATGTCGTCGCTGCTGAGTCGGCTGGCCACCGCGTCGTTGAGCACCTGGACACCGCCCGGCCCGAGTGCGCCGAAGGCGACCTCCCGGGCCCACGGCATGCCGAGCTTGCGGACGACCAGCACGTCCAGTGGTGCGCCGAGGCGTTCGGCGACGACCCGGGCGACCGGCACGCCGCCACGGACGAGGCCCAGGACGACGACGTCCGGTTCGCCGATGAGTGCGATGAGCCGTTCGGAGAGCACCCGGCCGGCGTCGGCCCGGTCGCGGTACGTGGTCATGCCTTCAGGTTTACGCCCTGACGCGCCGTTTCGCGCGGAAGTTACCCCGAAGTGGTCCGACCGGACCCCTCATCGGCAACCGCGGCGGTCGGTGTCTCGCCCGGGCGGTGCAGGGCGGGAGCCCAGGTCAGCAGGGCCAGCGGGTACAGCAGGTAGCCGAAGCGGGTCGAGGGCATCAGGGCGATGGCGGCGAGCAGCCCGTACCCGCAGATGAGCGCGGTGGCGACGGCAGTGCGGGGCGGGCGGCGGGCGAGCCGGACGGCGATGGCCACTCCGGCGGCGACCAGCAGCCCGGCGGCGATCAGCCGGCCGGCGGGTAGCGCGGTGGCGATCAGGTAGCCGGGGAACGGGGACTGTGCGGGGCTGGTGACCAGCCCGTGGCCGAGGGGAAAGCGCAGCACGTTCTCGGTGAGGGCGTCGCGGTCCACCAGCAGCGCCGGCAGTAGCGCGGCGATGGGCAGTCCGATGGCGCCGACGGCGACTCGGGTGCCGGCGCGTCGGGTCAGGCCCCAGACGATCAGGACCAGGGCCACCGGCCAGGCGAACAGCTTCAGCGCGCCGGCGAGCCCGACCGCGAGGCCGGCCCGGCCGGGTCGCTCGGCGGCGGCGAACGCGACGGCCAGCAGGCAGAGCGCGAGTACGGGTAGGTCGTCGCCGCCGGTGGCGAGGGTGAGGGCGCAGATCGGCAGTACGGTGGCGGCCTGCACGCCGCGCAGCAGGGCGGCGTCCCGCCGGTGGGTCGCGGCGGTGGTGGCCTGGCCGGTGGTGGCCTCGCCCGTGGTGGCTGGTGTTCTGCGCAGGGCGGCCACGGCCAGGGCGAGCGCCAGCGCGGTGCCCACCGCGAACCAGACCCGGGAGTCGGTCCACCAGGTGTCGAGCAGTGCTCTGGGCAGGCCGAACATCGCCATGCCGGGCTGGTACGGGGTGTAGCCCATCAGTTGCTCGCCCGGTGGCAGGGCGGCGATGGCGTCGGGTCCGAGGTATGGCGTGCCGTGTTCCAGGAGGCGGCTGCCGGCCTGCTCCACGACCAGTACCTCCTCCTGGGCCCGGTCGGTGCGCCCACCGGCCCGGTCGATGCTCTGCCAGGCCAGGGGCAGCAGTGTGGTGGTGGCCCAGGCGAGACCGGTGACCGCCCAGCGGGCTGGCAGACCGGTCAGCCGGGAGGTTGGAGAGCGTCGACGCAGCAGAAGTTGGGCGATCACCGTCAGCGTCGCGAGCAGGTAGCCGACGGCGGCGACCGCGCCCCAGGCGCGGTGCGGCAGCAGTGTGGACGTGACCGCGGTGATCGCGGCGAAGGCGGCCGACACGGCGTAGAGGCCCAGGTCGAGGGCGAGTCCGCCGGCGGCGTTGTCGAGCGTGCGCCAGTGCCAGCGACTGCGGTGGGCGGTCGGGTCGTCGACGATCACGCGCGACAGTCTGGCAGACCGGGCTGCCCGCGCAGCGGGGCGAGGCCTGCTCAGGCGGGCAGGTGTGGCAGGCGGTCGGGCTTGGAGCGGCCGGCCTGGCGGCGGTTCTGGCTCAACCGGATCACCGCCCCGGTGTCGTGCAGCGGCGCGGCGAGGGTGCCCGGTCGGCCGCCCGAGCCGCGCTGCATCGCCGCGAGGAGGGTGCCGGACGGCATCGGCCGGGCGAACAGATGCCCCTGGCCGGCGACGCAGCCCAACTCCCAGAGGGCCCGCCGCTGCGGCTCGCTCTCCACCCCCTCGGCCACCACGTCCAGGTCGAGGCTGCGACCCAGGTCGAGGGTGGAGCGGATGACGGCGGCGGCCTCCGCCGAGCTCTCCATCGTCGTCACGAAGCTCCGGTCGATCTTCAGCTCGTGAACCGGGATTCGGGAAAGCAGTGAGAGGGAGGAGTAGCCGGTGCCGAAGTCGTCCAACGCCAACCGGACTCCCTCGTCGCGTAGTCGGCTGAGCACCCGGTCGACCACGTCGAGTTGGCTGAGGGTCAGCGTCTCGGTCAGCTCCAGGACCAGCCGGTCCGGTGGTAGGTCGTGGGCGCGGAGGCGGGCCAGCACCGAGCCCGGGAACCGCGCGTCGAGCAGGCTGCGCGGGGACACGTTGACCGCGACCGGTACGTCGAAGCCGGCGTCGCGCCAACTCACCGCCGCGATCAGCGCCTGGTCGAGGATCGCTTCGGCGAAGGCCGGTAGCAGCCCGGACCGTTCCACCGCCTCCAGGAACCGCAGCGGGTCGATCAGGCCGTGGGTGGGGTGGTGCCAGCGGGCCAGCGCCTCAGCGCTGGTCACCTCACCGGTGCCCAGGTCGACGATCGGTTGGAAGTTGACGACGAACTCGTGGTCGGCGACCGCGCGCGGTAGGTCACCGCCGAGGGTGAGGCGACCGAGGTCGGCGGTGTCGCGGGTCGGGGCGTACGTGGAGATCCGCTGTCCGGCCCGCTTCGCCTGGTACATGGCGACGTCGGCGCGGCGCAGCAACTCGGCCATGCCGCCGTTGGACGGTGCGCCGGAGATCCCGCCGCTGGCTTCGACGCTGATTCGCATGCCGTCCAGATCGAACGGCTCGTGCAGGGCGGCGAGCAGAGTCTCGGCCCGGTGCGCGGCGACCGCCGGGGCCGGCAGACCGCGCATGAGTACGGCGAACTCGTCGCCGCCGAGGCGGGCCACCAGGTCGCTCGGCTGGGCCGCACCCCGCAACCGGTCGGCCACCTGCACCAGCACCTGATCGCCGGCAGCATGCCCGAGCGTGTCGTTGACCTCCTTGAAATGGTTGAGGTCGATCAGCACCAGCGCGGTCACCCCGTCGGCGTGGCGGGTGCTCAACTGTTCGGTGCCCTCGTCGAGGAGGTGCCGGCGGTTGGCCAGGCCGGTCAGCGCGTCGTGCGAGGCCGCGTACGCGTGCTCGTCGGCGACCCGGGCCAGCTCGGCGTACGCCTGGGCGTTGCGGACGGCCGTGCAGAGCGCGGAGGCGAAGGTGCGCAGGGTGTACTGCTCCCGCTCGGAGAGCTGCACCGGGCCGCGGAAGCGCAGCCGAAGCATGCCGACGTCGACCGTCCGGTCGTGGCCTTCCAGCGGTGCGGGGACGATAGTGCCGTCCACGTCGGTGGACGTGCCGGTCGAGCCGTCGAAGGTGATGCCGCCGGTGCCGCCGCGTACGGTGCGGCCGCCGTCGCGCAGCTCGATCTCGACCTCGTCGGCGGAGAACAACTCGGCGGCCTGGGTGACGGCGGTGGTGAGGACGTTGTCCAGGTCGACCACGTTGAGCGCGTCGGTGGTGCGGGCGAGCCGCTGCCACGCCTGCTGCTCGGTGCGGCCTCGGATGCGCGCGGAGTAGGCCAGGTGCAGGCTCAGGACCAGGGGTGGGACGGCGAGCAGGAGCCGTGGGTCCATCTGGAGGGTGAGCAGGGTCAGGGCCGCCACCACGAACCGGACCGCGTAGCCGGCCAGGCGAAGATCGAGGTTGCTGCGGAACTGAGTCGAAATCTTGGTGCCGGAGGCGAGCGCGATCACGGGGATCGCCAGGACCTCGTCGAGGAAGGCGGCGAGGAGGTACGCGACCGACAGGATCCCCACCAGCTGCGGGGCCTGCATGGCGGGCCAGGTCCAGCCGAGCAGTGCGAAGGCAATGCCTGCCCCGGCCGCGACGAGGATGTTCTTGCCGACGCCGAAGGCCAGCTTGATCGGTGGTAGCCGGGCCGAGGCGATGGTGATCCCGATGCAGGTGCAGAGCACCACCCATGGAACGGGGGCAATGGCAGCCGCGATGACGATCGCCGCCTCGCTCCAACTGATCAGGTGCACCGTGGACCGGACACGTACGCGCGTCTTGACGAACGCACCCAAGGCGATCATGGCGGTCAGCGTGACCAAGGTTGCTCCGTCGGGTGTCGGAGCCTCGGTCGCAGGGAAGGTCAGTCTCAAGGAGGCGAGCGCAACGAGCGTGGCAGCAACGACGAGGAGACCGACGATCAGCCGTAGCCGTCGATCGGTCCCGTCATCGCGTCGTTGTGAAGAGGCCACGCAACTCCTGGATTACCTCGCCTGTCGTGCCGCAACCATATCGCCGAGCGATGCAGAAGTCCTGCACCGATGTCAGCCCCACTCGTTTCCGCGCATTTCACCCACCCTCTCCTTCGTACGTTTGTCGGACTCCGTTGGAGCCGACTCTCTACGAATGGAGCTTAAATGGGGTTGGCCCTAGTTAGGGATGATAAATGTCGTTATCCTCAACATTAGTTAATCCTGTGCGTATAAGTGACATTCTGTTTGCGTTCCGGTGCGGAGAGCGCTGGGATGCTCGCCTGTTGCATCCGGTCCGTTGCGGAATGTCGTGAGCCGTGTCGACCGATTAGACCGCGCCCTCAGTGTGGGTGTTCGGGTGCCGCAACTCATCCGCCGATTCGGCCAACCGCTCGCCAGCTTCAGCCAGGAGTTCCACTCGTCGTGGGCGCAAGCGTTGACAGGTGAACGCGGGTGACGGTGGCACTGCCCCAGGGTACGGGCCGGTGCGGAATCCAGCAGTTGCGGCTTTCGTTCCTTCTTTCCGTGACGCGGCAAGGGTCGAGAACGCTAAGGGAACGGATGGTTCTTGCAATGTTCGCATTGCACTCGGCGACCCCGTCACAGTGGATGGCCGTGGAGCGCTCGCATCGACGGCTTGATTGGCGTCGGGCGTTCCAACCGGTGCCCGTAAGCTTCGTTGCGTGATCGGCTGAATACCCCGCTGGAGCAGGGGGACGGGTGGAGATTCAACTTCTGGGCGGCCTCTCAGTACGACTGCTCGCTGACAAGCTGTACCTGGGTACGCCCAAACAGCAAGCTGTCTTCGCGATGCTCGCGGTCCAACCCGGGCAACTGGTGACCCTGGACGACCTGGTCGACGAGCTGTGGCCAGACGGCCCGCCACGTTCCGCGGTGGCGAACGTACGGACCTACGCCGCCAATCTGCGCCGAACCTTCGAGACTTTCGAGTCTGGTCGGGGTGTCATCGTCAGGCAGCAGAGCGGCTACCGGCTCACAGTGGAGCCGGAAGCCGTCGACGTGTTTCGCTTCGAGATGGAACGCGTCGCCGGACGGGAAGCGCTGATGAACGGCCGCCTGTATCACGCCCTGGAACTGCTGGGACGCGCCGTCGGGCGATGGCATGGGTCGATGCTCGCCGGCATCCCGCTCGGACCGGTGCTCAGCGCACGCAGCGCGGCCGCCGAGGAGGAGCGGCTGCTGGCCGTGGAACTCCTCGCTGACGTACAGCTGAGATCGGGCCGGGACGATCTGGCGATCCCGCTGCTGCGGGACATCATCGTGCGGTACCCACTCCGGGAGCCCGCGTGCGTGCTTCTCATCCGGGCGCTGTACGAACGTGGCGACCACGCCGGCGCCGTCGCCACGTACGGTGAGGTCCGCGCCAGGTTGGCGGAGGAGCTTGGCATCACCCCGGGTGCCGAGCTTCAGGCTCTCCACCGCACGATCCTCACGGTGGCTGCGTCGCTCTCGAGAACCAGCACGGCAGCTCGTCCAGCTGGCCTGAGTGCGCCCACCGCCTCGAACGTGCCCGCCCCCGCAGCCGTGGTGGCCCCCGCGAAACCACCTGGGCCCAGGCCGGTGGATCACCTCCCCCGGGCGGTCACCGACTTCGTCGGTCGGGAGGACGTGGTGTCGGGGCTACTCGCGGAGACCTGCCGGGTCGAGGAGCGGGTGCCAGCCGTGCACATCATCGATGGCATGGCGGGTAGCGGCAAGACCACCCTCGCCGTGCACCTCGCCCGCCGGTTGTCCGCCCGGTACCCGGACGCCGCGCTCTTCATCGATCTGTGCGGGCATGGCGAGAAGAAGCCGGTGGAACCGGCGGCCGCCCTGGTCACTCTGTTGAGACAACTTGGGATCCCCGCCAACGAGGTGCCTGTCGACCTGAACGCCAGAGTGGAGTTGTGGCGACAGGAACTCGCTCACCGGAGGTCGGTGATAGTTCTCGACAACGCCGCGAACAGCGACCAGATAATGCCCCTGCTGCCGACCGAGCCGACCGCCGTCGCGCTGGTGACCTCGCGCCGGCGCCTGTCCCATCCGGATGTGGGGCCGTCGCAGACGTTGCCGGTCCTGAGCCCTCAGGAAAGTGTGGATCTCCTCGGACTGAGCGTCGGACATGACAGGGTCGAGGCCGAGCCGGCGGCCGCCGCCGACGTGGTCCGGTTGTGTGGGCACCTCCCCCTGGCGATTCGGCTGGCCGGCGCGAGACTCGCCCATCGTCGCGGTTGGCGGTTGGCCGAAATGGCCGAACAGATGGCTGGCGACCCCCTGGTGCTGCACCACCTGGCGCAGGAGGCGAGCACCGTCACCGGCGCCTTTGCCGCCTCCTACGAACCGCTCCCGGACTCGACCAAGCGTGTCTTTCGCTTCCTTGGCCTGTATCCCGGTAACCGCTTCAGCACGGCGGCGGTCGCCGCACTGACCGGACTGACCATCGCGGAAGCGCACGAGGCGCTCGACGACCTCGTCGACAGCAACCTGGTGGAGGACCTGGACTCGACGCGATACCGATTACACGACCTCATGCGCCAGTACTCCGTGGAGCTGTGCACCCGTACCGACTCCGCGAGTGACCGAAGGCTCGGGCTGGCCCAACTGTTGGACTTCACTCTGGATGCGGCGCTGACGGCCGCCGAGACGCTGGAGCCCGGCGTGATGAAGTTCCGCGTCCCGCACCGTCCCTACGGACGACCCGAATTGGTAAAGGGCATCGGTGAGCCCACCGCCGACTGGTTGGAGGCCGAGCGGACCGACCTGGTGACGATGGTGTTGTCCGCGGTCGACTCGGGCTTCTACGAGTACTCCTGGCGGCTGGCCCGTGCAATCTGGCGGTTCTGCTACATCCGTGGGTACTTCGAGGACATCCTGGTGACCCACCGTCACGCGCTGACCGCCGCAGAGGCGACCGGGGACATCTATGCGATGGCGTTGATGAACAACTATCTCGCCTCCGGCTACGTGCGGACCGGTGACATCCGGCAATCGCTCGACTACCTGACCCGCGCGGTCGCCCTCTCCAGGGAGTCGGGGGACGTGGTGAGCACAGCTCGGTACCGCGCGAATCTCGCGGCCGTCTACTGGTGGGGTGGCAACCTGACCGAATCGGTGACCGTCGGTTTCGAGTGCCTGCGCGACTACAAGGGGTACGGCGCCGGCAGGGCGCCGATGGTCCTACCGAACCTTGGCATGGCACTGATGATGCTCGGACGCTACGAGGAGGCGCTGCGCCTGCACCGCCTGCACCTCGCCTGGGCCCGCACGAACTCCGAGGACTTTCACCTGCTCAACGCGCTGAGCCACATCGGGGGAGTGCGCGTCCGGATGGGTGAGCTGCCACAGGCAATCCGGATCCTCATGGCCTCCTTGGCCCTGCGCGATCGCACCGGCCACCGGTACGCCGAGGCTGAGGTGCGCAACGACCTCGGTATCGCCTATCGCGGTCTCGGCCGTCTGGTCGAGGCCCAGCAGCAACACGAGGCGGCCCGAGCGTTGTCGATCACCTCGGGAGAACGACACGTCGAGGCTGCCGCGCTGAACGAACTCGGCCGCACCCTGCTGGCGCAGGGGCGAGGCGGCGAGGCCGTCGAGATGCACCAGGCCGCCCTGCGGCTGGCCACTCGGATCTCGCACCCGTACGAGCAGGGGCGTGCCCTGGCCGGCCTGGCCGAGTGCTTCGCCCGCGCCGATCCGGCCGAGGCCAGACGGCACTGGGAGCGGGCGTTGGCGATCTTCCGACGGATGGGTGTGCCGGAGCGCTTCGAGGCCGAACGTCGCCTCGCCGAGTTGACTGGCGCGACAGTGGTCGCAAAGCGCTGACCAGTCTGAACGGCGCTTATCGATTTCTTATCGACAGTCCCGGTAGCTTTACCGCCGTATCGGCGAACGGGGGAGGTTCTGCCTCTGGGCAGAACCGGGTCGTCGACACGCGCCCGCTGCCGGGTCCCCCCAGCGACCTCGGCGGCGGGTTGGTGAGGGAGGAGCGGCGTCGGGGCCGTTGCGCCGTCAGCACCCGGCGCGTCGTCAGCGTGGCGTCGCTCCTTCCGACCGCCGTCGTACCGCACCGATAGGCTCACGACCGTGACCGAACCCGCGCAGCTCAGCCACGTCGATCGCGCCGGCGCGGCCCGCATGGTCGATGTCTCCGCCAAGGCGGTGACGGGTCGGTTGGCCGTCGCGGCCGGCCGTTTGCGGACCACGCCCGAGGTCATCGACCTGTTGCACCGCGACGGGCTGCCCAAGGGTGACGCGTTGGCCGTCGGGCGGCTCGCCGGGATCATGGGGGCAAAGCGCACTCCTGATCTGATCCCGCTCTGCCACCCGATCGCCCTGCACGGTGTCACCGTCGACCTGCGGCTGACCGCCGACACCGTGGAGATCACGGCCACTGCCCGCACGGCGGACCGGACGGGCGTGGAGATGGAGGCACTGACGGCTGTTGCTGTCGCCGGTCTCGCCCTGGTCGACATGGTCAAGGCGGTCGACCCGGCGGCCTCGGTGGAGGCGATCCGGGTGCTGCGCAAGGAGGGCGGCAAGACCGGCGAGTGGGTTCGGCCGGAGGACCGGCCGTGATCCGGGCCCGGGTGATCGTCGCTTCCAATCGGGCCGCGGCCGGTGTCTACGCGGACACCAGCGGGCCGCTGCTCGTCGCCGGCCTACGTGAGCTGGGCTGTCAGGTCGACGACCCGGTGGTGGTGCCCGACGGTGAGCCGGTCGGCGACGCTCTGCGGGCCGCCCACGCCGACGGTGTCGAGGTGGTGCTGACCAGCGGTGGCACCGGGGTGACCCCGACGGATCGGACCCCGGATGTGACCCGGGGCCTGCTGGATTACGAGATCCCCGGCATCGCCGAGGCGATCCGTGCGCACAGTCGTGACGGCGTGCCGACGTCGGTGCTGTCCCGGGGCCTGGCCGGGGTCGCCGGTCGCATGCTGGTGGTCAACCTGCCCGGCTCGACCGGCGGTGCCCGCGATGGCCTGGCCGTTCTCGGGCCGATCCTCGGCCACACCGTCGACCAGCTCCGCGGCGGGGACCACTGACCGCTTCGCCACGGCTGCCACTGACCGCTTCGTGGTGGCGACCGGTGACCGGCGCGCGCCAGGCCCCGACGGCTGTCGGTCCGTGCCGATAGGCTCGGTCGGTGAGCACGGAAACCGCACCCACCGCGGATCGGGTCACCGCACCACCGCCAGCCGGGTGGGAAGAAGCCCGTTCGCGGGTCTATGCGGTCGGTCTGGCCGCCGCGCTGCCCGCCGCCGCCCGACCACTTGTCGACACCGACGGGTCGACCCTGGCCGAGCCGTTGACCACCCGCACCGACCTGCCGGCGTTCCCGACCTCCAGCGTGGATGGCTGGGCGGTGCGCGGCAGTGGGCCGTGGCGCGTCGTCGGCCGGGTCCTGGCCGGCAGCACCCCCACGCCGCTCACCGAGGACGACACCACAGTCGAGATCGCGACCGGCGCGATGGTGCCCGAGGGCGCCACCGCCGTGCTCCGCGTCGAGGAGTCAGCCGCATCCACCACCGGCCTGATCAGCGGCACTCCCCGGGAGACGCCCGAGTGGCGCAACCCCGGCGAGGAGGCGTACGCCGATGAGGAGTTGCTGCCGGCCGGCACGCCGGTCGACCCGGCGGTGATCGGTCTGGCCGCCGCCTGCGGGCACGACACGCTGCGGGTCCGGCGGGCGCCGCGCGCCGCGCTGCTGGTCTTCGGCGACGAACTGCTGACGGTGGGCCCGCCCGCGGCCGGTCGCATCCGCGACGCGCTGGGCCCCGCGGTGCCGTCCTGGCTGCGGCGGTACGGCTGCCAGGTCCGCCCATCCGACGTGGTCGGCCCGGTGGCCGACACGCTGCCCGCGCACGTGGCGGCCCTACGTTCGGCGCTCGGCCACGCAGATCTGGTCTGCACCACCGGCGGCACGATGAACGGCCCGGTCGACCACCTGCACCCGACCCTGGAGGCGCTCGGCGCCGACTACGTGGTCAACACGGTGGCGGTCCGCCCGGGCTTCCCGATGCTGCTGGCCCGGCTGACCGGCCCCGACGGGCGAGCCCGGTTCGTGGCCGGGCTGCCGGGCAACCCGCAGTCGGCCATCGTGGCGCTGGTGTCGCTCGTCGCCCCGCTGCTCGCCGGCCTCCAGGGCCGGTCGATGCCGGTGCTGCCGCAGGTCACGTTGGCCGAGGCGGTGCCCGGTCGCGGCGACCACACCCACCTGGCCTTGGTCCGACTGGACCGGTCCGCCGGCGTCGCGTTCCCGGTCCGTCACGTCGGTTCGGCGATGCTGCGGGGTCTGGCCGGCGCGGACGGGTTCGCTGTCATCCGACCAGGCACCAGCGGTGAGCCGGGCGACCGGGTGCCGATCGTGCCACTGCCGTTGTTTCCCGGGGAGCGTGCATCGTGACCGCACCAGCGATCACCTTCGGCGAGGTCACCGACCAGCCGCTTGATCTCGCCACGCACGAGGCGGCGGTCGCCGACCGCCGGGCCGGCGCCGTGGTGTCGTTCCAGGGCGTGGTCCGCGACCACGACCACGGCCGCCAGGTCACCAGCCTGGAGTACGAGGGGCACCCGAGCGCCGCACAGGTGCTGCGCGAGGTGGCCGCCGAGATCGCCGCGGAGCCCGACGTCTACGCGGTGGCGGTCTCGCACCGGGTCGGCCCCCTGGTGATCGGTGACGTGGCGCTGGTCGCGGCGGTGAGCACCGCGCACCGGGCGGCGGCCTTCGCGGCCTGCGCCCGACTGGTCGACGAGGTCAAGGCGCGACTGCCGATCTGGAAGCGGCAGGTCTTCACCGACGGCACCGAGGAATGGGTCAACTGCCCCTGACCACTCAGCGGCGGCCGTTGACCACCACGGCCCGGGCGAGCCGGTCGCCGTAGAACGCCGGCTCCGCGCCTGGCCGCCAGGGCAGCGCGGCGACCAGGACGATCAGCGCGAGCGCGAGCGAGTTCTCCATCAGTGCCCCGAACAGGCCGTCCTGGTAGTGCGACATCTCCGGCAGTTGGTGTTCGTACGGCCAGATCGGCGAGATCAGGAAGAGCAGGTAGAGCCCGATCGCGGCGAAGCCGTGGCGGAGCCCGGTCAGCGTCGGGTACCAGATCGGCGGGCGGAGCCCGTTGACCCCGGGCAGACCGCCGAAGACCGGCCCCTGGCCGGAGCGCTGCGGCATCCCCCGGCTCGCCTCGCGGCGACGCACGGCGGCGTCGGCCAGCACGATGATCGCCGGGATCACCCAGACCAGGTGGTGCGTCCAGGAGATCGGGCTGATCACGTTCGCGGTGAGACCGACCAACGTGAAGGCGGTCAGCTCGTCACCGTCGGCGCGGGAACTGGCCGCCCGGGACAGGCCCAGCGCCAGGACCAGCACCGAGAAGGCGAGCCAGAGCAGCCCCGGAGTCTCGATCGAGTCGTACAGCCGGGCGAGCAGGCCGGCGAGGGACTGGTTGGGCGTCATGTCCGCCGCGCCGACCCGTTCGGTCTGCCACAGCACGCTGCCGAAGTAGGTCCGCGACTCGTCACCGACGATCGCGAAGGTCCCCAACGTCACGCCGATCGTGGTGCCGATGGCGGTGGCCGCCACCCGCCACTGACGGGTGATCAGCAGGTAGGCGATGAACAACGCCGGGGTGAGCTTGACCGCGGTGGCGAGGCCGATACCGGCCCCCGCCCAGGCTCCGCCGTAGATGAAGCGCAGCAGCGGGCCGTCGGTGGCGGCGTAGTGGGTGCCCCGGCGGGACCGCCAGCGAAGACCGATCAGGTCAGCCATGATCAGGGCGAACAGCAGGATGTTGACCTGGCCGTAGCCGAGCGTCTCCCGACCGGGCTCGATGGCGACCGCGAGCGGCACCGCGAGGGCCACCGTGAACCACAGTGGCCACCCCAGTCGGTCCACGATGGGTCGGAGCAGCCCGGCCAGCACCAGCGCCAGGGCGGCGATGCTGGCGGCGGCGTTGACCAGGCCGGCCGCACCGATCGGCAGCTGCGCCATCGGCAGCATGACCAGCCCGGCGAAGGGCGGATAGGTGAACCCGAGTGTGGTTTCGGGCGCGATGAACTCGTAGAGCTCGTGACCGCTCGCCCACCACACCACGGCACCGTGGTAGATCTTCATGTCGAAGAAGTTGTACGGCCGCCCGAAGGTGCCGATGGCAAGCCATGCGGCATAGGCGACGGCGGCCACGATGGCGCCCCGTACGACGTTCCTGCGATCGATCCCGCGCGTCACGCGGTCGATCCCGCGTGTCACACGTTGGATTGGGGCGAGGCGGTCCGCCCGTCTACCGACATCCGTCGGCATGGCGTGGCCACCCCCGTACCAAGGTCGTCCTACCCGTCCAGGTCCTGCACGGAGCCTAGAACGGCGCCTCACGTCAGTGCCTCCCGCGTTATGCGACCGTGTCCGATCCCACACATGTTTTTGACATTTCCACCGCGTTAACGCCTACCGGGTGGTTCAGGTAATTCGTGGCCTTAGCGAAGGGTGGGGGTGAGACGGAGACGGATCGACGCAGGTCAGCCGGGGAGTCGACGTGCGGTGGACGCGGAGCGGACGGCGATTCGGGCCTCGCGGCGGGCGGTCCGGACCGCGCGTTGCATGGAACGTCGAGAGTGGCCGATGCGATGGCCCGTCCGCCACCGCAGGCCCGGCTTGCCGCCGGTGTCCGCAGCGGCGAGCAGCAGACCGCCGAGGAGCCCGAGGTTCTTCAGGACATGAATCTGGTTGTTGTTCTTGGCGATCGGGTCGTCGTTGTTCCAGAAGGGATGTCCGGCGATGGTCACCGGGACCAGCGTGCCGGCCAGAACCAGCGCCGCCGGTCGGCTGAACCGGCCGGTGGCCAGCATCAGACCGGCGCTGACCTGCACGGCCGCGTTGAGCCGGATCAACGTCTCGGTCTCGGTGGGGAAGCTCGGGTGTGCCTTCTTGAGCACTGGCGCGACCTTGTCGGTCACTGGTTTGGCGGCCACCGCGAGCCGGCCGGGGTCGCGCAAGTTGCGATACCCGCTGACCACGAAGATGCCGCTCAGCATGGCGCGGGCGAGGGAGCGTACGGGCGTCATGGATCAGTCATACCCCGTCGCGACGTTTGCTACCCCGTCAACCGCAGGATCGGATTGGTGTTCGTACACGTACGCCACGCCGAATCGAGCGACCGTCACGGATGGACGGGCGCTGGCGGGTAACGTCGCGCGGGTGACCACGCTGCGGCTACGCCCCGAGGACCCGGCCGACGCCGGCCCGGTCCGCCGCGTACTGGCCGCCGCCTTCGCCCGCCCGGACGTGGCGACGCCGCCGGAGGTCAGCCTGGTCGACGAGCTACGCGACACCACCGCCTGGTTGCCGGAGTTGGCCATGGTCGCCGAGTACGGCGGTGAGGTGGTCGGCTACGCGCTGCTCACCAGGGTGCGGCTGCGGCCGGAGCGGGGCTCGGACGTGCCCGTTCTGGCCCTCGGCCCGGTGGCGGTCGCCCCGCACCGACAGCGTGTCGGGCACGGCACGGCGGTCGTGCAGGCCGCCCTGGACGCCTCCACCGAGTTGGGCGAGCGGCTCGTGGTCGTCCTCGGTGCCCCGGTCTTCTACCGCCGGTTCGGGTTCGGCCCGGCGAGTGAGCTGGGCCTGACCGGGCCGTGGGCCGGCCTCGGTGAACCCTGGCAGTCGCTGGTGCTGCCGCCGTCCACCAGCGAGGAGGGCCCCCCGCCTCGCGGTGAGGTGCTCTTTCCGGCGCCCTGGTCGAAGGTCTGACCGGGTCGACGTGATCGTTGCAGGTCAGGCCGGCTGCGTCCGCAGGTACCGGCCGAAGTGGGGGACGGTGAAGGCGACAGTGCCCCGCTCGCCGGAGTAGATCAGCCCCTTCTTGATCAGCGCGTCCCGGGCCGGGGACAGACTGGCCGGCTTGCGGCCGAGGGCACGGGCGATCTCCGCGGTGGGCACCGCGGCGTCCATGTCGTCGCGGACCACCGAGCCGGGCTCGCCCTCGACCGCGGACATCATGGCCATCGCCCGCATGTACTCGCGCTCGGCGGGAGTGGCCCGTTCGAACCGGGAACCGAAGAACCCGACCGCCAACTCGGCCTCCGCCTCGGGCGCGGCGACCCGCACATCGGCGGCGGTGATCGGCGAGTGTGGCGCGTGGTCCCAGGTGGCCTTGCCGTACGCCTGGACGAAGTAGGGATAGCCGCCGGACTTCTCGTAGAGCAGGTCGAGTGCCTTCTGCTCGTACTCGACCTCCTCGCGCTCGGCGGGCGCGCAGAGCGCCCGGTCGGCGGCGATCCGGTCGAGCCGGTCGATGCGCTGATAGCGGAACAACCGTTCGGAGTACGACTTGGCGGCGCTGAGCACGGCCGGCAGGTGCGGTAGGCCGGCGCCGACGACGATCAGCGGCGCGCCGAGCTGGGACAGCTCGTGGCAGGCGGCGCAGAGCGCCGACACGTCCTCCGGGCCGAGATCCTGCATCTCGTCGATGAAGATGGCGATGCCGGTGCCGACGTCGCTGGCCACGGCGGCGGCGTCACTGAACAGTTCGACCAGGTCGATCTCGATGTCGCCGGAGTCGGCCCGACCGCTGGCGGCCGGCACGTCGATGCCGGGCTGCCACCGGTCGCGCAGCTTGGTGGCGGCACCGGCCCGGCCGGTCGGGTTGGAACGCTGGGCGAACGCCTTGAGGACGCCGAGGAACGCGTCGATCCGGTCCGGTGCGCGGTGGCGGGGGGCGAGCTCCCGGACCGCCATGTGCAGCGCGGCAGCGACCGGTCTGCGCAACGACTGGTCCGGTCGAGCCTCGATCTTGCCGCTGCCCCAGAGCCGGTTGATCGCCTGCGACCGGAGCGTGTTGAGCAGAACCGTCTTGCCGACGCCACGCAGCCCGGTGAGCATCAGACTGCGCTCGGGTCGGCCCCGGGCGATGCGCTCGAGCACGATGTCGAAGACGTCCAGCTCTCGCCCCCGCCCGGCGAGTTCGGGCGGACGCTGACCGGCGCCCGGCGCGTACGGGTTGCGGACCGGATCCACGCATCGCAGATTATCGGGCCATCTAGCTGCGAGGCTAGACATGGATAGATGGGGCTACCGGCGTGTCGAGACCGTCGAGCACAAACTAGGGCTGTCTAGCGTGGACGCTAGACAGCCCTAGTTTTGGCAATCGGGCCACTGATCAGCTAGCGCTCCTTCAGACAGAGCACGTAGTCGAAGAGGTCGACCGAGTTGTCGTGCACGTAGTTCGCGGTCGCCTGTGGCGCGAGCGTCTCGCACCGGTCGCCGTCGGTGGTCGCCGGAATTCGCAGCAGCACCTGATAGGTGTTCGGGCCGCAGGGCACCTTGCGGAGTTCCGCATCGGTCTCACTGCCGTCGTTCACCACGCAGTCACCTCTGGCGAACTCCTCGTCCGGAGTCGGGGCGGCCGACGTCGGGGCGTCGCTGGGCAGCGCGGGTGGAACGCCCGGGGCGCTCGTCGACGGGGTACGCGCCGCGTCACTGCCAGCGTCGGCCACCTTCCAGACCGCCCATCCGGCCAGGCCGAGGCACGGACAGAGCACGAGCAGCACCACCACCGTGATGATGAGAGCGACGTTGCGGCCGGTCTTCTTCGCCGGCTCGACGGGCGGCATCCCGTAGCCGCCGGCGGGCTGCTGACCCCACGGCGCGGGTGGCTGACCCGGTATCGGTCCGGCCGGCTGACCGGGCATCGGGCCCGCCGGTGGGTACGGCCCGGCCGGTGGGAACGGCCCGGGCGGTGGGTAGCCCGGGCCCGAGGTGGGCGGCGGCGCCCACATCGGCGTGGTCGGCGGCTCCGGGTTGGTGGGCGGCGGCGCCCACATGGGTGCCGTCGGTGGCTCCGCGCCGGTCGGTGGCGGACCCCACTGCTGCCGGGTCGGGTCGTCGGCAGGCGGCGGGGTGCTCCGCTGGGGCACTGTCGGGTCGACCGGTGGTGAGCTGTCAGGCCCACTGGGTGGGCGCTGGTACGGATCGTCCGGCTGATCGGAACCCGCAGGTCCGTAGGTCGTCATGTCATCCCCGGGGGTGGGTGGTCTCAGCGTTGCTTGAGGCAGAGGACGAAGTCGAGAGTGTCCAGCTCACTGTCGAAGAAATACCAGTTGGTGTAGCCCTCGACCTTGCCGCACTTGGCCTCGGCGTCCCGCTCGCCGCTGGTCGGACCGTCGATCCGGCTCAGCACCTCGTACGACTTCGCGGTGCAGCCGCTGATCAGCAGCTTCGGCTTGCCGCCGGCGGTGCCGTCGTTGCGGACGCACTGGCCGACCTTCGCGAACCGGGGATCGGCCGACGACTCCGGCGCGGCCGCGCTCGGCGCGGGCTCAACCGCGCCCGCGCTGGGCTCACCGGCAACCGCCGAGCTGCTCGGCGCGGCTGCTGGCGCCGGGTCGCTCTGCCCACGGCGGAACCAGAACGTGCCGGCGACGGCCACCACCAGCAACACGACGGCCAGTACCGCGATCAACGGCCCCCGACCGCGCCGGCTCGGTGCCGGATCCTCGCCGTACGGGTCGTCGGGCCGGTACGGCTGCCCGCCGTACGGCGGGATCGGTGGGGTCGGCTGGTACGAGCCGCCGTAGGGCGTGCGGGGCTCGTGGCCGTAGGGCGTGTCCGTCCCGCCACCATAGGGCGGGTTGGGCTGTTTCTTATACACATCTGACGCTGCCGACGAACACT
>NZ_QGSY01000277.1 GCF_003857035.1 Micromonospora arida
CCCCGGAGGAGGACGCCGAGGGCGACCTCGGCGTCCTCCTCCGGGGTGGCCTGCGGCGGCGCCTCGTTCGCGGTGCGCAGCGGGATCTCCTTGATGAACCAGGCGAGCACCGGGATCACGATGGTGAACAGCACCGCCCAGAGGAAGACGTGCGAGATGGCGTCGGAGAGACCACCGAGCACCGCCTCGCGCGCCTGGGCGGGCAGCTCCTTGAGCTTCTCCAGGTCCAACCCGGTGCCGGCCTCGCCGCCACCGAAGGCCCGACCGCCCTCGGAGCTGGCCAGCCGGTTGGCGAAGATCGCGCCGAACAGCGAGATGCCGAACGAACCGCCGATCGACCGGAAGAAGGTGGCCGCGCCACTGGCCGCGCCGAGGTCCTTCTGCTCCACGCTGTTCTGCGCGATCAGCATCGACGTCTGCATGAGGAAGCCCATGCCGACGCCGAGCACGATCATGTAGAGCGAGGACATCAGCTTGCTGGTGTCGGTGTCGAGCATGGACAGCAGCGCCATGCCCGCGGTCATCACCACACCACCGATGATCGGGTACGCCCGGTACCTGCCGTTGCGGGTGATCGCCCGGCCGATGACCAGCGAGACGACCAGCATGCCGAACATCAGCGGCAGAAGCAGCAGACCGCTGTTGGTGGCCGACGCCCCCTGCACGGTCTGCTGGTAGAGCGGCAGGAAGTTCATCGCGCCGAACATCGCGAAGCCGAGCAGGAAGCCGATCACCGAGATCAGCGCGAAGTTGCGGTTGGCGAAGAGCGCCAGCGGCAGGATCGGCTCCTGGACCCGGCGTTCCACCAGGCCGAACGCCACCAACGCGACGACGGCCAGCACGGCCAGGCCGAGGATCTGCGGCGACGTCCAGTCGTACTCGTTGCCGCCCCAGGTGGTGATGAGCACGATCGCGGTGATGCCGACCGAGAGCAGCCCGGCGCCGAGCCAGTCGATCCGGTGCTCGGTGCGGTACTTCGGCAGGTGCATGGTGGTGATCAGCACGAGCAGCGCGATTCCGCCCAGCGGCAGGTTCACGTAGAACGCCCAGCGCCAGGAGAGGTGGTCGGTGATGAATCCGCCGGCCAGCGGGCCGGCGACCATGGCGATGGCCATGATGCCGGCGATCATGCCCTGGTAGCGCCCGCGCTCGCGGGGCGGGACCAGGTCACCGATGATCGCCATCACGCCGACCATGAGGCCGCCGGCGCCGAGGCCCTGCACGGCCCGGAAGGCGATGAGCTGGACCATGCCGTCCTCTGGGCCGCCGAGCATCCCGGAGCCGGCCATGCCACAGAGGGCGGAGCCGACCAGGAAGACGACGACCGAGGTCAGGAAGACCGACTTGCGGCCGTAGAGGTCACCGAGCTTGCCCCAGATCGGGGTGGAGACGGTGGTGCCCAGGACGTACGCGGTAACCACCCAGGTGAAGTGGTTGAGCCCGCCGAACTCGCCGACGATCCGCGGTAACGCGGTGCTGACGATCATGTTGTCGAGCATCGCGAGCATCATCGCGATCATCAGCCCGAACAGCACGACCCGGATGTTGTTGGGTCGCGTGCCGGCCTGGGTTGCCTGAGTCATGGGTAAGCTCCCCCGAAGATTGCCGTACTTACTTGCCGCCCGGCTAGTCACCTTACTAGCCGCACGGTAAGTTGGGTACGAGTAACGGTCAAGCCATTTGGAGGGTTTGCGTGAGCGAGAGCACAGGCGGCGGAACGCGGGAACGGATCAAGGCCGTCGCGCTCGAACTCTTCACCGAGCAGGGGTACGAGAAGACCTCGCTCCGGGAAATCGCCGAGCGCCTCAACGTCACCAAGGCCGCGCTCTATTACCACTTCAAGAGCAAGGACGACATCGTCGCCAGCTTCGTCGAGGACCGGCTGGAGGGGATGGACGCACTGATCGCCTGGGCCGCCACCCAGCCCGCCACCCTGGCCACCCGACGCGAGCTGATCTCCCGGTACGCCGACACGATGTTCGACGGCACTCAGCCGTCGGTGATGCGCTTCTTCGAGCAGAACCAGACCGCGCTCAAGAGCCTCTCCTCCGGTAAGAAGATGCGCGGTCGGATGTTGGAGCTGGCCGACGCGCTCTGCCGAGGCGATGAATCCCCCGCCGCCCAGCTGCGCGCCGCGCTGTCAATCTTTGCGGTGCACACCAGCTGGTTCGCGGTCCGCGCGCCGCACATCAGCGACGACGAACGCCGCAAGCTCGCCCTGGAGGTGGCCGACGAACTGCTGGCCGCCATCGGCACGCGGCCCAACGCCTGACCGGGGTGATCGTGCCGGTCCGGGCTCGTCGGTTGCCGGCTCAGCCGCGCGTAAGCTCCAGCCGAAGGCCGAGCAGGTCCACACCCGGCAGCGGTGACCAGTCCTTCTCCGGCGAACGGACGAAGCCGCGCCGCGAGTAGAGCCGGTGCGCCGGATCGGCCATCCCGGCCCGGACGCAGATCACCACCGCCGTGCAACCCAGCCCGGCCGCCCGGTCGACACACGCCTCGACCAGTGCGGCACCCACACCCCGCCCCTGAGCGCCCGGGTCGACCGCGAGCATCCGGAACTCCGCCTCGCCCGGCCCGGCCAGCTCGGCGAACGGGGTGCCCGGCAGCACGAACGTGACCGACCCGAGCACCGCCCCGGTCACCTCGTCGACCGCGACCAGAACCTCGCCACTGGCGGCTCGGGTCGACACGTCGGCCAGCACCTCGCCGTACCCGTGCTCGCCCTTGAGCTGGCCGTCCGCCTCGTACGCGGCCACGGTCAGCCGGGCCACCGCCGGGAAGTCGACCGACTCGGCCGGACGGACCCGCAACCCGGTCAAGCGATCACGGCGATCAGGTCACCGTCCTGCACGACGTCGCCCTCGTTGACGACGAGCTTCTGGAGCACACCGTCGGACTCGGCGACGACCGGGATCTCCATCTTCATCGACTCGAGGATCACCAGGGTGTCACCCTCGGCCACCGTGTCACCCGCAGTGGCGACGACCTTCCAGACGTTGGCCACCATCTCGGCGCGGATCTCCTCGGCCATGTCCAGGCCCTCCCTCTTCGCGACGTGCCTGCCGATGTATCCAATCATGCGTCGACCGGCGATGGGCGGGCAGCGGCACAGCCGGGATGACAGGCCCGCCCTGGGGAAGGCGGCGGGTGTCGACCGCACTACCATCAGCGGGTCGGACCCGACGCCGGACCGCCGGTGGCCGCATCCGCGCCGAGGTCGTGCGCAGGACGGATCCGACCCATCACGAGGAGGTCAGCATGGCGAAGAAGTCCCGGAAGAAGAAGGCTCGTAAGAAGAACGCCGCGAACCACGGCAAGCGTCCCAACTCCTGAACGGGTCGACGGGCCGGTTGCCCGTCGCCGCTCAGCTCGACCCGGCCGAGGCCGGGTACACCGGTGGCCCGGGTCGACATCGACCCGGGCCACCGGTCTTGCCAGCTCGTGCCGACGCTCGGTCGGCCAGCTCAGACGATCAGTCGGCCAGCTCACGGGAGTCGCTGGTCTCGAAGACCACCAGCTCGGTGAGCTTGACCCGCAGCCGCTCACGCAGCTCATCCGGCGCGGTCTCGTTGCCACAGCAACGCGCCACCAACGCCCGCACCTCCTGCTCCAGCCCGTACTCGCGCAGGCAGGGCCCGCACTCGTCCAGGTGGTGCCGGATCAGCGAGCGACGTTCGTCGGCGCACTCCAGATCCAGGTAGAGATACACCTCCGCGAGCACTTCGCGGCAGTCCGTCTCGTGCGGCTCCCCACAGCTCACGTCACACCTCCCGGCCGGCAGCGGCAGTCGAGCCCTTCGCCGAGCGGGCCGCACTGAAGCCCCGCTCCCCGGCGTAACGCTCGAGCAGCTTGCGCAGATTACGACGGCCCCGGTGCAGACGCGACATCACGGTGCCGATCGGCGTGCCCATGATGTCCGCGACCTCCTTGTAGGAGAAGCCCTCGACATCGGTGAGGTAGACGGCCAGGCGGAACTCCTCCGGCAACTGCTGGAGGGCCTCCTTGACGTCACTGTCCGGCAGCCGGTCCAGTGCCTCCGTCTCGGCCGAGCGCAACCCGCTCGAGGTGTGCGACTCGGCCTCGGCGAGCTGCCAGTCGGTGATCTCCTCGGTGGGCGCCTGGATCGGCTGGCGCTGCCGCTTGCGGTAGGAGTTGATGTAGGTGTTGGTCAGGATCCGGTAGAGCCAGGCCTTCAGGTTCGTGCCCTGCTCAAACTGGTGGAAGGCCGCGTACGCCTTCAGGTACGTCTCCTGGACCAGGTCCTCGGCATCCGCCGGGTTGCGTGTCATCCGCAGCCCAGCAGCGTAGAGCTGATCGACGAATGGCATCGCGTCCCGCTCGAATCGGGCCCTGCGCTCGTCCGTCTTCTCGGTGGTCAACCGCACATCCCCTCGCGTCGGATGCTTTCCCGCCGAGGATACGCGCACGGACCTGCCCGCAGATTCACTTCCGGCCGGTGTGCCCGTGCTCACCGCACCCACCCCGCCCGGTCCCGCCGTCGCGGGCCACTCCGGGCCATCCAGCAGCCGCTTCAGCTGCCGGGCGTCCCGCTCGTCCCGTTCCAGGCTTCGTGTCTCGGTTGGCACCGGTCACCCCCTCACAGAAAAGTCGTCCGGGGGTAGTAACGCGAGATGACCACTGGGGCATTCCGGCCGGCCCTCCCCGTTCCTGGTCCCGGCCCCGACGGCGGCCGGCGCTGGGACCAGGAAGGGCCTGGGAGGACTGGTGTCACCGGCCCTGCTCGGGCCGGCGGCACCATCGGATGCAACGACCCGTGCGCGCGCCGGAAACGGTCGCCCCGGCGCGCCGGCCGCGACGGGTCAGCTGGCCGCCCAGCCCTGGGCGGACAGCCAGTCGCGAACGGCGGCGGCGGTGCCGGCCGGATCCCGGCGCAGGTCGTGCGTCTCACCGGGACGGCTCACCACCTGCACGGCCGGTCCCGGCTCCGGTGTGCCGAACGGATCCCGGTCGCCGTTCACGACCAACGTCGGCAGGCCGGTGCCCAGTTCAGCGGCGCGCGAGCGTTCCGGCCGGCCGGGCGGGTGCAGTGGAAAGGCCAACGCGACCACGCCGACCGCGCTCACCGCACGGGCCGTCCGACAGGCCACCCGTGCGCCGCTGGAACGCCCACCGACCACCACCGTCGGCACGTCGGCGTGCCGGGCACGCAGCTCGGCGAGCACCGCCGTCCAGGCCTCGTCGAGGTGACCTGCCGGTGCCGGCGCACGTCGACCGGCGACCCGGTAGGGCTGCGTCACCCGGACCACCGCCAGGCCGGCCGCCACCGACGCGTCCCGGACCGCGAGCAGGTCGGGCGCGTCGACGCTGCCGCCCGCGCCGTGCCCGAGGACGAGCAGGGCGGTTGCCGGGCGGACCGGCAGGTCGGTGTCGATCCACGCCGGACCGCGCGGGGTGTCGATCTCGTTGCTGGCTGGCACCGGCCTATTCTGCGCCGCCGGACGGGCGTCGGGTGCGAACCGGGCCGCCGATCAGCTCAGCGGGACCAGGGCGAGCAGGCGATCGCGCACCGGCGGGCCGGCGTCGTCGATGGCGTCCGGATCGGGTTCGACCTCGCCGCGCCAGGCGACCAGCATCGCCCGTCGTTCCCGCGGCGTGGTGCCGCCCCACACGCCGTGGCAGTCACCGACGTCAAGGGCCCAGGCCAGGCAGGACCCCTGCACGTCACAACTGCGACACAGCGCGACGGCAGCGTCCGCCGGCTCGTTCGGTGCCGGAAAGAATGTCTCCGGATCGACGCTCTGGCAGGCTCCTCTGGTGCGCCAAGCGTCGTCCTGTCGCCGTTCTCGCACGGCCCGCAGCAGTCGCGGATCTCGCCGCGCCGCTGCCACCTCGTGCGGGCGCGGCATACGTGCCCGTGTCATCCACCCACCTCCCCCGTGGGACCGGCAAAAGCTGTGGACGTCGTCCGCCCCGTGCGGACCGACAGCCACTACCGGCGCTGTGTTCTATCGCACTTCACAACACCGGGACAAGGGTCTGCCGGGAACATGACTGAACAGCCAGGAGACGAATCGCGCGGAACCCTGGCAAATCGGCGGCCGACAATGCACTGCGGCGTCAGAACAGGGTCAGCTCCTGCGGTGACACCGTCGGCGCCACCGCCACCCGCGCGGTCAGCTGTGGCCCGTCGTTACGAACGTCTCCCACCGCCGCACCCACCGGGCGGATCTCCAACCCCGCCAACTGCTCCGTCGACGCCGGAGTGAGCAGCCGCCCAGGCTCGTCGGTCGGTGCGAGCCACGACGACCACCGCTCGGGGGGCAGCAGCACCGGCATCCGGTCGTGCACCTCGGCCAGGTCGCCGAGCGCCGCGGTGGTCAGCACGCTGAAGGTGAGCCGGGTCTCTGCGTCGGACTCCCAGACCGACCAGATGCCGGCCAGCGCGAGCACCGAGCCGTCCCGGGGGGTCATGAAGTACGCCTGTCGCCCGCCGTCGGGCAGCCGGACCCACTCGTACCAGCCGTCCGCCGGGACCAGGCATCGGCGACGGGAGAAGGAGCCGGCGTACGCCCGGCTGGTGGCCACCGTCTCCGCCCGCGCGTTGATCATCCGGGCGGCTCCCGAGGCGGACCGGGACCAGTGCGGCAGCAGACCCCAGCGGCCGACACAGAGGCTGCGGTGCCCCTCCGGGCTGACCCGGACCAGCGGCACCGGGTCGGTCGGCGCGACGTTGTGGTCCGCCCGGACCAGGCCGTCGGAGTCGTCGGACGACTCGAACAGCGCGCTCAGCTCGCCGGAGCTCCGGGTCGTCGCGTACCTGCCGCACATGGGGCACACGCTAACGCGTCGGAGGCCCCGTCGGCTGTCCCGCCAACCGGGAGCACGAGCGCCGGGCGCCGCCGCCCGCCCGCCGACACGGCAGAATGTAACCGTGGGCAACCTGACCGCGACCCGGCCGCCGCAGCCGTGGACCGCACCGACCGCATCCGACCCGGTGGCGGCGACGCTGCGCCTGCCTGGTTCCAAATCGATGACCGCCCGGGCCCTGGTGCTCAGCGCGCTGGCCGCCGGCCCGTCGACGCTGGCCCGGCCACTGCGCGCCCGTGACACCGAGTTGATGGCCGCCGGCCTGCGGGCGATGGGCGCGCACGTCTCGATCAGCGACGACGAGCGCTGGCTGGTCCGACCGCACCCGCTGGCCGGCCCTGCCCACGTCGACGTCGGGCTGGCCGGCACCGTGATGCGGTTCGTGCCACCGGTGGCGGGCCTGGCCGACGGGCAGGTCACCTTCGACGGTGACCCGTACGTGCGCACCCGGCCACTCGGCCCGCTGGTCGGCGCGCTGCGCTCGTTGGGTGTCCGGATCGACGTCACCGGCACCGGCAGCCTGCCGCTGACCGTCCTCGGCACCGGCCGGATCACCGGCGGCGAGGTCGTGATCGACGCGTCCGCCTCCAGTCAGCTCGTCTCCGGGTTGTTGCTGGCCGCCCCGCGCTTCGACCGGGGCGTCGTGGTCCGCCACGTCGGCCCGCCGGTGCCCTCCGCGCCGCACCTTCGGATGACTGTGCAGATGCTGCGGGCCGCTGGCGCGGCGGTCGACGACAGCACCCCCGACGTCTGGGCCGTCGAGCCCGGCCCGCTCGCCGGGCGCGGCTGGGACATCGAGCCGGACCTCTCCGGTGCCGTGCCGTTCTTCGCCGCCGCCCTGGTCACCGGCGGCGAGGTCACCTTGCAGGGTTGGCCGCACAGCAGCGCGCAGCCGGTCGAGAAACTCCGCTCGCTGCTACAGCGGATGGGCGGTGAGGTCACCCTCACCACCAACGGGCTGACCGTCCGTGGCACCGGCGTGGTGCACGGCCTGACCGCCGACCTGTCCGACGTCGGCGAGCTGACCCTCGTGCTGACCGCGATGGCCATGCTGGCCGACTCGCCGTCGGTGTTCACCGGCGTCGGGCACATCCGTGGGCACGAGACAGACCGGCTCGCCGCGCTCGCGCGGGAGTTCGGCGGGCTCGGCGCGGACATCACCGAAACACCGGACGGGTTGGAGATCCGGCCCCGACCGCTGCGCGGCGGGGTCTTCCGCACCTACCACGACCACCGGATGGCGCACGCCGCCGCGGTGGCCGGGCTGGCCGTTCCGGGCATCGAGGTGGACGACGTGGGGTGTACCTCCAAGACCATGCCCGAGTTCCCGGCACTATGGTCAGCGATGGTGACCGGCAAGAGCTGACGCGAGAAGAGGACAGGTCCTGGCGACCAAACGGCGGGAGTACGACGAGGACGACGTGCGGGTCCGGCCCGGAAAGTCGTCGCGCCCGCGTACGCGCACCCGCCCGCAGCACGCCGACGCGGTCGACGGGTTCGTCATCGCCGTCGACCGGGGGCGCTACACCTGTGTGCTCTCCGGGGCCGAACGCGGCGTGGTCGGTGCCGAGCTGCCCACCGTCACCGCCATGCGGGCCCGCGAGTTGGGCCGCAAGTCGGTGGTGGTCGGTGACCGGGTCAGCCTGGTCGGCGACACCTCCGGCGCGGAGGGCGCTCTCGCCCGCATCGTCCGGATCGCCGAACGCCGCTCGGTGCTGCGCCGCACCGCCGACGACGACGAGACCACCGCCGAGGGCCGGCTGGAACGGGTCGTGGTGGCCAACGCGGACCAGTTGGTGATCGTCAGCGCGTTGGCCGACCCACCGCCGCGCACCGGGTTCATCGACCGCTGCCTGGTGGCCGCGTACGACGCGGACGTCGAGCCGCTGCTCTGCCTCACGAAGGCCGACCTGGCCGGGCCGGAGGAGGTGCTCGGCTACTACACCGAGCTGGAGCTGCCCTACGTGCTCAACCGCCCCGACTCCGACCTCGACGCGCTCCGCGCGCTGCTGAGCGGCAAGGTGTCGGTGCTGGTCGGGCACTCCGGGGTGGGCAAGTCGACGCTGGTCAACCGCCTCGTTCCGGACGCGCTGCGCGCGGTCGGCGTGGTCAGCGCGATCGGTCGGGGCCGGCACACCTCGACCAGCGCGGTGGCGCTGCGGTTGCCACCGGTGCCCGGGATCGACACCGACCCGGGCTGGATCATCGACACCCCCGGGATCCGCAGCTTCGGGTTGGCGCACGTCTCGGCCGACAGCCTGCTGCACGGTTTTCCGGACCTTGTCGAGGGCACCGTCGACTGCCCGCCGAACTGCCCCCACACGGCCGACGAGGCCGAGTGTGGTCTGGACGCCTGGGTGGCCGCCGGTAAGGCCGACCCGCGCCGGCTGGCCTCGTACCGTCGGTTGCTCGCCTCCCGGGCCGGCGAGGGTGACTCGCGCGGCGACAGCGACCAGCGCGGCCCCGGCGAGGGTGACCGGCGCGGCCCCGACGAGTGACCCGACGGGTGTGGGCTAGGTTGCCGGCATGACCGGGTACGCCGACGACCTCGCCCTCGCCCATCTGCTCGCCGACCGGGCCGACGCCATCGCCACGGCCCGATTCCGCGCGCTCGACCTGCGCGTCGAGGCGAAGCCCGACCTGACCCCGGTCTCCGACGCGGACACCGCCGTGGAGCGGGAGATCCGTGCCCTGCTGGCCGAGCACCGACCGGCCGACGGGCTGCTCGGTGAGGAGTACGGCGCGCAGTCGTCGGCCAACCCGAACGGCCGCCGGTGGATCATCGATCCGATCGACGGCACCAAGAACTTCGTCCGTGGCGTGCCGATCTGGGCCACCTTGATCGCGCTCTACGACGGCGACCTGCCGGCGGTCGGCGTGGTGTCCGCACCAGCGCTCGGACGACGCTGGTGGGCCAGCGCGGGTGCGGGGGCGTACGCCGGGCCGGGCCCCGCGGCCGGCGAGCGGATCGGCGTGTCCGCGGTGCGTGGGGTCGCGGATGCCAGCTTCTGCTACTCGTCCCTGAACGGGTGGGAGGAAGCCGGGCGGCTCGACGCCGTGCTCGATCTGATGCGGGACAGCTGGCGCAGCCGGGCGTACGGCGACTTCTACGGCTACATGCTGTTGGCCGAGGGGGCACTGGACGTGATGGCCGAGCCGGAGTTGTCGGTGTGGGACGTGGCGGCGCTGGTGCCGATCCTCACGGAGGCGGGTGGCACGGTCACGGATCTGGCCGGACAACCGGCCCCCGCCGGCGCTCCGGGCACCGACAGCAGCGTGGTGGCCACCAACGGTGTGCTGCACGCCGACATCCTCGCCCGCCTCGATCGACCAGCCGCGCGCTGACCCCCGGCAACCTCTATCCTCGCCAGGTGGTCTCCTCCGGTTGGTGTTTTCTCGCGGCGATGATCGTCGCGTACGGCTTCGCCAACCTGCTCCAGTCGGTGGCGGCGGCGCGCACCACGGTCCACCACACATTCGATCCGGGCCTGCTGCTGCGCCTCGCCGGGCACCGGACGTACCTGATCGGTCTCGGCTGTCAGATCGGCGGTTTCGTGCTCGCCTTCCTGGCCCGGCGGGACCTGCCGCTGTTCCTCGTGCAGGCCAGCGTGGCCGCCGGGCTCGGGGTGACCGCAATCCTCGGGGTGCTGGTGCTGAAGTGGCGGCTGCCGGCGGCGGAGGTGGTGCTGCTGGCGCTGCTCTTCGCGGGGATCACCGCGCTGGTGCTGTCCGCCCGGCCGGCGCCGTCGAAGCAGCTCGGCACCGCCGGTTCGATCGCCCTGCTGGTGGCGCTGGGCGTGATCGCGGTGCTCGGTTTCTTCGCCGTCCGGCTGCACGGGGCGCCGGGTTCGGTGGCCCTCGGCTCACTGGCCGGGCTGGCGTTCAGCTCGGCCGCGGTCGCCGCCCGGCCGCTGGCGTCCGCGCCGTCCGCCGAGGCGTTCCTCGCCGACCCACTGTTCTACCTGCTGATCGCCCACTCGATCGTGGGCCAGTTGCTGCTCGGTCTGGCCATGCAGCGCGGCTCGACGACCGCCGCTGTCGCCGCGATGGACGCCGCCGGTGCGGTGCCGGCCGCGATCGTCGGCCTGCTGCTGCTCAACGACAAGATCTGGCCGGGGCGGGAGTGGCTGGCCGCGGTCGGCTTCCTGGTGACCCTGGCCGCGGTCATCGGCCTGACCCGGTACGCCGAGCCGCAGCAACACCGCTCGGTGGCACGCCGTCGGGACCCCGCCATGGTCGGTGCCGGCCGGCCCGGCTGACCATCCGGCACCGCACCACGGCGACCTCGGCCAGCGCGGCCGGTCGGTGGTCGGCGCGACAAGGTGTCGCCGCACCGCCGACTCAGGCCTCGACCGGCTTGCGGCGGCTCACCACCCGTTCGTAGAGGCGCTCCAACGCACCGGCGGTCCGCTCCCAGGTGTAGCTGCTGCGCACCCGGTCCACCGCGGCGTGCCCGTAGGCGAACCGACCGGCGTTGTCGGCGAGCAGCCTGCGCAGCGACACTCCGAGTGCCCGTACGTCACCGGGGGGCACCAGGCGGCCGGTGACCTCGTCGACGACGGCGTCCGCCAGGCCGCCCATCGCGTAGCCGATCACCGGCACCCCGCAGGCCATCGCCTCCAGCGAGACCCGCCCGGCCGAGGAGTAGTGCGGCGTGCAGGCGACCACGTCGGCCGACCGGTACCAGGTGGCCATCTGGTCGTGCGGCACCGCCCCGACGAGCCGTACCTGGTCGACGACGCCGAGCTGTTCGGCCAGCTCGCGCAGCCGTCGTGCCTCGGCGTGGTTGGCCAACTGGTCGGCCGGCGGCCCACCGGCGATCACCAGCTCGGCGTCACCGACCAGCCGCATCGCCCGGATCAGGTCCTCCTGGCCGTGCCCGGCGGCCAGCGAGCCCACGGAGAGGATGCGGGGCCGCTGTTCGCGCGGTGCTGCCTCGCCGTCGGGGTGGAACAGGTCGATGTCGACGCCGGCCGGCACCAACGCGACGGAGCTGCGTTGCAGACCCATCCGGGTCAGCTCGTCGACCTCGTCGTTGGACTGGGCCACGGCGATGTCGACCGCCCTGGTCAATGCGCGCTCCAGCGTGATCCGCTGCCCCGGCCCGTCGTAGTGGCCGCCCAGGTGACGCAGCTGCTCGATGCCGAGCGAGTGGAACGTCTGCACCACCGGAACGTCGGTCTCCCGAACGGCGTGCGCGGCGGCCAGGCCACCGACCCAGTAGTGCCCGTGCACCACCTCGGGCCGCCAGGAACCCGACCACTCGTCGGCCAGCCACCGGCCGACCTCCGTCACGTACGGGATCAGCTCGACGGTGGGTAGCGGGGTGGGCGGGCCGGCGGGCACCTGGTGCACCTGGTAGCCGTCGACGTTCATCGTCGCCGGCAGCGTCGGGTCGTCGCGGCGTACGTAGAGCCGGACGTCATGGCCTCGCTCGGCCAGCTCGGCGGCGACCCTCGCGGTGTGCTGTCGGGTGCCGACCGGCGGGCCGTCGGCGTGGCGGTAGGAACTGGCGTGCGCGCAGACGAGGCCGACGCGCATGGGTCACCTCCCTGCGATCTTTCCTCGGCGGTGGTCCTCCCGGTCAGAGCGTCCCATTAACCCCGCGACGCTGAGCCGAAACCTGGCAGATCAGGAAGAGTCCGTGCGAGTGCCACCGACACTTGCGCCACGGCAAGCACAGGTGACACGCGACAGCACGGTTCGACGATGATCGACAAGCTGCCGTCGGTGTGACCAGGCCCGGCCGGGGGTACCGCTCAGGAATGCCGCTGACCCGCAGTCTCGACGATTCGACCGTGGTGATCACCGGCGCGTCCAGCGGCATCGGCACGGCGACCGCGTACGCACTGGCCCGCCGGGGTGCCGCCGTCGTGCTGGCCGCCCGCAGCGAGCCGGCCCTGCTACAGGTCGCGCAGCGGTGCCGGGAGTTGGGCGGCCGGGCGCTGGTCGTACCGACCGACGTCACCGACCTGGAGTCGGTGCGGAGGCTGGCCGAGCAGGCGGCGGCCGAGTTCGGCCGGATCGACGCCTGGGTGAACAACGCCGCGGTGAGCGCCGTGGGCCTGTTCGACGAGATCCCGGTCGCCGAGTTCCGCCGGGTGCTGGAGGTCAACCTGCTCGGGGCGGTGCACGGCATCAAGGCGGCACTGCCCTACCTGGGCGCCGCCGGTGGTGGTGTGCTGGTCAACAACGCCTCGGTGCTGGCCGAGGTGGCCATGCCGTACCAGTCGGCGTACAACGCCTCCAAGCACGGCATCCGCGGGCTGGCCGACACGGTGCGACAGGAGCTGCGGGTCACCGGTCGCGGTCACATCTCCGTCTGTACCGTGCTGCCGGCCACGATCGACACCCCGTTCTTCCGGCACACCGGCAACCACAGCGGCCGGGAGCTGATGCCGCCTCCTCCGATCTACCCGCCGGAGGTGGTCGCCGAGACCATCGTCCGGCTGCTGCGCCGGCCTCGCCGCGAGGCGTACGCCGGCGGCGCGGCGCGGCTGATCGGCCTGCAGTGGCGGCTGGCGCCCGCCCTGGTCGAGCGCACCCTCGGCTGGTACGCCCACCGCACCCAGTTCGGCCCGGGCGCCCGGGTGGACAGCAGCGGCAACGTGTTCCACGCCGATGCTCCGGCGCGCCAGGACGGTGGCTGGCACGGTCGGCGGCGGCAGTTGGTGCGGATGACCGCCGCGTTCGGTCTGGCCGCCGCCGGCACCGCTGTCGGCACCCTGGCGGCCATCAACCGCCGCTCCCGGTCGGACCGCTGATGGCCGATGTCGAGCGCCCGAATGCGCTGACCGTCACCGGCGCGCACAATGGGGCGATCATGTCGAGCTGTCTCGTGGAAGTCGACGAGTCGTCAGCGGTGGTCCGGCTGACCGGTGTGCTCGATGCCGCCAGCGCCGAGGCGGTACGAGGCGCGCTGCTCGCCCGTCTGCTGGCCCGGCCCGGCCCGGTGGTGGCCGACGTGACCGGCCTGCGGGTCGTCGACCCGACCGGGCGCGGCGTCTTCGCCGACGTACGCCGGGAGGTCGCCGACTGGCCCGCTGCGGACCTGCTGCTGTGTGACCCGGCGGTCGACGGGCCCGCCCATCCGGACGCCGCGCTCGCCGGAGTGCCGGCCTGGCCGACGCTCGACGGGGCGCTGGCCGCTGTGGCGGCGACGCCACTGGCGGCGGTGCTCACCGCCGAACTGGCTCCGGCGGTCGGAGCCGCCCGGCAGGCACGCGAGCTGGTCACCACTGGTTGCGAACGCTGGGGCATGCCGACGCTCACCGACCCGGCGTGCATCGCGATCACCGAGATGGTCAACAACGTGGTGGCGCACGCCCGGACCCCGATGACGGTTCGGCTGGCACCCCGGGAGACCACCCTGCACCTGGCGGTTCGCGACCACTCCCCGCGTCAACCGACCTTCGCCGGGATCTCCCCGCCGAACCGTGCCGGCGGCCGGGGCCTGCTATTGATCGACACGGTGACCCGTCGCTGGGGCAGCAGTGCCGTACCGGACGGCAAAGTCGTCTGGTGTGTGCTGCACCCCGACGACGAGGCCTCCTGACGGGGCTTTCGCCGTCGGCGCCCGGTTCGGCGACGTACCGCCGGGGGCCGCCCGGTTATGGCGGCAGGGCAGCGGGTAGTGATCAGACATGCGCGACAACGAGTACCCGACCCCCGTGTCCGACACCGAGGCGCAAGGCCTGCCCGACACCGCTGATGACGACTCGACCGCCAACGACGACGTCCTCACCGGGCGCGAGGCGGACGGCCCGGATCCGGCCCAACTGCCCGGCGACCGGACGCCGGTGGCGGTGGACCGGTTCGGCACGACCGCCGAGGAGCAGCTCGACGGTGAGTCGTTGGACTACAAGCTCGACCGCGAGGTCTACGAGCGCCCGGCGGACGACCCGCTGGCCGGCACCATCGACCCGAAGATCGCCTTCGAGGCGGACAACCTGGAAGCCGCGGCGGAGGCTCAGCTGGACGCCGACGTGATGGATCCCGGGCCGACCTCGGACCCGAACTCACCGGTCTCCCTCTACGACCACGGTCAGCTCGGCACGGTGGCCGACGCCACGGTGGGCCGGCTGGTGGAACCGGACGAGGGGTCGCACACCGACCAGGAGACCGACTCGGTGGCGTACGACGCCGGATCGGCCGGGGGCGGAGCGACCGCCGAGGAGCTGGCCATCCACGAGACGGAGCCGCCGCGCTCGGTCTGACGTCCGCTCAGTCGTCCAGACCGCGTTCGATCGCGTACCGGGTCAGCTCGACCCGGTTGTGCAGTTGCAGCTTGCCCAGGGTGTTCTGCACGTGGTTCTGCACCGTGCGGTGCGACAGGCCGAGCCGCTGGGCGATCTGCTTGTACGACATCCCCTTCGCCACCAGCCGCAGCACCTCCGTCTCCCGTTCGGTGAGCTGGGGCGTCGGGGGTTCGGCAGCGCCGACCGGGCCGGTCCCCCGCCCCGGTCCGGCGGCCAGCCGGCGGTACTCACCGAGCACCAGCCCGGCCAGGCCGGGGGTGAAGACCGTGTCGCCGGCCGCCGTGCGGTGCACCGCCTCCAGGAACTCGGCGGGCGCTGTCGACTTCACCAGGTAACCGGTGGCCCCGGCCTTGACCGCGTCCAGCACGCTCTGCTGTTCGCCGCTGGCGCTGAGCATCAGCACCCGTACGGCGGGCAGTGCCGCGCGCAACCCCAGGATCACCTCGACGCCGGAGATGTCGGGTAGTTGCAGGTCGAGGACGACGACGTCGGGCCGGGCGGCGGCGGCCACCCGGACGGCCTGTCGTCCCTCGCCGCTGGTCGCCACCACCAGGAAACCGGCCTCGGTCAGGTCGCGGGCCACGCCCTCCCGCCACATCGGATGGTCGTCCACCACCATCACGCGGATCGGGTTCACCGCGGTGACCTCGGCACGCTCAGCTCGATCTCGGTGCCCGCCTCGGGGGCGGAGACGATCCGAACCGTGCCGCCCACGTCGGCCACCCGGCCCCGGATCGACTGGGTCACGCCGAGCCGACCCTGGGCGGCCGCCTCGTCCAGCCGACCGTCCGGGATGCCCGGCCCCTCGTCACGGATCGACACGGTCACCGTCGCCCCCTCGTCCTCGATCAGCACCCAGGCCCGCCCACCGGCGTGCCGCCCCACGTTGTCCAGAGCCGCGCCGGTCGCGGCGGCCAACTCTCCGGCCACCCGTCGGGGCAACGGCACCGGGGTGGCCGGGGCGGAGAGCGCCACCGCCGCCGAGGCGTACCGGCCGAGCAGGGTCCGCAGGTCCACCGCCTCGCCGCCGTCCGGGAGGCTCGCGGCGGCCGGACCGGTGCCGGCGATCAGCGCCCGCAGGGCAACCTCCTGCTCGCCGGCCAGCCGGGCCAGCTCGCCGGCCTCCCCGGGCAGGTCGGCGCCGCGCCGTTGCACCAGCGCCAGCACCTGGAGCACCGAGTCGTGAATGTCCCGGGCCAGCCGCTCCCGCTCCCGGGTGGCGGCCTCCAGCTCCACCGCACGCTGCAACCGCTCCTCGGCGCTCACCGCGAGCCGGGCCACGTGCCCGACCACCACTCCGGCGAGCAGCATCAGGATCACCCCGGTGAACGAGGACTGGCCGATCCGCTCCCGGGTGGCCAGGTCCGCGCCGGCGACCAGCAGCGCGGCGACCGTGCCTCGCCGCCGGCCGCCGGAGACGGCCCAGGCCAGCACCGGGCCGGCCATCCAGGCCACCCCCAGGGTGGGTACGCCGTTGGTGAGCGCCGTCCGGCCGACCACCCACGGGGTGGCCAGCACGATGGCCACGACCACACCGAGGTCGGCCAGCAGCAGCGGCCAGCGCCGCCAGGCCGGTCGGGCGTACCCGATCGCGGTCGCGCCGGTCCAGGCGATCATCAGCAGGATCAGGGCGCCGACGGCGTACGGGTGGGCGTACCGGTCGGCGTCGCGCACCGCGAGCGCGCAGACGTACGCCAGGGAGGCCAGCCTGAACACGGTGAGGGCACGCCACAGCGGCACCTCGAACCCACCCGGCGGCGACGGCATGGCGGTCAGGATGCCACAACCGGGTCGGTGCACGGCGAGCAGCGAGTGCGGTTCGGGAAACCCTGACGTACGGTGGAAAAGCCGCGAAATACTCCGAGATGCGCCGCCGGGACGGGCCCATGACGAACGCAGACCCGCACGCACCGCGTACGGTTGTGCCCATCGAACCTGCCCTCCTGATCGCCGAAGCCTTTGACCAGGCCCAGGTGACCGAGATTCGACACTCGGTCACCTCCTGCGCGCATGCCTCGGGTCTCAGCGGCCAACGGCTGGACGACTTCGTGCTCGCGATCAACGAATTGATCACCAACGCGGTTCGGCACGGCGGCGGGCGCGGCTGGCTGCGGCTCTGGCACGAGTCGGGTCTGCTGGTCTGCGAGGTCGCCGATCACGGGCACGGGATCAGCCCGCAACGGTTGGGCGACCGCAGTCGGCCCGCCCCGGACACCGCCGGCGGCTGGGGCCTCTGGCTGGCCCGAGAGCTGACCGACGCGATGGAGGTCGTCACCGGCACCGCCGGCACCACGGTGCGCATCACCACCGGCGTCACCAACCACAAGCGCACCCCGCGCTGACCCCCCTCACCCGCCCTC
>NZ_QGSY01000282.1 GCF_003857035.1 Micromonospora arida
TCGGGTTGCAGGGCACGTACGGCTCCAGCGGTGGCACGCCGTTCAGGCTGAACCCGGTCGGCGCGCCACCGCTGGAGCCGTACGTGCCCTGCAACCCGAACTCGGTGGAGCCGCCGGCCGGGATACTGCCGTTGTACGACGCGTTGCGAGCGGTCACCGTCGCGCCGGACTGGCTGACCGTGGCGTTCCAGCCGTTGGTGACCCGCTCGTCCCCGGCGTACGTCCAGGTGACGGTCCAACTGGAGACGGCCGCGTCTCCCGGGGAGACCTTGACGGTGGCGGTGAATCCGCCGGGCCACTGGTTGGGCGTGTAGTCGACCCGGCAGCCCTGGGCGGCTGCGGCCGGGCCGGTGAGCAGGGCCGCTCCGGTGGTGGTCACGGCGGTGGCCAGCGCGGCGGCGACCACCAGGGTCGCGGCGGGGCGGGCACGGAAAATCGTCATGAAGGGTCCTTCTGCCATCGAGCTGAGCGGAGGCGGCACGGCGGCGCGTCCTGGACGGACGCGGCGCGACAACGTGCCCTGGATGCGGCGCGGCGGTGCGCCACAGCGACCGGTCGCGCGTACGACCGAAATGCCCGGCTCGGGGTGGACCTGTCAGTCGCCGACGGTCCGGTCCCCCGGACCCCGGCGGCGCCCACCCTCAATCTATTGACGAACGCCTATTGAATCAAGCGTCGGCGGCGCTCCCCCGCCGCGTCGATCATGCAGTTTCAGTTGTCGACATAGGCGGGATGCCCCTTATGCCGGGACAGCAAGTGCAAGATCGCGGAGCAGGGACAGGGAAAGAATGGTCCGGGCTCGTGTCGATCCGTGGGCTGCCCGTTCGACGTGGGGATGCTGGGGCCGGGAGACGGCCCCGTCGGATGAGGAGAACGCGATGTCGAAGTACATGTTGATCATGCGGGGCACCGATGAGACGAACTCGGCCATGATGGCCAACCTCGACGAGATGATGGCCACCACCCGCCAGTTCATCGAGGACATGATGAAGGCCGACGTTCTCGTCGCGGCCGAAGGGCTGGACGATCCGCGCCAGGGCGTCGTGGTCGACTTCGGTGGCGAGGCACCGGTGGTCACCGACGGTCCGTACGGCGAGACCAGGGAGTTGTTCGGCGGCTACTTCCTGCTCGATGTCGCCACGAAACAGGAGGCGGTCGAGTGGGCCAGGCGGGTCCCGGCGGTCCGCGGGTCCAAGATCGAGGTCCGACGGGTGGCCGAGGCCGACGAGGTCCCGCAGGGCGGCGAGAGCAACGGCCAGGTCTGATGGGTACGGCCGACGTCGAGGCCGTCTGGCGGATCGAGTCGGCGCGGATCGTGGCCGCGCTGACCCGGTTCACCGGCGACTTCGGGCTGGCCGAGGACGCCGCCCAGGAGGCGGTGGCCGAGGCGCTGGTGTCCTGGCCACGTGCCTCTCCGGCCAACCCGGCCGGGTGGCTGATGGCCACGGCCCGGCGGCGGGCGATCGACGCGATCCGCCGCCGGGTCGCCCTCCACGAGCGATACGCCCTGTTGGCGGCCGATCCCGCGCTCGATCAGGAGATCGACCCCGACCGGATCGACGACGATGTGCTGGCGCTGATGTTCGTCAGCTGCCACCCGGTGCTCTCCCGCGAGGCGCGGGTGGCGCTGACCCTGCGGGTGGTCGGCGGCCTGTCCACCGAGGAGATCGCCCGTGCGTTCCTGGTGCCGGTGCCGACCGTGCAGGCCCGCATCACCCGGGGCAAGAAGGCGATCGCGGCGGCCGGAGTGCCGTTCGAGCAGCCACCGGCCGGCGAGCGCCGGGAGCGGCTGGGCGGCGTGCTCAGCGTCCTCTACGTGATCTTCACGGAGGGGTCGACGGCCACGTCGGGCGACCGGCTGCTGCGCCCCGACGTGGCGTACGAGGCGATCCGGCTGGCCCGCACACTTGCCGCGCTACAGCCGGACGAGCCGGAGGTGCACGGCCTGCTCGCGCTGTGCGAGCTGACGGCCGCGCGCTTCCCGGCCCGGACCGACCCGGACGGCACTCCGATCCTCCTTGAGGACCAAGACCGCCGGCTGTGGGACTTCCCGGCGATCCGCCGTGGGCTGGCCGCACTGGCCAGGGCATCGCAGCGCGGCCTCGGCCCCTACGGTCTACAGGCCGCGATCGCGGCAACGCACGCGTCGGCACCCTCGGTCGAGAAGACCGACTGGGCCCGGATCGTCCGGCTCTACGAGACTCTCGGCCGGGTCGCGCCCTCGCCGGTGGTCGAACTCAACCGGGCCGTCGCCGTCGCCATGACCTCGGGTCCGGCGCCAGCCCTGGCCATCGTGGACGAGCTGATCGCCTCCAACCGGCTCCCCGGGTCACACCTCGTCCCGACCGTACGCGGCGAGCTGCTGACCCGCCTCGGCCGGCTTCCGGAGGCGCGCGCCGAGCTGGAACTGGCCGCCCGGCTCTGCGCCAATCAGCGCGAACGCGCGGTGCTGCTCGGCAAGGCGGCCGCGCTGAGCTGACTGCTCCAGCACCGCCGACCGAACCCCGAAGGCCGCTCGCCCGCCCGTGGTCGCAGGCTCAGATCTGCGTTCTCGCCTGCTCGATGTGCCGGGCGATGGCGTGCGCGCCGTGCGTACGTGCGATGACGTGCGCCTCGTCGAGGATGGCGAGGGCGTCCGCTCCGCGGTCCTGGGCGGCGGCGATGTAAGCCAGCCCGACCATGTTGGAGGCCACGCCCGCCAGCGCTCCGACCTCCCGGCGCAGCCGGGTCGACTCCTCAAGCCGCTCGCGCGCCTCGTCCAGCCGGCCGGCGGCGTGCGCCGCGATGCCCAAATGCCGGAGCGCCTCCGACCGGGTCGGCTTGTCGCCGGTCTGCGCCGCCAGCCGGCAGGACCGCTCCAGGTACGGAACCGCGGTTTCGTCGTCACGTCGGATGAACTGGTGCAGACAACCAATCCAGAACAACGCCTCGGCCTCCCCGCGCGGGTCCCCCAGCGCCCGGTACAGCTCGAGCGCACGCTCGAACAGCGGCAGCTCGGCGGGATCCTCGGTAGGCGACGAGCCGGCGTCGGCGGGCGCGTTCTGAAACCGGGCGTGCAGGATCATCCCCCGCGCCAACGCCGCATCGGCCTCGACGGCGTGCAGACCCTGCTCGGCGCCTCTCAGCCCGCTGGCGTCGCCGCCGAACACCGCCCGTTCATAGATCTCTCGGGCCCGTACGATCCGATCGTCGGTGCTCATCCTCGCCCCCGCTGGCATCGCCGCTACCGTCCTGGGCCCGGCAGCCTAATCGGCAGACGCGCCCACGGCCCGGTCGAGTCGGGCGTCATCGGCTGCCCCGAGGATCAGGATCAGCTCGTAGAACCCGCCGGTCCAGTTCTCGGCATCGCTCATGTCGTCGGCTGCCACCGCGTCAGGATCGGCCATGGCGAGTGCTGTGTCAGGCGGATAATCAGGGGCCTCAGACATCCGAGCTGGAGGTCCGCATGCGCGTCATCCGCATTCTGCCCAACCTTCCGGTGGCTGACGTCAGCGCCGCGAAGGGCTTCTACACCGACTTTCTCGGTTTGAGCGCCGAGGCATTCAACCTGGGTTGGGTGGCCCGCTACACCTCGCCCGACCCCGACGTGGCCGTGCAGCTCGTCTCCGGCGACGCGACCGCACCCGAGGACTCGGTCATCAGCGTGCAGGTGGATGACGTGGACGGCGCATATGTCGAGGCACAGCGGCTCGGCTACGAGATCGTGCACCCGCTGACCACCGAGCCGTGGGGTGTGCGCAGGTTCTTCGTCCGCGCTCCGGACGGCAATGTCATCAACGTGGCGGCTCACCGCACCTGAGGTGATCTCGACAATTCTGACCGCGGGCCGGACCACGGCCTAGCGCAGTTCCACGATCCTGGCGCGGGTGTTGGCTGGTGCTTCGGGGTGCCCGCGCTCGACGTCGGCCCGGACGTCGGCAACGGTCTTACCGGCCAACTCCCGCCGCCAGGCCAGGTCGGCGCCGCGCATGGCCTGGGCGAACGCGCAAGACTGTCGATAGTCGACGCCCGCGTGCTCGCCCGGGCCCTTGCGGAGGATCTGGTCGCACTGGAACAGCTCCTCGGGGCCTTCGATCGCGGCCACGATGTCCAGCAGGGAGACCTCCGCCGGGGTGCGGGCGAGCTGAAAGCCCCCGCGCGGCCCCGAGGTCGACGTCAGGATGCCGGCTCGGACCAGGGCCTGAAGCTGCTTGTTCAGGTACGCCGGCGGTAGCTCGTAGAAGGCGGCGAGGGTGCTGGTCGGCACCGGCGCGTCCAGCCAGCTCAGGTTGAGGCACGTGTGGAGGGCCCATTCGACACCCTGACTCATCCGCATGTTCCTGGACTCTACCTGTCCAGGATTTGGGACGTCGGTCATGAACGGTGGCGTCATCTTATTCTGGATATCTAATGTCTAGGAACCGTTTGAACGACGAAGGAGCCGACAATGACTTTGGTACGCGCAGCCCAGGCCGAGGTTCTCGACAGCGACCCGTCCAGCGTGATCACGCTGCTCCTCGACCCCGAGCACACCGGCGGCGCCCTGACCAGCAACCGCACCCTGCTCAAGCACGGCAGCGACGGTGCTCCGCCACACCTGCACACCCAGTCCGGCGAGCTGTTCTTCATCCTCGACGGCGCCCTCGACATGCTCGTCGACGACAAGGTGCGCACCCTGCGCAAGGGAGACACGCTGTTCGTTCCGCCCCGCACCCGGCACGCCTTCGCCCCCGCCGACGGCCAGGATGCCGACTTCCTCGTCGTGATCACCCCTGGCAAGCCTCGGTTCGACTACTACCGACTGCTCGAGAAGGTGCACCAGGGCGAAGCCACCTGGCAGGACGTCGCCGAGACCCAGGACCGTTACGACAACCACTACGTGGACAGCCCGTTGTGGGCCGGCCGACGGGGCTGACCGGCGCGACCTGTTCGTGCAGAAGTCGCCCCGTCGGCGCGGGTGGTCCGCACCGACGGGGCAACGATTGCCGTGGGGCGCTACCTCTTGGCGATCTTGATCGTCGCGGTGCGGTAGTTGTTGCGCTTGTCGTTCTTCGTCGGGTCGTAGTTCTTCTCGATGTTGCCGGCGCTGTCGACCGAGAACCAGCGGAACGTCGTCGTCTCGGTCACGTGGAACACCTGCCCTGGCTCACGGAACTCGGTCGCCGCGTAGCGGGGCGACTGGAGCGTGGGCCGGCTGCCATCGGTCGTGTAGTAGATGGTGGCCGGCTCGCTGGTCTCGAAGTGCACGTCGACAGGCCCGGAGTAGCGCCCCGCACCGGGCACCAGCTGGGACGTCGGGTTCTTGTTGTCCCTGCCCCAGTCCGCCGCGACCCGGAACATCTCCATGATCCCGTTGGCGTACTCCATCGTCTCGGCGTGGCCACTGACGAGCTCGGGGTTCCCGTCCCACTCCGGCTGGAACGAACCGCCCTGCCAGTCGCCGGTGGCCGGGTTGTAGACGGAGCCGCCGACCTCCCAGCCGAACGCGTAGATCCCGTAGGTGTGGTACAGATCCTCGCGTACGTTGCCCGCCGAGGAGTAGAGGACGTCGGACGAGCCGCCGACGTTCTCCGGCGTGACGACAGTTTCCCGGTGCGCCTTGACCTGCGACAGGATCCGGGCGGCGGACTGCCAGTAGAACGCCTCGTCACCCAGTGGCGGACGTGGCGTGGTGATCCGGCCGTCCGCGATGTAGGCACCGGGCTGCCAGAAGAGCTGGCCGCCGTTGGAGTGCACCGACATCATGAACTTGATGTTCTTGTACTTTTCGACCAGCCAGATGATGTTCTTCGACTCGGGCTCGGACAGCTCCCCCGGCCCCTGGTAGGTGCCACTGACGCAGTTGGTCGACCCTCCCGCGTAGCCGTCGTGGCCCGACCCGACCCGGTAGTTCCGGTTCAGGTCGACGCCCCAGGAGTTCCGCTGCGCCGGATCGGCGCTCGCGTCCGGGCAGTGGTTCGTCATGTTCTTACGCTGCGAGGCGAAGTTGTAGAAGCTGTAGTTCGCCCCGTCGGGGTTGTTGGACAGGATGAAGAAGACGTCGGTGTTCTCGACGATCTTCTTCGTCTCCCGGTCGGACCGGTAGTTGTGCACCAGACGTTCGGCCGACTCCAGGCTGGTCGTCGCCGGCACCCACTCGCGGGCGTGGTCCTGCGCCTGGATGAGGACACCAGGCTTCTTACCGTCACGATGCTTGCCGATCCGCAGGACCGGGATCGTCGCGGGGCCGCGCGGCACCTCGCCCTCCGGTGCCCCGACGCGCTTCTGGTCGAGGAAGTCGGTCAGCGCGACCGGGCCGGCCGTCGGAGCGACGATGCCGGTGCCCTCGTTGGTGCGGTACGGGTGCGCCCGGTCGATGAGCCCCGCAGAGCGGGTCCGCAGCGCCTCGGCCACCTCGGCGGCCGTGCTCGTCGGCGCACCCGAGGCGTCCGTGGCGAGCAGGACACGAACCGCCTTGCCGGTGACCTCCACCGCGAGCGGAAGGTTCGCGTCGGGCCGGTCCACGAAGTCCACTGTGATGTCGTTGCCGCCCTGGTGACCCCATGCCGCCGAGGTGACGACGACCGCTGCCTGCCCCGTACCACCGATCTGGGCCTGCGCCTTGCGTTGGTACCCGTTCGTCTGGTTCGGCAGGTAGACGATCTCGGCGATGTCCGGGTACTGACGGGCGATCTCCATGGCACGGCTGTAGAGCTGCTGCGGGTGACGGTAGCCGTCCACGAAGTCCGACTTGTAGGACGGGTTCGCCGTCAGCGGCGGCGGGGCGTCCTCGAGCCAGTTCGAGACGACGCCGGTCGCGACGCCACCGGTGGAACTCGTCAGCTTGATCTTGTTGGGGCGTACGTCGAGCTTGAACAGGTTCCGGTGGAACATGTACTGCCCCGAATCGACGAACCGGCTCATCGTCCGGGCGAAGCCGAACGGCGTGCCCTTCCCCGAGTCGTTCTCCAACTGCATCCCGACGATCGGGTCCGCCTGCTGCCCCTCGGTGGTCCGCGCCTCGACGTAGAGGAAGCCCTGACCCTTTGTGGTGAACCAGTCGGCGCGAACCACGCGTACCGTCGCGTCGTGGCTGGCCGGCTGGGCCGCCCGCGCGCTGGCCGCGCCGATGCCAATGCCACCGTCGGCCTCGTTGCTCCAGGCGAAGCCCGCGTCGTCGCCGAGCAGCTCGACGCCCATCGCCGTGAGTTCGGTGGCCTGCTCGGCGGTCACCACCGCTTCGCCCTCGATGCCGTTCGGCACGCGCCGGAGGCCATGTTCGAGGTCGAAGCCGGCCGCGGCCACCTTGTCCAGCATGTCCGCGCCGGTCAGCCTGACGTGTACGAGGCGTACCGACTCACGATCCTCAGGCTGGGATCGGCTCGCGGCGGCTGACGACCCCGTGGGATCCGCGCCCGCAGGGCCGGTCGTCACGAGGATGCTACCCACCAGGGTGGACAGCGCGAGTAGCGCGATGCGCCGTTGTGATCGCCGCATTCCCCCTCCTTCTGCCTACGACGGGTGATTGCCGGCGGACCGGTCCGGTGAGCGTATGTGCGTTCGCGGCTCCAGTGGCTGGCCTCGATCGAATTTGAGCATTCCTTGAGGCGACCGTCGCCGGCCCCGCACCGCCCGCGTCCGTACCCCGGATGGCCTTCCCCCGGCAGAGGGAGTGCTTCCCCATCTGTCGGGGAGGAGAGCTGATACGCAGCCGGCGATCGTAGACACGGCCATGACCGCCTAGCCGGATCGGAGCGTCCATGAACCTCGCTGACTCTGCCCATGTCTCGACCGCCGCCCCGCCGCCCTGGGCGATCTGGGCCGCCTACGCCGTCCCGCTCTGCGTCCTGCCGTCCGCGCTCTGGCGCCTGTCGTTGGTGTTCACCGACGATGCCGTCACACCGTGGTACATGATCTTCTTATCCGCCCTGTCGATGGGACTGGCCCTGTTGACACTCGGGCTGGTGCACAGGTGGGGACAGCGATTTCCGCCCTGGCTACCCCGCGTTGGAGGCCGCCGCATACCCGCGCGTCCGATCGTGCGCGTCGCGCTGATCGGCGGCTGGTCGCTGGTCGCCATCTGCGTCTACTTCCTCCTGAACCAGAGGTTCCACTTCGTGCAGAGCACCTGGGTAGGCATCGGCGACGACGAACCGGTGCACCCGCCTCCCGGCTGGGAAGTGCTCCGCTACTACGCCCCGATGCTCGGGTGGGGACCGCTCGTCATCGCCGTGGCGGCCGACTACGGCCGGCGCGCAGCCAATGTTCGAAGAATGGAGAAGCCATGACAATCCGCGGGTTGCTTGTCGCCGTACTCAGCGGGGCCGTGGTGCTCGTCGGTGCCCCGGGATCGGCGCGGGCCGACGACCAGGACCCACCCCAGGTGCCGGCCACGCCGGGTGCGTGGATCGCCGGCATCGGCGGATTCGTCTACGACGAGCCGGGGACGGTCGGTCATCAGATCCGGTTTGGCGTCCTGGGCTGGGTCGACCGCCACGGGACAGGCCACGGCGTGTTCCGTTTCCGGCACGCGCTGCCCGACGGGAGCGTGGTGAGCGAGGGGCACGCCGAGGTGACGTGCGTCAGCATGGTGGGCGACACCGCACTGGTGACCGCCGTCGTCCCGGAAGGCGGCAGCCCGATGGTCAACCACGTCTTCATTGTCAAGATCATTGAGGGTGGTCCGGGTCGAGCCGACCAGATCGACGCAGTGGAACAACCTCACCGATGGTGCCGCGCGCCGCGTCACCGAGGAGATCGCCGACCGGCACGGTCTGACCGTGCCGGTGCCATCGTCTGTGGCGGCGATGGCGGCAGCACCACCTGCGGAGGCAGCGGTTTCTTCCTGGGGTGGCTCGCCCTCGCCACCGCCTACCGGGACGAGGATCTCGGCCAGTGGCTCGCCTCTGACGACGGGTACGCCGACGAGATCCTGACCCGACCCGTCCTGGAGCTGAGCTGAGCAACGCGGCAAGCCCCCGCCGCGCCCGCGTACGCCTTCCCGGTCAGAACGTCGCGATCGGGTTGACCGGGCTGCCTGACGTGCCGGCGAAGCGGACCGGTGCGATCGCCAGGTGAAAGTCCCACTGGCCAAGCTCGGCAGCCGTCGTCGCGCACGCCTCCAGGTCGCAGTTGTCGAGCATCCACAGGCCCATCGCGACGAGGCTCACGGCGTGGACCGGCATCAACACGTCGTCGTACCCCGACGGCTGAACGTCCTGGGGGGTGTCGGCGCCGATCAGGGCCACCCCCCGTTCGTGCAGCCACGGCAGGCAGGACGCGTGCCAGCCCGCCTGCGTGAAGCCGCTGGCCGCACCGTTCTCGTGCCGGAAACGGCCGTAGCCGGTCCGCAGGAGTACCGCGTCGCCGGATTGCACCTGCACCCCCTGGCGACGCTCGGTCTCCTCGAGATCGTCGGGATGCACGCCCTCCCCCGGCTCCAGCCACGGCACGCCGCGGGCCGCGGCAACGTCGAGCAGGACACCACGCGTGATGATCCCGTTCGCGGCCGCCGTGACGGCCGCCCACGCCGAGCCCGTCGAGGCGTCGACCAACGAGTGCGACCGCCCGTTGTACATCGTGCCGTCCCAGTAGATGTGGCACGGCGAGTCGAGGTGGGTGAGGGTGTTGCCGTGGAACGAGATGCCGAGCCGCTCGGACGAGAAGCCCCAGCGCCGGTCGGCGTGGAAGGCGGGCGGCATGTTCTCCGCACCCGGCATGTCGGCGGTGCACGGGCACGTCGTCGTCGACCGCTCCATGTCTTCCGGTGCGACGACCTCCCACGCGCAGGACACACTCCTGCCGTGCCGCACGGCCCGCGCCGCCGCAAGCCGGACGTCGTCGGTGATGTGGTTCAGCGTTCCGAGTTCGTCGTCGTCGCCCCACCGCCCCCAGTTGGACAGCGTGTCGAAGTACCCGAGCACTCCGTCCTGGGTCGGCGTCGGTCGCCCTGCCGTCATGTCAGCATCGACTCCTCTGGTCACGCGGTGTCGAGGCACCGCAGGTCAGGGTAGCCGGCCGCTTGATCGTCGGACGGCCGTAGGCAGCGCAGGTGTGCTGCCGTCGCTGTTCTACTCACTGAAATCGGTCACGGAGAGCGCCTCGCCCAGCCGACCGGCGGCCAGGTCGTCGTGGCGGATGACGAAACTGCCGTAGTAGTACCCATCGGCCAGCGGAAACCGGGCGAGCGACACCCATTCGCTCGTCAGCCGGTGCTTTTCCTGCTCCACCTGGGAATACCACTGCGCCACCGGGACGACGATCTCACCGGCCTTCTCCCGCCCGGCGAGGGTCTGCTCGGCGATATTCCTCATCACCTCGTCGTCGGCATATCCGCCGATATCGGCGCTGGCAAGCCCTTCATCGGGCGGCCAGAGGTCGTCGGCCAGCGCACGGAGCTCCTCCAGATGCGGCAGGTCACGCTCCAGGTCACGGGCCAACTGCTGCTGGAAGGGCGACAGGTCGTCCTCGTCGCCCTCGTCCTCGTCGTCGTGCGTTGTGATCCAAGGGGGCAGTTCCGCGCCAAGTCTCGCGCGGAGGTCGTACTGCTCGCCGACGAAGGTGGGGAGGCTGGGGTCCTCCGCCACCTCGGTTTCGGTGTCGGCCGGTACGTACACGACGCGCGCGTACCTCCGGTCTCCGGTGCCACCGGCCAGGTGGTCCTCCGCGTGGTCGAGGAAGAAGAGCAGCGAGCCGTCCGCCGGCAGGCCGAAGCCGTCGACTCTCGGCAACGCCGCACAGTCGACGGAGAAAATGAACGGCAACGGACCGGCACCGGCGCTCGGCCAGTCCACGCCCACCGGCAGCCGGGGCAGCCCGCCGAACTGCCCGACCGGGGCACCGCCGGAGCCGCCGCCCAACCGGATCGACAGACGCAGGTGCCCGGTGAACCGGCTGATCTCGTCGTCCGGGATGCTCAACTCGCGCGCGGCACGACCAAACTGCCCCTGATGATCCATGGGCCAGCATGATGCCATGAGGACATCGATGTGAGGACGAACCCGGCGACCGGGGGCGCCGGAGGCTGTGTCCGACCTCGACCAGACATCCGTCCGGGTCGCGCTGGTCGCGGTGGCCCCGCCCCCCGCCGGCCACACCAGATACAGCCCACCTTTGCTCTGCACCCGCCCATGCGCCAGTTACGGACCGTGCCTGGTGCATGGGCGGGTGCAGAGCAAAGGGCGGATTCCCGGCGCGGAACACCATGCGGCGGGCCGCTAACCCGGCTGGGGGACGAGACATCGCCCTGGCGAGGGAGGCTGCGCGCGCTCGGCGGTGCGATGGTCAGGCCATGACCGGTGGTAACTGCGCCGAGCGGGGGTGGGCTGGGATGACGATGACGAAACATGCGGTCCGGGTGGCCCGGATGTTCGACGGCGAACGGCTCGTGGACGGTGGGGCGCTGGTCCTGCTCGACGGCGGACGCATCGCCGACGTGCGCCGGGACAGGGCTGCGGTGCCGGAGGGCTGGCCGGTGCGCGACGAGCCGAACGGCACCCTGCTACCCGGCTTGGTGGACGCACACGTACACCTCTGTGCCGACGCCGGACCGGACGCGCTCGGTCGGCTCGCCGAGCAGCGCGAGGCGGGCCTCGACGCGGTCGTCGAGGCGTCACTGCGCAAACATCTGGCCGCTGGCGTGACGACGGTCCGGGACCTGGGCGACCGGCGAGGCGCGGTGCTGCGCTGGCGGGATCGGCGGGTGCGGGACGACCTACCAACGGTGGTGGGGTCCGGCGCACCGCTCACCAGCGTCGGCGGGCACTGCTGGTCGTTGGGAGGTGAGGCGAGCGGTGTCGACGGGGTTCGCGAGGCCGTACGTCTGCGGGCGGCGGCGGGTGCCGATCTGGTGAAGGTCATGGCCAGCGGTGGGGTGTTCACCCCGGGCACCGACACCACGAGGCCGCAGTTCACCGACGAGGAGCTGACCGCCGCACTGGCGCAGGCCCACGATCTGGACCTGCCGGTGACCGCGCACGCGCTCAGCGCGGTCGAGCAGGCGCTGCGCGTCGGTGTGGACGGCATCGAGCACTGCACCTGCGTCACCGTGACCGGCGCTCGTGTTCCCGCTGAGCTCGCGGACCGACTGGCCGCTTCCGGGGTGGCGGTCTGTGCCACGCTCGGCACCGACCCGGCCGTGGTCACGCCACCGGAGGTGGTGGAGATGGCGGCGCGGGCCGGGCTCAGCGAGGCAGCGCTGCGCGAGGGCGTTGCCACCCTGCACCGGGCCGGGGTCCGCCTGGTGGCCGGTTCGGACGCGGGCCTCGGCCCTGCGAAGCCGCACGGGATCCTGCCCGAGACGCTCGTCGAGTACGTGGCCTGCGGCATTCCCGCCACCGTCGCCCTCGCCGCGGCCACGTCGGTCGGCGCCGAGGTGTGTGGCCTGGGGCGACGCAAGGGCCGGGTCCGCCCCGGGTTCGAGGCCGACCTGTTGATCGTGGACGGCGACCCGACGAGCGACATAACGGTGTTGCGCCGCCCGCTCGCGGTGTACCGCGCCGGTGTGCCGGTGAGATGAAGGGTCAGGATGCGCGGAGCTGCTCGCGGACCCAGGCCCGGTCGGGGTTCACGACAGCCTGATCGCCGAGCACGACGGTGGGCACTGTCTCGTTGCCGTCGGCTACCGCCCGGACGGCGGCGGCAGCGGCCGGGTCGCGCCAGATGTCCACCCAGTGCGCCCGCCGGGCGAGCCGGCCGAGGGAGAACCGCAGCCGCAGGCAGTAGTGACAGCCGGGACGCCAGTACACGATCGGCCGGCCGTCCACCGCGCTGGCCCGTTGCGCCTCGGCGGCGCCCATCGAGCGGGGGAAGGCCCACGGCGACAGCAGCAGCGCCAACGCCAGGAAGACCAGCAACTCGACGCCGCCGACGACGGGCAGACCGGCGGCCAGTTGCGTCACCGCCACCAGCACGCCGCACGCCGCCATCAGGATCGCCAGAACCCATCGTCGCAGCACGCCGAGGACCCTACCCCCAGGTACGCGATGGCGCTCTTCCGGCCAGGTCGGCGGCCATCAAGCCTTGACATGTATCGATGTTAACGCCAACATGAACTCCGCCACCTGGTAGCAACGCCACCGTCACATTCCCAGCCCTTCGCGCTTCTCCCCCGGTCCTGCCCGACGCCACCGCTCGACGTCGACCGGACCGGCCATGGCATCGCGGCGGCGCTACAGGTGCTGGTCAATGGCCGTTCCCAATCTCGCGGAGGACACATGCCGCTGCCATTCCCTCGAACCGACCCGAACACCCGTCGGGCCGTCCGCCGGGGGTCTGCCGGCCACGGTGTCCCTCGACGTCTGCGGTCGGCGCTGGCCGCGGCGCTGGTGGTGCTGGCCGTGTCGGCCGGCCTGCCCGCGGCCGCGCCGGCGCACGCCGCGCCAGCCGTCAACTTCACCAACCCGTTGGTGAACCAGCGGGCCGACCCGCACATCTTCCGGCACACCGACGGCTACTACTACCTGACCGCTACGGTGCCGCAGTACGACCGGATCGTGCTGCGCCGGGCGACCACCCTGCAGGGGTTGGCAACGGCCGCGGAGACGACGATCTGGAGCCGTCACACCAGCGGAGAGATGGGCGCCCACATCTGGGCGCCGGAGATCCACTTCATCAACAACCGGTGGTACGTCTACTTCGCCGCGGGCCGGACCGACGACGTGTGGCGGATCCGGATGTACGTGTTGGAGAACGCCAACGCGAATCCGCTGACCGGTCTGTGGACGGAACGCGGCCGGATCACGACACCCTGGGACACCTTCAGCCTGGACGCCTCGACCTTCGTCGCCAACGGAGTGCGCTATCTGACCTGGGCACAGCAGGAGCCGTCGATCGGAAACAACTCCAACGTCTACCTCGCCCGAATGGGTGCCAACCCGTGGCAGATCACCGGCACCGTGACCCGACTCGTCGTGCCGACGTACGACTGGGAGACCCGCGGTTACCGGGTTGCCGAGGGACCGGCGGTAATCCAACGAAACGGCCGGATCTTCCTGACCTACTCGGCCAGTGCCACGGACGCCAACTACTGCCTCGGGATGCTGAGCGCCTCCGCCAGCGCGAACCTGCTCGACGCCGCTTCCTGGAGCAAGAGCCCCAGCCCGGTGTTCGCCAGCAACGCGGCCACCGGCCAGTACGGCCCCGGCCACAACTCGTTCACCGTCTCCGAGGACGGGCAGAGTGACGTCCTCGTCTACCACGACCGGAACTACCGCGACATCACCGGCGATCCGCTCAACGACCCGAACCGACGCACCCGGCTACAGAAGGTGTACTGGAACGCCGACGGCACCCCGAACTTCGGCATCCCGGTGCCCGACGGGGTCACACCGGTGCGGCTGCGGTCCCATGACCAGGCCGGCAGCTTCATCCGGCACTACGACTACCGGGCACGGATCGAGCCGAACGTGACCAACCTGGCCGACTCCCAGTTCCGCATCGTCACCGGCCTCGCTGGCGGCGGTTCGGTGTCGCTGGAGTCGACCAACTTCCCCGGTTACTACCTACGCCACCGGGGCTACGCCCTGTACGTGGAGAAGAACGACGGCTCGGCGCTGTTCGGCGGCGACGCGAGCTTCCGTCGTCAAGCCGGCCTCGCCGACAGCGCCGGGATCTCCCTGGAGTCGCAGAACTTCCCGGGCCGCCACGTGCGCCACCGCGACGGACTGCTCTACATCGAGGCGGTCACTTCGAGCGCCGAGCGCGCCTCGGCCACCTTCCACCTCGAGTAGGTACCGCGGTCGTCGACACCCGTCCAGGTTCGCCCGGAGCCCATTCCAGCCAGGAGGAGCCATGCCCTTCAGCATCACCAGAAGACCGTCCAGCGGCGGATCGATTTGTCGCGGCCGGCGTACGGGCCTGGTGTTCGCCATGATCACCACGCTGGTCGGCACGGCCGGTGCCACTCTGGTCGGCGCACCGCCGGCAGCGGCGGCGAGCATCGACACCAACGCCTACTACGTCCTGGTCAATCGGAACAGCGGCAAGGTCCTCGACGTCCGGGACACCTCGACGTCAGACGGCGCAGTGATCCAGCAGTGGTCCCGTAACGACGGCGCGTGGCAACAGTTCCAGTTCGTCTCGTCCGGCGGCGGCTACTACCGCCTCAAGGCCCGGCACAGCGGCAAGGTCGTCGACCTCTGGGAGTGGAACACCGCCGACGGCGCCGAGTACCGCCAGTGGTCCGATCTCAACGGCACCAACCAGCAGTTCCAGGTCCTCGACTCCGACGGCGGCTACGTCCGGCTGATCAACCGCCACTCCGCCAAGGCACTTGAGGTCTGGGAGCGGTCCACCGCCGACGGGGGCCGGATCAGTCAGTACGCCGACCTCAACGGCCCGAACCAGCAGTGGCAGCTGGTCGCGGTAGGTGGCGGCAGCACGCCACCGACCACCGGCTGTGGCAGCGGGTCGAGCAACGCCGAGGCCGTACTGAGCGGGAGCACCTGGACGGCCCGCAATGGCTCGTCGACGGTCTACTCGGGCGCGGACATGCTGTCGGCGATGCAGGCGGCGGTCAACTCGCTCTCGGCGGGCCGTACGTCGAAGCAGCGGGTGGTGGTTCGCGGCTCCGGCTCGATGAGCGCGGGTTCGCGGTTGTCGCTGCCGTCGTACACGACCCTGGCCGTCTGCGGCACGATCAACGTGACCGGGTCGGGTTCGGGTGACCAGGCGCCGGTGTACTCGCGGGGCACCACGGACGTCGAGGTGCAGAACCTCACGCTGACCGGTGCGCCGTTGTACGGGATCTTCATGCGCAACGTGAACAACCTGACTCTCGGGCAGATCGACATGCGGCTCTCCGCCGGTCTGGGCGTACGCATCGACAACCACGGTGGAGATCGAGCGGTCAAGGTGCGCAACGTCCGCATCGACAACGTGTACGTGTCGGGGACCGGCACCCACGGGGTGGAGACGTACGGCGTGGACGGTCTGACGATCGGCACGGTCACGGCCCGGAACACCCGGGACTCCGGCCTGCTGCTCAATGACACGATCAACGCCACTGTGGGCACCGTCGACGCGCAGGGCGCCGGGGCCGGGACCGGGTACGCCGCGTTCCGGATGGCCAACCGCAACGGCCGGGTGGGCAACTCGTACCCGACCAACATCCGGGTCGGAACCGTGCTCGCGTCCGGCGGTGGTCGGGGAATCTTCTGCGTGTCGGAGTCCGGTGGCGCGGTCATCGACCGGGTGACGATCTCCAACACGGGGAACAACTCGATTCTGGTGGAGAACTGCTACAACGTCGTGATCGCCGGGGTGTCCGGGACGGTGACGGGCGGCGGCGAGGTGCGGATCGCGGCCCGGAGCGAGTTCCCGATCTCCTCCGGCATCCGATTCCAGAATCTGACCGTCAGCGGCACCAACATCACCCAGAGCCCGTGCGGTGGAGCGAACAACACGATCAGCAACGTCACGCGGGTCAACTCGACGCTGACGTGGTGTTGACCCGGTGCGGAGCGGCCGCCCGTATCGGGGCGGCCGCTCCGAGCCGGATCGCGCCAGCCCGGACCGGTAGCGGGGTTTCGTCCGCTGGCGCTTGCGGGTAGCGATGGCCCATGAACCGCAATCTCGTCAAGGCTCTGCAGGTCGCGTGGGAGTTGCCGGAGTTCCGCACCGGGGTGCGACACGTCGTCGATCTCGATGAGGTCGCGGTGCTGCTGGCCACGCTGTCCGTTCCGGACCATGACCACGAGGTGGAACGCAGCCTGCTGAGCCTGCTGCGGTCCGCCCTGGACACTGTCGAGATCCGCGAAGCGGTGTTGCTGCTGCTGGAGCAGGACGAGGTGCGCAGGCCGCTCGTCGCGGCGGCGGTGGAGCCGCTGGCGGACCGGCCGGGTCAGGCTGCCGCCATCGCGTCGGCGGCCGAGGATCCTGTGGTGCGGCGTGAGGTGCGGGCGGTGCTGGCCAGCGCCAAGGTGCGCGAGCTGATCTGGCAGGCGATCGAGAACCAGCTGAGCGAGGACCGGTTCGGTCTGATCCGCCGGGCGGCGGTGCTGTTCGTGCGGCACCCGAGCGTCCGGCGCCTCGCCTGGGCCCTGCGCCGGCACGGGGTGTTGCGGGAACTAGGCCGCAACCGGTGATCGGCGCCAGCCGGTGCCACCGGCACCGGCTGGCATGACCCTGGACGGCAGATCACCGACGACGGCGGGCCATCCACTGCCAGATGTGGGTGCCGTTGAGGCTCGGGTCGTTGCGGGCCACGTAGATCCAGGACCAGTGGCCGGGGAACTGGTAGCCGTTCCAGACGACGTTGTCGTACAGGCTGACCAGGGATCCCGGGATGAGGTCGTGGGCGTGGATCGTGTTGGTCTGGGGCGGCACCGTGTCGTCGTCGAGCGAGGTGACCAGCCAGGTCGGGGTCTGGATCTGCGCCAGTTCCGCGTCGGTGATCAGCGGCGGGCCCTCCCCGCTGAGCGGCTGGACGACGCCGCAGATCGGCACCGACGCGGCGAACAGGTCGGGGTAGGCGACTGTCATCTCCAGTGACATGTAGCCACCGTTGCTGCACCCGACCACGTAGATCCGGTCCGGATCGACACGCTTGCGGCGGACGAGGTCCTGGACGATCTCGCGGATCAGCGGGGCGAACCGGGGGCCGTCCTCCATCCAGTAGGAGGTGCTCTGCGGAGCGACGACGTACGCGCCGGAGAAGATCCGCTGGGCCTGCGGGGTGGCGAAGCCGAGTGCGCCCCGGTTGGCGCGCAGCGTGGTCTCGTTGTCGTAGTAGTCGTCGGGCAGTGAGGCGCCCTCGCCGCCGCCGTGCAGCCAGACGATCAGGGGTCGCCTACCGTGCCGGGGCGAGTGGTCGGGAGAGTAGAGCCGGTACTTCAGACCCGAACCCGAGACGTGGTGGCTGAAGGCGTCGACCTCGGGGTTGGACAGCCGCCCCTGCACGAAGCGCGTGATGGTGAGCGGCGTGCCGTGGCGCCGGACGATCGGGGTGTTCTGGGTGATGGTGTAGACGAGGTCCAGCCGGACGTTGCGGCCCCTGCTCAGGATGTACCCGAGGGTGCCACCGCCGGGTTGGCCCTCGGCGTGGCTCAGCTCCAGCACGATGTTGCCGTGCCGGTCGAGCCGGGCGGCGGTCACCGTGCGGTCCAGGTCGTACTCGCTGAAGATCAGGTCGCCGGGGGCGATCGGGATCGGGCTGGTGGCCTTGGCGTGCACGCTGAACGTGCGCGGGGTCAGCCCGGCCGGGTCGATCGGCCCGAGCCGGGCGGTGTCGAGGGTGACCGAGGTGACCTGCTCACCGCCGTCGAGCGTTCTCGCGTCGAGGGTGAACCTCACGCTGGTGGGGTGGTGACCACCGGCGTGGGCGGCGACGCTGGGCAGGGCCAGGCCGATGGCGGCACCGGCCCCTCCGGCCAGAACGGTGCGACGAGTGACAGGCGTGGACATGCGGCCCCCGTACCTCACGATTTAGACGATCGTCGATGGCATCTCAACGTAACGCGGTGGAGATCAGCTGGCAACCGGTGTGGGGCACTGGACTCCACTCCGCCTGATCCACCGGCAACCAGGCCGCCCGCCTCGTACTTTGGGACGATCTGGAGTCGCACCACCGTTCGTACGATGAATGCCATGCACCCTCGCCTGCACGCGGTTTTGGCCGAGCCGCGTGTCTCCCCCGCCCCGTCGCGGACGTGGCGCGACTGGGCGGTGATCGTCGTCCTCGGGCCGGCGATCGTGGTGGAAGGGATCGTCCGACCTGATCTGCCCTGGCGGGTGGGCTGCGTCGTCGTCGTGCTCGCGCTGCTGCCCACGCTCCTGTGGCGGCGTACGGCGCCGCTCGCGATGGTGGTGATCGCGTTCGGCTGCACGACGGTCGCGCCGTTCGTGCTGCCCGGCGATCCGTGCCAACTGTTCACGGCGAGCTTCCTGGTTGTCCTGGTGCACGCGCTGTTCCGCTGGGGTTCCGGCCGGGATGCCGTGATCGGCTCGTTCTTCGTGGTGGCCAAGGTGACGACCGCTGGTCTGGTCGGGTCGGTCGACGGTGGCGAGTTGGTCGCCGGCTTCGCGGTGATGTTCGCCGCCGCCACGCTGGGTGTCGCGATCCGCTTCCGCGCCGCCGCCCGGCTGCGCGAACTCGATCAGGTGAAGCTGTTGGAGCGGGAGCGGCTCGCCCGTGACCTGCACGACACTGTGGCGCATCACGTGTCGGCGATGGCGATCCGCGCCCAGGCCGGCATCGCCGCGTCGGCGACCCAGCCGGGTGCCGCCGTCGAGGCACTGCACACCATCGAGGCCGAGGCGTCCCGTGCGCTGGCCGAGATGCGCGCGATGGTCCGCGTCCTGCGCCGCGACGAGCCCGCCGACCTGGCGCCCAACCCGCAGGTCGCCGACATCGGGCGGCTCGCCGGGCAGTTCCGCACCGGGCCCGCCGTGGACGTGGAGCTGTGCGGCGACCTCGGCGACCTTCCGCCCACTGTCGGCTCCGCGCTCTACCGCCTGGCCCAGGAGTCGGTCACCAACGCCCGTCGACACGCCCGCCACGCCACCCGCATCGAGGTCAGCGTCGCGGCCGACGACACGTCCGTGCGCCTGCGGGTCAGCGACGATGGCGAGGTCGGCGCCGCCCGTCCGGCCGGCCCTCCCGGTTTCGGCCTGGTCGGAATGAAGGAGCGCGCCGACCTGCTCGGCGGCACCTGCGAGGCCGGCCCCGATCCCGACCGCGGATGGACCGTCACGGCCGTGCTTCCGCGCGAGGGGGTCGGCGCGTGACGGTTCGCGTGCTCGTGGCGGACGACCAGGAGATCGTCCGTACCGGCCTCACCATCATCCTGAACACGCAGCCCGGCATCGAGGTCGTCGGTGGTGCCGGCGACGGCCGCCACGCGGTCGAACTCGCCCGGCGGCTCCGCCCCGACGTGTGTCTGTTCGACATTCGGATGCCGGGCATGGACGGCATCGAGGCCACCCGGGCGCTCGCCGGGCCAACGGTCCCGGAGCCGCTCGCGGTGGTCGTCATCACGACCTTCGACCTCGACGAGTACGTGTACGCGGCGCTGCGGGCCGGCGCCCGCGGCTTCCTGCTCAAGGAGGCCGGACCTGACCTGCTCAGCCAGGCCGTGCACGCCGCCGCCAACGGGGACGCGCTGATCGCGCCGAGCGTCACCACGCGGCTGCTGAAGGCGTTCGCCGACGCGGATCCGGCCGCACCGCGCACGCAGCCCATCGAGGCGCTCACCGACCGGGAGGAGCAGGTCCTGGTCGCCGTCGCGCGCGGACGCACCAATCAGGAGATCGCCGACGAGCTCTACATCACGTTGAGCACGGTCAAGTCGCACGTCACCAGCCTGATGACCAAGCTGGGGGTGCGTAACCGGGTCGAGTTGGCGATGTGGGCGTACGAGACCAACCGCCGCCGACGGCACTGGTGACCGGCGGAAGTACGACGACGGCGTCCGACCATGGGCCGACCCGATCGCGGCCCTTGTGCCGATGAGCGAGGGCGGGTGCGGCGACCACCATCGGTGGCATGACGATGCGCGAGTGGCGGCTACCGGCCGCGTTGATCCTGCTGGGCCTGATCCCGATGCTCGCCGGCGCGGGACGCCTCACCGAGCTGGGCAGCGGACCGGAGATCACCCCGGCCAATGCGCGCTTCGTCGCCGATCCGCTGCCGGTGGTGCTGCACATCGTCGGCGCGGTGGTCTACACGATCCTCGGCGCGTTCCAGTTCGTGCCCCGTCTGCGCCGCCACTCCTGGCATCGCCGGGCCGGCCGCGCGCTCGTCCCCTGCGGGCTGACGGTCGCCTTCACCGGCCTGTGGATGGCCGTCGCGTACGACCTGCCGGCCCACGACAACGACGTGCTCGCCGGCATGCGACTCGTTTTCGGCTCGGCCATGGCCGGCGCGATCCTGCTCGGTCTCGCCGCCGTGCTACGCCGGGACATCGCCCGGCACCGCAGGTGGATGGCGCGCGGTTACGCGATCGGCCTCGGTGCCGGCACCCAGGCGTTCACCCACGCGCCGTACCTCATCGCGACCGGCGAGCAGCCCGACGGGAACGTCCGGGCCGGGCTGGTGGTCGCCGGCTGGTTGATCAACCTTGCGGTGGCTGAGTGGTACCTGCGCCGTCCGGCGCGGGTCGTCACCGCGCCGGCCCTCAGGCTGAGCTGAGCCCGCCGGCCGTCGGTGACCGGCTCAGGCCACCCCGGATGTCCTCCTCGATCCGCTTCGCGGCGGCCAGCAGCGGCGGGAGCAGCTCTCGACGGATCATCTCGAAGGACCCCCGGCTGGCGTGCGCGGAGACGTTCACCGCGGCGATCACCGACCCGTTCTCGCCGTGGATCGGCGCGGCCACCGAACGCAGCCCCTCCTCCAACTCCTGGTCCACGATGGCGTAGCCCTGAGCGGCGATCTTCGTCAGGACGGCGCGCAGCTTGGCCGCGTCGGTGACGGTGCGCCGGGTCAGCGGCCGCAGCTGCGCGCTGGCGAGGTAGTCGTCCAGCCACTGCACCGGTTGAGCGGCAAGCAGCACCCGGCCCATGGAGGTGGCATACGCGGGGAACCGGGTGCCGACGCTGATCCCCACGGTCATGATCCGCTTGGTGGGCACGCGGGCGACGTAGACCACCTCGTCGCCGTCGAGCACGGACACCGAGCAGGACTCGTGCACCTGCGCGACCAGCGCCTCCATGTGCCGCTGCGCGACCTCGGGCAGGCTCAGGCTGGACAGGTAGGCGTAGCCGAGTTCGAGGATCCGGGCCCGCAGCGAGAAGAGCCGGCCGTCGGTGTGCACGTAGCCCAACTCGACCAGGGTGAGCAGGAACCGGCGCGCCGCGGCCCGCGTCAACCCGGTCCGCCTGGCCACCTCGCTGAGCGTGAGCTGCGGATGTTCGCCGTCGAACGCCCGGATCACCGCGAGACCGCGCTCCAGCGACTGAACGAACTCCGGCGACCTCGTCGCCTCATCGCTCACGCTCACCCGGCCTCCTGCCGCAGGGTCTCCCGGGCCACCTTGAACGCCCGGTTCGCCGCCGGTACACCAGCGTAGACGCCGACCTGGAGCAGGACCTCCGCCACCTCCTCCGGGCTGAGCCCGTTGCGCAGCGCGGCCCGGACATGCATCGCCAACTCCTCGTCGTGGTGCAGGGCGGCGAGCACGGCGAGGGTGACGCAACTACGGGTCCGCCGGTCGAGGCCCGGCCGGCTCCACACCTCCCCCCAGGCGTAGCGGGTGATGAAGTCCTGGAAGTCGGCGGTGAACTCGTCCGTGCCGGCGATCGCCCGGTCCACGTGCGCGTCACCCAGCACCTGTCGACGTACCGTCATGCCCGCCTCGTGCCGCTCGCGGTCGTTCATCAGTCACCACGTCCCTCGTGGAAGTGCTCCAACAGGAGTCGGCACACCTGCTCGGGCTGCTCGACGTTGGCCAGGTGCGCCGCCGCGTCGACCACCGCCAGCCGGGCCCGTGGGATGCGCCAGACGATCTCGCGGGCGTGCTCCACCGGGGTGGCCGGGTCGTCCGCGCCGGCGATGACCAGCGTCGGCGCGGCGACCCGGCCGAGGTCGGGTCGGAGGTCCATCGCGGCTATCGCTTCGCAGCAGGCGGCGTATCCGGCCGGCGACGTCGCGGTCAGCATGGCGCGGTGGGTGGCGACCACCTCCGGCCGGGCGGCGGCGAAGGCCGGGGTGAACCAGCGGGCCACCACCGCGTCGGCGATCGCCGGCATTCCCCTGGCGCGTACCGTCGCGGCTCGGGCCCGCCACTGCTCGGCGGGGCCGAGCGACGCCGACGTGCAGAGCAGCGCCAGCCGCCGCACCCGGTCGGGCGCGTACGTCGCGAGCCACATGCCCACCATGCCGCCGAGGGACAACCCCGCGTAGTGGACCCACGGCACGTCGAGGTCGTCCAGCGTCCGCAGCAACTCCCGGCCCAGCAGGTCCAGCGTGTACGGCCCGGGCGGCACCGCCGAGCGGCCGTGGCCCAGGTGGTCGTATCGGATGACCCGGAACCGTTGGGCGAGCGCCGACACCTGGGGTTCCCACATCGCGGCGGCGGTGCCGAGTGAGCTGCCCAGCAGCAGCACCGGCGCGGCGGCCGGGCCGTCGACGGTGAGATGCAACCGGGTGGTCATCCGCCCGCTCCCCGGACGGCGGCCAGGGCGCGGTCGACGAACCGGCCGGCCGAGCCGAGCCAGCGGTACGGGTCGAGCGCCTCGGCCAGGTCCGTGTCGGACAGGTGGGCGCGGACCTCGGGGTCGGCGAGCAGCGCGGCGCGGAACGAGGGTTCGGCGGCGGCGCGGGTCACCAGATCGTGTGCGACGCGGCGGCCGACGGCGGGCGCCAGGCGCGCGGCGACCGCCTCGGCGAGCAGGAGGCCGCCGGTCGCGTCGAGGTTCTCCCGCATCCGCTCCGGACGGACCTGGAGCCCGGTCAGCATCCGGGCGCACCGGGCGGTGGCCCCACCGGTCAGGTGCAGCAGATCGAGGAGCGGCTCCCACTCGGCGTGCCAGCCGCCCGCGGCCCGCTCGTGCTCCTGCACCGCCGCGGCGAACAGGGTGGCGACGAGACCCGGACCGCGTCGCGCCGCGGCGGTGACGAGGATCGAGTCAACCGGGTTGCGCTTGTGCGGCATGGCCGAGGAGCCGCCTCGTCCGGCGCCGCCCTCGGCGACCTCACCCACCTCGTTCTGGGCGAGCAACCCGACGTCGAGCGCGATCTTGCCGGCGGCCACCAGGAGCCCACCGAGGGCGGCGGCCAGGTCGAGCCAGGGTTGACGGCGGGTGTGCCAGGGCAGCGGGCTGGGCGGGAGGCCCAGGTGCGCCGCGAACCGCTCGATGACCTCGGCGCCGGCCGGGCCGAACGCGGCCAGGGTGCCGACCGCGCCGCCGAGTTGCGCGGGCTGTGCGGCGCGGACCTGACGCAGTCGGTCCCGGGCCTGGACCAGACCGGTCAACCAGCCAGCGGCCTTGAGCCCGAAGGTGCTGGGTGCCGCCTGCTGCCCGAGTGTCCGGGCGACCATCACGGTGTCCCGGTGGGCATGGGCCAACCGGGCGGCGGCGTCCACTGCCCCGTCGAGGTGAGCCAGCAGCGGCCCGAGCGCCCGCACCGCCACCAGGACCAGCGCGGTGTCCAGCACATCCTGGCTGGTCGCTCCGCAATGCACCCAGGCTCGGGCGTGCTCCGGCACGGCGGCGGTCAGCTCTCCCACGAGCGGGACGACCGGGTTTCCGGTGGCGTCGGCGGCCCGGCCCAGCGCCGCCGGGTCGTACCGCTCGGCACGGCACTGTTCGACGATCGCCTCGGCCGCCGACACGGGCACGATGCCGGCGTCCGCCGCGGCCCGGGCGAGCGCGGCCTCCACGTCGAGCATCGCCTGGAGCAGGGCCTGGTCGCTGAGTTCCGCGTCGACGTCCGGGGCACCGGAGAGGCCGCCGAGCAGGCCGTCAGAGGGCGAAGAAGACGGTCTCATGGTCGCCCTGAAGGTGGATGTCGAACCGGAACCCGTCCACGGCGGGACTCGCCAGCAGAGTGCCACGGCGGTCGGCGTCGACGCTGCGCAGCACGGGGTCGGCAGCGTTCGCCGTCGACTCGTCGGGGAAGTAGAGCCGGGTGACGAGGCGGTGCAGCAGCCCGCGCCCGAAGACCGACAGGGTCAGGTGGGGGGCTTCGGTGCCGCCGTCCGGCTCGGGCAGCGCACCGGGCTTGACGGTCAGCAGCCGGTACCACCCCTGCCCGTCGGTCTCGCTCCGCCCGAATCCGCGAAAACCCGCGAGCGCGGACGGCCGGGCCCCCCGGGGGTCGTCCGGATGGTCGAACCAGCCCTCCGGGTCGGCCTGCCAGCTCTCCACCATCGCGTCGACCACCGGCGTCCCGGTGCCGTCGACGATCCGACCGCTGATCCAGAACGCGCCCGGCGTGCCCTCGGGCACCACGTACGGGCCGTCGGGCCAGCGCAGGCCGATGTGCAGGTACGGCCCGACGGTCTGCGCGGGCATGACGCCCAACTGCTCACTCATCGTCGTCCTCGTCCTCGAAAGGGGTGCTCTCCCGGCCGCGCAGCACGATGTCGAACTCGTACGCCAGCGCCCACTCCGGTGCGGTGCTGGTGTGGTCGTACCGGGCGATCATCCGTTCCCGGGCCTTCGGGTCGCGGACCGCGTTGAAGATCGGGTCCTGGAAGAAGAGCGGGTCGCCCGGGAAGTACATCTGCGTCACCAGCCGCTGAGTGAACGCGCGGCCGAAGAGGGAGAAGTGGATGTGCGCCGGCCGCCAGGCGTTGTCGTGGTTACGCCAGGGGTAGGCGCCGGGCTGCACGGTGATGAACCGGTAGCGCCCCTGGTCGTCGGTGAGCGCCCGGCCCACCCCTTCGAAGTGGGGGTCGAGCGGCGCCGGCCAGGTGTCCCGTGCGTCGCGGTACCGACCGGCGGCGTTGGCCTGCCAGATCTCGACCAGCGTGTGGGGTACCGGTCGGCCGTCACCGTCGCGGACCCGCCCGTGCACGATGATCCGCTGTCCCTGCGGCTCACCGTCGTGCTGGCGGGTCAGGTCGTGGTCGAGCGCACCGAGCCGCCCCTCCCCCAGCAACGGCCCGGTGACCTCGGTCAGCCGCTGCGGCAGGTAGACCAGTGGGTGTCTCGGCGCCCGCGCCACTGTCGACTTGTAGCCGGGGCTGAGCAGGGGTGGGTGGGCGTCGACGTCGTCGCGCCGGTACCGCGGTAGCACCAGCGCGCTGCTGGCCTGGGTGTCCTGCGTGGTCATGGTCGTCTCCCGTCGGACTTCGTCGCCTCCAGCGCCCGCAGCGCCGCGAGTTCGCGTGCCGTCGGCGGCGCACCGGTTGCCAGTCCGTCGGCGACGGCGAGGTCCCAGCCGGTGGCCGCCCGCGCCTGCTCCCGGGTCACGCCGGGGTGCAGGTGGGTCAGGGTGAGTTCGCAGGTGACCGGATCGGGTTCGAGGACGCCGAGGTCGGTGATCACCACTCGGGGGCCTCCGCCCCGCAGACCGAGTCGCTCCCGGTCGCCCGGGCCCGTCCCGTACCCGACCGAGGTGACGAAGTCGACCCGTTCGGTGAACGTCCGGAGGTCCTGCCGGACGATCACCACGACCTCGCCGCAGGAGGCGGCGATCTCCGGGGCGCCACCGGCGCCGGGCAGCCGGACCGTCGGGGCGTCGTAGTCGCCGCCGACGACCGTGGTGTTGATGTTGCCGTAGCGGTCGAGCTGCGCGGCGCCGAGGAAGCCCACGTCGATCCGGCCGGGCTGGAGCCAGTAGTTGAACACCTCGGGCACCGAGACGACCGCGTCAGCGGTGTCGGCGAGGATCCCGTCTCCGATGGAGAGCGGAAGCCGGTCCGGCTTCGCGCCGAGGCACCCGGATTCGTAGATGAGCACCAGGTTCGGGGCGTGGGTCGCCCGGGCGAGATTCGCCGCCGTGCTGGGCAACCCGATCCCGACGAAACAGGCGGCGCCGTCGCGTAGTTGCCGTGCTGCGGCGACGGTCATCATCTCGTCCGCGGTCCAGCCGGTCGTCAGTTCGTCGGTCACGCCGGCGCCCCGGCCTTGTGCACGTGCTCGTCCACCCAGGCGCGGAAGGTGTCGCGGTGCCGGCTGACGGCGTCCCAGTCGCGGTAGAAGTCGTTGTCGCGCACCGAGTAGCCGTGGGCGTAGGAGGGGTGCGCGCCTCCGGGCACCTCGGCCACCGCGGTGACCGCCCAGCCGGGCAGGACCACCTGCCCGGGTACGGGTTCCCACTCGTCCACGATCTCCTCGACGGTGACCAGTGACCGATGGGCGGCGAGCACCGCCTCCTTCTGCACCCCGGTGATGCCCCACATCTGCACGTTGCCGTTCCGGTCGGCGCGCTGGGCGTGCACCACCGTCACGTCCGGACGCAGGGCGGGGACGGCGGTCAGCGTCTCTCCGGTGAACGGGCAGGTGATGGGCCGGATGTTGGTGGTGTGCCCGGGCAGGTCGGTGCCGGTGTAGCCGCGCAGGACGGCGAACGGCAGCCCGGACGCCCCGGCGACGTACCGGTTGGCCATGCCCGCGTGACTGTGCTCCTCCAGTTCGAGTGGACGTGGCCAGGCGTGCTGCACGGCGTCCCGGAAGCGGTGCAGCGACCCGACGCCCGGGTTGCCACCCCAGGAGAAGACCAGGCGACGCGCGCAGCCCGCCCCGATCAGCTGGTCGTAGATGACGTCGGGGGTCATCCGCACGAGGGTCAGATCCTGCCGCCCCTGGCGGATGATCTCGTGACCGGCGGCGAACGGAATGAGGTGCGTGAACCCTTCCAGGGCCACCACGTCGCCGTCGCGGACCAGGTGCGCCACGCCGTCGGTCAGCGAGACGAGCTTCGCCATGGGCCTCCCCGCCTCCTGCGTGAACCGTGCTGCCGCCAGCCGTTCGCTATGCGGACTGCCGTACTCATCTCGAACGTACGACGGGGAACGACATCCGTCAACGACGGGCCGGACCGCCGTCCACAGTGACCGGCAATCACGCCGAGCGATGCGTTGACGCGAGCGGGACCACGTGCCAACGTTCATGGAGAGAACGGCCGTTCGGTAAGCGAACACCTCCGGGCCCTTCATGAGCGGAAGTCCGCCCGGTCACCCCGGGACCAGCCCACCGGCCCCCACGCTCCGAGGAGGACCGCCATGACACTGCTGGACGTCACGACCTGGCAGGGCACCCTGCACAGCGACGGCTGGGTGGAACCGGCCGGCGGCACGGCACCGGTGCGATCCCCCGCCACCGGCGAGGAGATCGGCCGGGTCGGCGTGGCGAACGCCGAGGACGTGACGCGCGCCTGCGCTCGTGCCGCTGCCGCTCAGCGCGCCTGGGCCGCCACCGGCTACGCCGAGCGGGCCGCGGTGCTGCGCCGGGCCGGGCAGCTGTTCGAGCAGCACGCCGCCGAAATCGGCGACTGGATCGTGCGGGAGTCCGGGTCCATCCCACCCAAGGCCGGCGTCGAGACCGACACTGCGGCGCAGGAATGCTACGAGGCGGCGGCGCTGGCCTCGCACCCGCTCGGCGAGATCGTCCCGAGCGCGCAACCGCGGCTCAGCCTGGCTCGCCGGTTGCCCGTCGGCGTCGTCGGGGTCATCGCGCCGTTCAACTTCCCGCTCATCCTGGCCACCCGTTCCGTCGCCCCGGCCCTGGCGCTGGGCAACGCCGTGGTGCTCAAGCCCGATCCGCGCACGGCGGTCTGCGGCGGTGTCTCGATCGCCCGAGTCTTCGAGGAGGCCGGCCTGCCCGACGGGCTGCTGCACGTCCTTCCCGGCGGGGTCGAGGTCGGGGAGGCGCTGGTGGCCGACCCGAACGTACGGGTGATCAGCTTCACCGGGTCGACCGCTGCCGGCCGCAAGGTCGGCGAGGCGGCAGCACGCCACCTCAAACGCGCACACCTCGAACTCGGTGGCAACTCGGCGCTGATCGTGCTCGACGACGCAGACCTGGACCTCGCGGTCTCCGCTGGCGCCTGGGGGTCGTTCCTGCACCAGGGCCAGATCTGCATGACCACCGGCCGCCACCTGGTGCACGAGAGTCTGTCCGAGCGGTACGTCGAGCGGCTGGCGGAGAAGGCGAACCACCTGCCGGTCGGCGACCCGGCGAAGGAGCAGGTGGCGCTCGGGCCGATCATCGACGAGCGCCAGCGCGACAAGGTCCACGCACTGGTCACGGCGAGCGTCGACGCGGGTGCCCGACTGGCGGCCGGGGGCACGTACGAGGGGCTGTTTTATCGGCCGACGGTGCTCACCGACGTCACCCCCGCGACCCCGGCGTACGCCCAGGAGGTCTTCGGCCCGGTCGCGCCGGTGATCACCTTCGCCGACCAGGACGAGGCCGTGCAGTTGGCGCGGCAGACCGAGTACGGCCTGTCGTTGGGCATCCTGGGCCGCGACGTGATGAGGGCGATGGCCATCGCCGACCGGATCCCCAGCGGGATCGTGCACATCAACGATCAGACAGTGAGCGACGAGGCGGTGGCGCCGTTCGGTGGGGTGGGGGCGTCCGGCACCGGCTCCCGGTTCGGTGGGGCCGCGGCGAACGTCGAGGCGTTCACCGAGACCCAGTGGCTCACCGTGCAGGGCGCCATCACGCGGTACCCGTTCTGACGCCGGGAGGAGAGGAGCATGTCGGGAATGCGTACCCAGGTCGGCATCGTCGGCGCCGGGCCGGCGGGGCTCATGCTGTCGCACCTGCTGCACCTGCGCGGAATCGAGTCGGTGGTGCTGGAGAGCCGCAGCCGCGACCACGTCGAGCACCGGCTCCGGGCCGGGGTCCTCGAACAGGGCTCGGTCGACCTGCTCTGCCGCAGCGGCGTCGGTGAGCGGCTGCGACGGGAGGGGCTGCGCCACGAGGGCATCGAGCTGCGCTTCGCCGGGGAGTCACACCGGGTGCCGATGGCGGATCTGACCGGGCGGGCGATCACCGTCTACGGGCAGCAGGAGGTGGTCAAGGACCTGATCGCCGCCCGACTCGCGGCCGGTGGCTCGATCCTCTTCGAGGCCGACGCGGTCGGCCTGGACGGTCTCGACTCGGACTCGCCGGTCGTCCACTTTCGACACGACGGGCGGGACGAGGAGCTGCACTGCGATTTCGTGGCCGGCTGCGACGGGTTCCATGGAGTGAGCCGCGGCGCGGTGCCCGAGGGGGTGCTGACCACCTACGAGCGGGCGTACCCCTTTGCCTGGTTGGGCGTCCTCGCCGCCGCGGCGCCGGCAGTGGACGAACTCATCTACGCCAACCACGAACGGGGCTTCGCCCTCTACAGCATGCGTTCCCCCGAGATCTCTCGGCTGTACCTACAGGTCGCGCCGGACGAGGACATCGCCGCGTGGCCGGACGAGCGGATCTGGGCGGAGCTGCGTGCCCGGTTGGAGACGGTGCCGGGATGGTCGCTCAACGAGGGGCCGATCCTGGAGAAGTCCATCACCGGAATGCGCAGCTTCGTGGTCGAGCCGATGCGGTGGGAGCGGTTGTTCCTGGCCGGGGACGCCGTGCACATCGTCCCACCCACCGGCGCGAAGGGCATGAACCTTGCCCTCGCCGACGTCGCGCTGCTCGGGGACGCGTTCGCCGCGTGGTACGACGGGGGCCGCACCGATCTGCTGGATGCCTACTCGGCCACGGCGTTGCGCCGGGTCTGGCGGGCCCAGCACTTCTCCTGGTGGATGACCTCGATGCTGCACCGGCTGGAGCGCGACGACCCGTACGAGACGAAGCTGCAGACCGCCACGCTGAGGTACGTCGCCACCTCCGAGGCGTACGCCAGGAGCCTGTCCGAGAACTACGTGGGCCTGCCCGAGGTCTGAGCGCGAGCCGGTGCGACGCCTCCACAGCAGAGCGTTGTTCAACTTATTCATGACGGGCGTCAGAAATTATTGACTTTCAATGCCGGGGTGACTGACCATGGCCAACACAGCGGCGTGCGCCCCCACGCAGCGGTAGTTCACCTGCAGATCCGAGGCATCCGCCGACTTCCGACGCACCCACCACCCGCCCAGGAAGGGCCTCGTCAATGAAGAAGGTCATGGCTCTCGGGCTGATCGCCGCTACCGCGATCGCCCTCACCGGATGTACCGACTCCGACGCGTCCAAACAGTCCGACCAGCCCTCGGACGACCTGCGCAAGGTCCGGGTCGCGGCGCTGCCCATCACCGAGACCGCCGCGCTCTGGGGCGGCGTCAAGGCAGGCATCTTCGCCGAGCGCGGGCTCCAGGTCGAGGTACTGCCCGCCCAGGGCGGCGCGCAGGCCATTCCAGCACTCATGAACGGCGACATCGACTTCGCGATCGGCCAGCCCTTCGGCCCGTTCCGGGCCGACCTGCGGGATCTCGGCGTCGTCATCATCGGCAACTACGCCTCCTCGTACGCCGACGGCGACGACATCAACGCCGTTGTCGCCTCGGCGAAATCCGGCATCAAACGACCGGCCGACCTCGCCGGCAAACGGGTCTCGGTCAACAGCCTGGGCGCGGCCGGCGACGTGACGATCATGGCGGCGGTCGAGAAGGACGGCGGTGACCCGTCGACAATCAAGTTCGTCGAGGTCGCCTTCCCGGACGCCCCGGCCCAACTCGAATCCAGCAACATCGACGCCGCCTGGGTGCCGGAGCCCTTCGTCACCCAACTGAAGACCCGCGGCGACACCTTCATCGTCGCGCCCTACCAGGCGGTGGTGCCCGGCCTGACCACGCTCACCACCATCACCACCAAGGAACGCACCGAGAAGGACGCCAAGCTGGTCGAGGACTTCACCGCAGCGATGAAGAAGACGCTGGAGTGGGCCAAGGACCCCGCCAACGAGGCATCCCTGCGCCAGGCCATCAAGGACAACCTGGAGCTGCCGCCACCGGTGGCCGAGTCGGTGCGGCTGCCGGCCTTCGGTTGGGAGGTCGACCGGTCGAGCCTGCAGACGCTCGCCGAGCTCGCGCAGAAGTACAAGGTTCTCGACAAGCAACCCAACTTCGATCGTCTCATCCAGCAGCAGTAGCTGGCGCGTCCCCGCCCTCCCCGACCCCCGGATCGGGGAGGGCCTCGCCGCCCGCCTGACGACGGGAGTGACATGCGAGTGTTCCCCACCCGACGCCTGCGCGCGTTGCGCAAAGCGATGCTGGGTGTCGTCGGCCTGACCGGGTTCCTCGTCGTCTGGCAGCTGATCCCGACACTGGGCCTGATCAACCCGCTGTATCTGCCGTACGTGACGGACGTGCTGGCGCGGCTGTTCGAGCAGCTCGTCGACCTCGCGTTCTGGCGGCGGCTGGGCAGCACCATGACGTCCTGGGCGATCGGCCTGACGGTGGCGACGGTCGCCGCCGTCATCCTCGGCACGGTCGTCGGGCTGGTGCCGTTCCTTCGGCGCGCGACCCACACCATGGTCGAGTTCCTGCGACCGATCCCATCGGTCGCCCTCATCCCGCTCGCCGTGCTGATGTTCGGCATCCAGCGGCAGGCCGCCCTCGTCATCATCATCTACGCGTCGTTCTGGCAGGTGTTCGTGCAGGTGATCTACGGTGTCGCCGACGTCGACGCGGTGGCGCGCGACACCGCCCGCAGTTTCGGTCTGACCCGGCGGGAACAGCTGTCGCACCTCGTCCTGCCCACCACCCTGCCGTACCTCATGACGGGCCTGCGCCTCGCGGCGGCGGTGGCGCTCATCCTCGCCATCACCGCGGAGATGGTGATCGGTAACCCCGGCCTCGGGCGCATGATCGAGCTTTCCCGGTCCGCCGGAGACGCCGCCGGCCTGTACGCGCTGGTCGTGGTCACCGGCCTGCTCGGGCTCATGGTGAACATCGTCTTCCGGTTCATCGAGCGTCGGGTGCTGTCGTGGCACCAGTCGGTACGAGGAGAGGAGCCGTTGTGACCGCGTACACCGGGCGGATCGCCACCACGACACGCAGCCGGACGGTCGGATCCCGGATCGCGGCGAGCGTGCTCTACCCGTTGGGGTTGCCGACGCTGCTGCTGGTGCTCTGGGGTCTGGTGGCGACGAGGTCGACGAATCGGTTCTTCCCCGACCCGTTGACGATCGCCGAGGCTTTCAGGGAGACCTGGATCGGCCCGGCGTTCGTCGAGGACGTGCTGCCCAGCCTCGCCCGCCTCGGCCTCGGTGTCGCGGCGTCGATCGTGCTCGGCATCGCCGCCGGCACCGTCATCGGCCTGACCCGCTGGTTGCGCGAACTCCTCGAACCGCTGCTGGAGTTCCTCCGGGCCATCCCGCCACCGGTGCTGATTCCGGTGGCGATGCTCCTGCTCGGGATCACCGACACCATGAAGATCGTCGTGATCGTCTCCGGCGCGATCTGGCCGATCCTGCTGAACACGATCGAGGGTGTCCGGGGGACGGACAGCGTCATGACGGAGACCGCGGAATCATTTCAGGTCACCTGGTGGGAGCGGCTCTGGTTCCTCGTGCTCCCGGCCGCCAGCCCACGGATCATGGCCGGGGTCCGGCAGGCCCTCTCGGTAGCGCTGATCCTGATGGTCATCTCCGAGATGTTCGCCTCCTCCTCCGGCCTCGGCTACCGGATCGCCTACTTCCAGCGCAACTACCTGATCGCCGAGATGTGGAGTGGCATCCTCCTCCTCGGTCTCGTCGGCGTCTTCCTCGCCGTAGCTTTCGGTCTCGTCGAACGGCGTGTTCTGCGCTGGTACCACGGAATCAGGGAGGTCAACCGTGCCTGATCGGAGCACGCTGCTGCGGGTGGAGCACCTGCGGAAGGTCTACGAGTCGGCGACCGGCACCGTCGAGGCGATCGGGGACATCAGCTTCACCATGGACGCCGGTGAGCTCGTCTGCATCGTCGGGCCGTCCGGTTGTGGCAAGACCACCCTGCTGAAGTGCCTCGCCGGCCTGCTGCGGCCCACCAGCGGCGTGGTCGAGATGGACGGCTCGCCGGTGACCGGGCCCAGCCCGGCCATGGCCGTCGTGTTCCAGGAGTACGGTCGCAGCCTCTACCCCTGGCTGACGGTGCGCGGGAACGTCGAGCTGCCACTGCGGCACAAGAAGCTCACCCGCGCGGCCCGGGACAAGCTGGTCGTCGACGCTCTTGAGGCGGTGGGGCTCGCGCACGCCGCGCGAAGCCACCCGTGGCAGCTGTCTGGGGGGATGCAACAGAGGGTGGCGATCGCGCGGGCGATCGCCTACCAGCCCGACGTCCTGATCATGGACGAACCGTTCGCCGCCGTCGACGCGCAGACCCGGGCCGACCTGGAGGACCTGGTCCGCGAACTGCACGCCAGCCGCACCATCTCGGTTGTCTTCGTCACCCACGACATCGACGAGTCGGTCTATCTCGGTCAGCGGGTTCTAGTATTGTCCACGTCGCCGACCTGGGTCCAGGAGGACCTCGCGATCGACCTGCCGCCGGAGCGCGATCAGATCACGACCCGCGCTCTGCCCCGTTTCACGGAATTGCGGACGCACGTCTACGACCAGATCCAGCGGGCCAAGCGCGGGCAGGCTGTGGCCCCGCGATCCGCGCGGTGATCGGCGGCCAGGCCAACGAGTTCGCCGAAGGGAAGCGCTGTGGGTAGTCGTCAGCCGAAGCAGTTGTTGCTCGCCTTCTTCGGCGAACACGTCGTCGACGCCGCCACCGGACCCATCCGGGCAAGCGCTCTGATCAACGTGCTGGAAGGCGCGGACGTCGCCGCGCCGGCCACCCGCGCGACCCTCGACCGTCTCGTGCACAGCGGCATCCTCGCCCGCAGCAGGAACGGCCGGGAGACGCTGTTCTCACTGACCGAGCACGGGTCCGCGGTGCTGCGCGAGGCGACGTACCGCGTTCGCGGGCCACGGCCGTTCGACCCACAGGGCAGCGGGTGGACCCTGGTCACCTTCTCGATCCCGGAGGGCCAGCGGATGCTGCGGCACCGGCTGCGTTCCACCCTCACCTGGGAGGGCTTCGCGCCGCTCCGGGACGGGCTCTGGCTGGCGCCCGGCGAGGTCGACCTCGCCGGGTCGTTGGAGCGGCTGCGGCAGGACCTCGCACCCAACACCGTGGTCGCCTTCCACGCCCGCGAACTCGCCGGCTTCCCGATCGGCGAGAGCGTGCGCGCGGCCTGGGACATCGAGGCGATCCGACGCGCGCACCTCGCCTTCATCGAGGTGTGGGACGACCCGTCCGCGCTGGCGATGGCGCCGAGCGCCCTCACCGTACGAACCATGCTCGTGGCGGACTGGCTCGCGCTGCTGCGCGCCGACCCGAGGCTGCCGGCCGAGTTCATGGACGCGGAGTGGCCCGCCGCGAGATCGGTGCGGACCTACCGCCGAATGCACGACAAGCTGGCCGAGGCGTCCGCGGCGGAATTCGCCGAACTCGTCGCGGCCCGGCCCGCGACTAGGCGCCGAACCGGGTCCGCAGATCGGCCTTCCGCACCTTCCCCGACGCCGTCCGCGGCAGCTCGTCCACGATGACGACGTTCTTCGGGAGCTTGTAGCGCGCAATCCTGCCGTCCAGGCGGGCCCGAACGGTGGCGGTGTCCACCGACGCCCCCTCCCGTACGGTCACGATCGCCCACGGCACCTCCCCCCAACGCTCGTCCGGCACGCCGATGACCGCCGCCGAGGTCACCCCGTCGACCTCGGTGAGCAGCTGCTCGAGTTCGAGCGGGTAGATGTTCTCGCCCCCCGAAATGATCATGTCCTTGAGGCGGCCGGAGATGTAGAGGTAGCCGTCGGCGTCCAGGTGGCCGAGGTCGCCGGAGCGGAACCACCCGTCGGCCGTGAACGCCTCGGCGGTCGCCTCCGGCAACTCGTGGTAGCCGGGGAAGACGTTGGGACCGGCCACCTCGATCTCACCGACAGCGCCGGCGGGCAGCACGGCACCGGCCGCATCGGTGATCCGCACGTCGGTGAAGAAGTGCGGCAGACCGACACTGCCCTGCTTGACGCGGGTCATCGTGGGCGGCAGCGCGGTGGCGCCCGGCGCGGCCTCGGTCATTCCGTAACCCTGGGAGAACGACAGGCCCCGCGCCTCGTACGCGTTGAGGATGCGGGCCGGCACCGCCGAACCTCCGCAGGTGAGCTTCGTCAACGTCGAGAGGTCGGTCGACGCCCAGGCGGGGTGGTCGGCCAGCAGCTGGTAGGTGGTTGGCACACCGCTGAGCATGGTGACCCCGTGCCGCTCGATCTGCGCGAGCGCGCGGCCCGGCTCGAAGCCCCTCTCGATGACCATCGTGGCGCCCTTGAGGATGACGGGCAGGGCGCCCATCCCGAGCGAGGCGACGTGGAACAGCGGCGAGATCATGAGGGCGACGTCGGTGGAGACGACGTCGTAGTCGACCACACAGTTGAGCGCCACCCAGGTGAGGTTGCCGTGGGTCAGCACCGCACCCTTGGCCCGGCCGGTCGTGCCCGAGGTGTAGACGATCGCGGCCGGATCCTCGTGGGCGGTGTCGGCGTGGTCGATGAACGGGGTGGCGGCGACCCGGGCCAGGTGGGCCAGCCCGGGCCGGTCCACGCTGCCCGCACCGTTGACGATGATGTACGGGGTCTGGGCGGTCGCCGCGGCGGAGGCCACCGGCACCGCGAAGTCCGGGTCGTGGATCAACACCCGCGCGGCACAGTCGGCGAGGACGTAGCCGATCTCGGGTGCGGCGAGTCGGGTGTTGACCGGCACGAAGACCGCCCCTACCTGCGCCGCCCCGAACATCACCTGGAGGAGTTCGGGGCTGTTCTCGCCCAGGTAGGCGACGGAGTCGCCGTTGCCGACGCCCCGCTCGCGCAGCACCGCCGAGATCCGGTCCGCGGCGTCGGCGAACTGGCGGTACGTCATGGGCGACCGGTCGCCGTGGATGATCGCGATCTGGTCCGGGGACTTGAGCCGGCGCTTGGCCAGCCAGGCGCCAATTCCGTGCTGGTGCATCATCATTCTCCTGGGGTGGAGGTGGTGTGCTCGCCCGGCTCGACGGATGCCCCCGGGATCAGGCGTAGAAGCGGTACAGCCCGCGCGCGACGACCGCCGGCTTGGTCCCGCCCTCGATCTCGACCGTCTGGTCGACGGCGAGCTGGTAGCCGCCGCGGACCTCGACGACCTCGACGACGGTGGCCCGCATCCGCACCCGCGCCCCGACCACGACCGGCGCGGGGAAACGCACCTTGTCGAGGCCGTAGTTCACCTTCGTGGTCACGCCCTTGACCTCGAGCAGCTCGGTCCAGAAGGGAACCGCCAGGGAGAGGGTGAGGAAGCCGTGCGCGATCGGTGCGCCGAACGGGCCGGTCCTCGCCCGTTCCGGGTCGACGTGGATCCACTGGTGGTCGTCCGTGGCGTCCGCGAACAGGTCCACCTGGTCCTGGGTGACCGTGCGGTACCCGGTGTAGCCGAGATCGGTGCCGGCGAGGTCGCCGAGCCGGTCGTAGGTGATGGTCGTCGTCATGGCGTTTCCTCTCGTCGTCACCGGGCCAGGCCCAGCAGTCGGGCCGCGTTGTCCTTCAGGATGCCCGGGAGCACGTCCGGCCTGAGGTCGGTCGCCTGCACGTCGCGAAGCCACCGGTCCGGGGTGAGCATCGGGTAGTCGGTGCCGAAGAGCACCCGTCGCTTCAGCAGCGAGTTCGCGTAGCGCACCAGCTCGGGCGGGAAGTACTTCGGGCTCCAGCCGGACAGGTCGATCCAGGTGTTGTGCTTGTGCGTGGCCACCGACAACGCCTCGTCCTGCCAGGGCACCGACGGGTGGGCCATGATGATCTGGAGGTCGGGGAAGTCGGCCGCGATCGGGTCGAGCAGGATCGGGTTCGACCGGCCAAGGCGCAGGCCGTAGCCGCCTGGCGTACCCGCGCCGATGCCGGTCTGCCCGGTGTGGAAGAGCGCCGGGACGCCGGCCTGCTCCAGTAGGCCCCACAGCGGCGCGTACTCGTCGTGGCTGGGGTCGAAGCCCTGCACAGTGGGGTGGAACTTGAAGCCGCGAACGCCCTCCTCCCGGATCAACCGATCGGCGAGTTCGAGGGCCGCTCCCCCGGTGCGCGGATCGACCGACCCGAACGGGATGAGCACGTCGGCGTGCTCGGCCGCCGCGCGGGCGATGGCGACGCTCGACAGTGGCTGGTGCTTCAGTTGAGTGCGCGCGTCCACGGTGAAGACGACCGCCGCCATGTGCCGCTCGCGGTAGTACCGCGCCACCGCCTCGACGGCGGGCCGTGGGCCGTCCGTCTTGAAGTACGCCGACGCCGCCGCCACGAGTGGTTCGGGCAGTGAGGTGTGACCGTGGTCGTCGACCTCGATGTGCACGTGCATGTCGATCGCCGTGACGTCGTCGAGGTCGATCGCGGGCTGGTACATGGGGCCAACCTCCGTCGGCGGGTCTGTTCGGGCCGGTCAGGACGGCGCGGGCTCGAACTCCTCGGGGAGTTCCGGGAAGCGTTCGCCGACACTCTGCGCGGCACCGGCGAACGTCGTCGGCCAGGCCTCCAGCAGCGCGTCGTACGTCCAGCCGCCCTCGCGGTGCGCGGTCAGCGCCGCCTCCGGGTGGGTCCAGATCTGCAGGCGGTCCCCGCCGACACCGATCACCTGCCCGGTCACCGAGGCCGCCGCGTCGGAGCCGAGGAACGCGACGAGCCCGGCTACGTCGTCCGCCGTGCCGAATCCCAGCTCATGTCGGAAGAACGCGGGCATCGGCTCGCCGTTCGCCTCGGCCCGCACCGCCGCCGCGAAGTAGGGAACGGTGGCGGTCATCGCGGTCGCGGCGACCGGGACGACGGTGTTGGCGGTGATGCCGGCCCGCTTCAGCTCCAGTGCCCAGGTCCGGACCATGCCGACAATGCCCGCCTTGGCGGCCGCGTAGTTGGTCTGGCCGAAGTTGCCCCGCTGCCCGGTGGGTGACCCGACGCAGATGATCCGCCCGCCCTCGCCGGCCTGCCGCATGTGTTGCACCGCCTCGCGCACGGTGGTGAACGTGCCACGCAGGTGCACGTTGATGACGGTGTCGAAGTCGTCGTCGCTCATCTTCCACAGCACCGTGTCGCGCAGCACGCCGGCGTTGGTGACGAGGATGTCCAGCCGTCCGAAGTGCTCGACCGCCGTGCTGACGAGTTCCTTCGCGGTCTCAGTCGGGCCGACCGGTGCGACCACCGCGACGGCCCGACCGCCGGACGTCTCGATCGTCGCCACGGTGTCGGCGGTGGCCTCGGCGTCGACGTCGTTGACCACGACCGAGGCGCCCCGCCGCGCCAACTCCTGCGCGTAGGCGAGGCCGAGACCCCGCCCGGCCCCGGTGACGATGGCGACTTTGCCGTCCAGTGACATGAGTGCTCCCTTTCGTCGATGCCGATCTGCGCACGAAGGTGGGGAGTAACACGCGCACCGGCAACGTAATGCAGAATTTGACCGGGCGTCAACGATTTGCAGTCTGTCTACATCAGACGGCAGGGCGGGTGGAGTTGTTCAGCGCCCGGGAGACCACCCGGCCGGCGGCCTGGACCAGCGGCGCCAACGCCACCGGGTCCGCCCGGTCGTGGGCGACCACCAGCGAGATCGCCGCCACCACACCCTCTGGTACGCGGATCGGCGCGGCCACCGAGAGGGCGTCCATCGTGACCTGACGGTCGCTGACCGCGTACCCGGCCCGGCGTACCTCGGCGAGGCAGCGACGCAGCCGCTTCGGGTCGGTGATGGTCAGTTCGGTGTACCGCTCCAGCGGCGCGGCCAGCACCTGCTCCTGGACCTCGGCGGGCGCGTGAGCGAGCAGGACCAGCCCGACGCCGGTGGCGTGCAGCGCGAAGCGACCCCCCACCCGGGTGAGCACGGGCACCGCGTGTCGCCCGGCGATCCGTTCGATGAAGACGAGTTCGAGATCCTGCCGGACGGCGAGCTGAACGTTCTCGTGGGTCACCTCGTACAGGTCCTCCATCACCGGCAGGGCCAGCTCCCGCAGCCCCAGGCCCCTGGGGGCGAGCGAGCCCACCTCCCACAGCCGCAGACCGATCCGGTACCGCCCGTCGTCGCCGCGTTCCAGTGCCCCCCACGCGACCAGCTCCGCGGCCCGCCGGTACACGGTGGGCAGTGGCATCCCGGTGCGACGCGCCAACTCGCTCAGGGTCAACGCCGGGGTGGCCGGGCTGAACGCGTCGAGCAACGCCAGCACTTTGCTCGTCACCGACCGTCCCGGTTCTGCGCGCACCCCGTCATCATCCCCGCCCACGCCGGGCGCTCACAGCTCCAGCACGAGTCGGGGCGTACGGGCCCGGGAGACGCAGATCATCATGGTGTCCCCGACGGCCCGCTCCTCGGCGGTGAGCAGGCTGTCGCGATGCTCCGGCACACCGGCGAGCACCGGCGTCTCGCAGGTGCCGCAAGTGCCCTCCCGGCAGGACGAGAGGACGTGGACTCCGGCCTCCTCCACCGCTCGCAGGATCGGCGTGCCCGGCGGCACGGTCACCGTCCGCTGCGAGAGCGCGAGTTCGACCTCGATTGTCGTCTCCGGCGCGCCGGTGTCGCCCCGGGCGGTGAAACGCTCGACGTGCAGGCAGCCGGGTGGCCAGCCGCGGCAGTGCTCCTCGACCGCGGTGATCAATGGTTCCGGGCCGCAGCAGTAGACGAGCCCGGTGCCGGGCCGGCCCAGCAACCCGGCCAGGTCGAGCAGCCCGGTCTCGTCCTGCGGGTGCAGGCTCACCCGGTCGCCGTACTTCTCCCGCAGGGCGGTGGCGAAGGCCATGGTGGCGCGGCTGCGTCCGCCGTACACCAGCCGCCAGTCGGCGCCCGCGGCGTCGGCCGCGGCGACCATCGGTACGACGGGGGTGATACCGATGCCGCCGGCAATGAAGAGGTAGCGGCGTGCCGCGACCAGCGGGAAGGTGTTGCGGGGTCCGCTCACCCGGACGGTCGAGCCGACGGTGAGCCGCTCGTGCGCCAGCCGGGAGCCGCCGCGCCCGTTCGGTTCGCGCTGCACCGCGATCCGCAGGACGGACCGCTCCGCCGGGTCACCGCAGAGGGAGTACTGACGGGCCAGCCCGACGCCCAACTCCAGGTCGATGTGCGCGCCCGGCGCCCACTCGGGCAGGTCACCGCCGTCCGCACGACAGAGGCGTATCGCCACCACCTCGGCCGCCACCTGATCGCGGCCGGCGACCATCAGCTCGACACCGGTCAGCACGTCCGCCGTCACTCGCGCATCGCCAGCCGCCTCGGCGGTCCGGGCACCGGCACGGCCGCACCCTGGTGGCCCTGCGGGTGGCCGAGCAGCCACTCCCACAACTCGACCGGTTCCTCGGTGCGGCGCTCGGCCCCGCAGTGGCAGATCCCGCGCAGGGTGTCGGTGCCCGGCACCCAGTGGATCCGGTAGACCCGGTCCCCGGTGCGGGAGCCTGCCCGAGGCCTCATCGCGCCGCTCCCACCGTCCCCGACCCGACCATCCGCGCCAGCAGCCGCCGGGCGGCCAGGCCACCGGTGTCGATGTTGATGCTCAGCTCCTGATACCTGTCCGGCTCGGTCGCGATCACCTGCTCCAGGATGTTGAGCGCGGTCACGTCCTGCATGACGACTGTGTGATTGCTGTGGTGGAGGTATTCGCTGACCGACTCGTCGTCGATCGCGAAGTCGCGCGCCACCGCCCAGAAGTCATAGGTGGTGTGCTCCGTCGACGGGGTGATGGCGTACACGATCTCGGCGTGGAACGCTTCGCGGTCCTCGCCCTCCGCGGGCGGGTAGACACCCTGCGGGGCGATCCGGCTGTGCAGCAGGTAGAGGCAGGGCGGGTGGTACTCGATGTCCTGCCACCGGGTGATCCGGCCCTGGATGCCGGTGGAGCGCGCGTAGAACGGGGGGCACTCGGCGTCGTCCATGTGCCGACTGACGTAGACGATCCCCCGGTCCTCGTCCACTTCGGTGGTGATCGGGGTGTTCGCCACCTCCGGCGTGCCGATGTAACCGCCGTGCAGATAGGTCTCGTGGGACAGGTCCAGGAGGTTGTCGACCAGCAGGCCGTACCGTGCGTTCAGTGGCGCCATGCCCCGCACCACCGCGTAGCGCGGATCGGCCAGCCACGGTGCGCGGGGGATCGCAGCCGGGTCGGCCCGGTCCAGGTCACCGATCCAGACCCAGATGAAGGAGTCCTGTTCGACCACCGGGAACGAGACCACCCGCGCGGTGCGCGGGATGCGCTGTTGACCGGGTACGAAGACGCAGGCGCCGGTCGGATCGTAGGTGAAGCCGTGGTAGCCGCAGACGATCGTGTCGCCGTCGAGGCGGCTCTCCGACAGCGGGAAGCGCCGGTGTACGCACCGGTCGGCGAGCGCCACCGCCTGCCCGGCACCGGTGCGGTACAGCACCAGCGGCTCACCGAGCACCGTCCGGGCGAGCAGGTTTCGCCCCACCTCACTGCCGTAGGCGGCCACATACCACTGGTTTCGCGCGAATGTCATGCGACCGGACCTCCATGCCGACGGACGTCGATGGAGCCGGATCGTCCCGTGCGGAGTCCCCGCTGGGGAACCGGAGCTTTCACTGAATGAAAGGCCGGGCTCTCGCACCTGACGGTGTGGCTGCCGTGCCGGCGGTACGGCAGCCACACCCGGGCGTCACCTGTTCTGCTTCTCCTGGCACGGCACGCAGAAGCGAGCGTGCGGGAGAATTTCGAGCCGCTCGGCCGGGATGCTCTGGCCGCACCTCTGGCAGGCACCGTAGGTGCCGTCGCTGATCCGGTTCAGCGCACCGGTGATCTGCTCGATGTTCTGGCGGGTGGCCAGCAGCAGCGCGGCCTGGTTGTGGGCCTCGCCGGGGTCGCCGGTGTCCGCGTTGAGCTCGGTCAGTTCCCGCAGCCGAGCCGTCTGGGTGGCGAAGTCGTCCGCCAGGGACGCTCGTAGGTCAGCCAGCCAACTCTGGTCGAGAGTAGGACGATGATCGACGCTCATGATCTGCCTTCCAGGGAAAACGGGTGGGAAAAACAAAAAGGGCCGAAGCTTGGATAGCTTCGCCCTGGCGGTCGTTCTGGGTATGCAACGACTCCGCAGGTGGGCCTCGGCCGGTTCGCATCGGGCTCGACGTTGTGCGCGCGGGCGCGGTGTGCGGCGCGCGGACAACCGGCACCCGCATGTCGGCCTTGGGACGGGTCGCCGTCGGCACGCGCACAGCACCGCCCACCGCCACCTCGGTGGCGGCGGGCGAGCGGAAGGTCACCGGCGGCATGCCCCAACCATAGAGTGGCGTTGCCCTAATGCCAACGTTCGCGGCGGGACCTCGTTCCGGCCACGAACTGCCACTTTTCGCCGTAATAGGGCCGTTGCCCGAATCGATCGACGCCGTCCGGTTCTCCGTTGGCACGGTGTCGCCGGTTGGTCAGCCCGGTGTGAGGAGGCAGAACTCGTTGCCCTCCGGGTCGGCGAGCACCCGCCACGGGACGTCCTGCCCCAGGTCGATGGGGGTCGCACCGAGACTCCGCAGCCTGGCCGCCTCGACCTCCGGGTCGTCACCGGGGTACGGGCGGACGTCGAGGTGGACGCGGTTCCACCCGCTCTTCACGTCAGGGGTACGGACGAACTCCAGATAGGGGCCGACACCCTTGGCGGAGCGCAGTCTCGCACCCTGATCGGTCACCTCGTGCAGGGTCCAGTCCGTGGCCTCGCTCCAGAACCGGGCCATGGCTCGCGGATCGGCGCAGTCGACCACCACGGCGGCGATCGGTCCGGTGTCCCGGTAGAGCGCCCGGGGCTCCAGCACGCAGAACTCGTTGCCCTCCGGGTCGACCATGACCGTCCACGGCACACCGCCCTGGCCCACGTCGGCGGCGGTTGCGCCGAGATCCGTCAGGCGGGCGACCACCTGCGCCTGGTGGGCCGCCGAGGTGGTGGCGAGGTCCACGTGCACGCGGTTCTTCACCGTCTTGGGCTCCGAGGAGACGATGAGGTCGACGCAGACAGCGACGGGGTCAGGGTAGACGAAGCCCTCGGGTTCGAGGTTGGTCACGCCGGGTCCCTCACTGGAGATTTCCCAGCCGAGCGCCTGCGCCCAGAATCCGCCCAGCGTGGAGTCGTCCCGAGCCTTCATGTTGATCTGAACAAGCCGTGTCGCCATGCCGCGATGCTAGGGCCTGTGCCCACGTCTCGCTGACCGTCGTCGCCGCCTAGCGCACTACCGTCCGCGATCGTCCGGGAGCTGCTCCTTCGTCAGGTGGAGCAGCCACCCCTCGCCGGTGCGGATGAGCGCGTATCGCCGGCGACCGGTGCGGCCGTGCAACGTGAACAGCATCCGGCGGTCGGTGCGATCATGCTCCTCCCAGGTGCCGATGTCGGCGATCGACTTGTCGACGTCCTCGTAGGTGAGGTGAGCGAGGTCGTGGTCGGGCACGGCGATCGCGAGCCGGTTGTCGCTGGGGCTGTCCGGTAGACCGCGAGGCACCGCCCACGAGCGCAGCACACCATCTTCCTCGAGCCGCAGGTCGAAGTGCGGTCGTGGTTTGCGGTGGTGGTGCAGGACGAAGGCGGGTGCCACTCCCCCATTGTCGGCGCAGGCCGGCCCTCCCGCCTGTCGACGCGATCACCTCACGCGGCCGAACCCACCGTCAGTCACTTTTTGCGTGACACGCATATTTGCGTGTCACGCAATTTGTGCTAGCGTGGCGGCATGACGGGGCTGCGGGAGCGCAAGAAGGCCGAGACGCGGGCGGCGCTTGGTTGGGCTGCGATCCACCTCACCGCGGAGCGTGGCTACGACAACGTCCGCGTCGAGGACATCGCCGAGGCTGCCGGCGTCTCCCCGCGTACCTTCAACAACTACTTCTCCAGCAAGGCCGAGGCGATCGCCTCCCGCCACCTCGACCGCAGCCTGCGCACCGCCGCCGCGCTGCGCGAACGTCCCGCCGACGAGCCGCTCTGGGTGGCGCTCACCCAGGCCGCGCTGGATCAGTTCACGCGCGGTCCCGAGGTCGAGGCGATGCCCTCCCCCGACCATGCCCGGTGGGTGGCCGGCGTACGCACCATGCTCGCCGAGCCCGCGCTACAGGGCGAGCGGCTGCGCGCCACCGCCCTCGCCGAGGCCGAGCTTGCCGCGGCGGTCGCCGAGCGCACCGGCACCGACCTCGCCACCGACATGTACCCGAGGCTCGTCGCGGCCGCCGCCAGCGCCGCCGTCGTCGTCGCCATGCAGCACTATCTCGACAGCGCCGACCCACCCGCCCCGATCGAACGCCTCATCACCGACGCCTTCACCCAGGTCGCCGCCGGCCTCCCGGCCCCACCCCGCTGAAGCTCCGCCCTCACGCAGGCACCACCTCACCCACGTCTCCAGCCGCATCACAGTCCCGCGGCGGGCCGGCCACGTGCCGCGCCTGCCGTGGCGATGACGCGCACCCCGAAGGGATCACGACCATGATCGACGTCGCCATCGTCGGAGCCGGCCCCAACGGCCTCATGCTCGCCTGCGAACTGGCCCTCGCCGGCGTGCACCCCGTCGTCCTCGAACGCCACGCCGCGCCCACCGGCGAGCCCCGCGCCAACGGCCTCGTGGGACAGGTCGTCCGCCTGCTCGACCGACGCGGCCTCTACGCGCGGCTCAGCGGTGAGAGCACCCCGCCGGCCCCTCAACCGGCCTTCACCTTCGGCGCGTTCCCGCTGGATCTCACAATGCTCGCGGAGAACCCGCACTACGTGCTCGGAGTGCCGCAAGCCCAGCTCGAGGCCGGTCTCGCCGTCCGAGCCGCCGAGCTCGGAGTCGACCTGCGCCGCGGCCACGAGGTCGTCGACCTCCGCCAACGCCTCGACGCGGTCGAGGTCCACCTCGCCGACGGTACGCAGCTCACCAGTCGCTTCGTCGTTGGTGCCGACGGCGGCCGCAGCGTGGTGCGCCGCCTCGCCGGTATCGACTTCCCCGGTGTCACCAACGACCGGTCGATCTCCCGCACCGCCACGGTGACCGTGCCTGCGTCGTCCCTCGACCCTGAGACAGGCGGCCTGCGCGTCCCCGGTTACGGTGTCGTCCCGCCGTTCCAGCACACCCGCACCACGCGTGGCCTGATCGCCTGGGCCCCGTTCCCCGGCCGCCCGGCGATCCTGAGCACGACGGAGTGGCCCGACCCGCCAACGAACGACGAGACCCCGATGAGCCTGGCGGAACTCCGCGCCAGCGTCGCCCGGGTGCTCGGTGCCGACATCCCCCTCGGCCCGCCTGACGGCCCCGGCCTGCTGCGGCGCTTGACCGGCCGCAACACCCGCATCGCCGCCCGCTACCGCGCCGACCGGGTGCTGCTGGTTGGCGACGCCGCGCACGTGCACCCCGCGATGGGCGGCCCTGGCCTCAACCTGGGCCTACAGGACGCGGTCAACCTGGGTTGGAAGCTCGCCGCCACGGTGCGCGGCTGGGCACCGAAGGGCCTGCTCGACACCTACGAAAGCGAGCGTCGCCCCGTCGCCGAACGGGTCGTCATGTCCACCCAGGCGCAGTCGGCGCTCATCGGCCCTGGCGACGAGATCAGCGGCTTGCGGGAACTCTTCGCCGAACTGCTGCGCAAGCCGGAGGTGACCGGGCACATCGCGGCGCTGATGTCCGGTGCGGACATCCGCTACCCCGCCGATCCCGCCGACCCTCTGGCCGGCCGCTGCGCGCCCGACGTGGTCGTGCACACCGAGCACGGTGCGACACGCCTCGCCGAGCTGACCCGCACCGCCCGGCCGCTGCTGCTGGACTCCACGGGTGCCTACGCCGGGATCGCCGCACCATGGCGAGACCGGGTCGACGTGGTCACCGGCTCACTGGAGGGCACGACAGCGGCCGCGTTGCTCGTACGCCCCGACTGCTTCATCGCCTGGTCCGCCGGGGACGCCGGCACGCTGCGCGCCTCGCTCGCCCACCACTTCGGCCTTCCACGATGACCACGAACCCATCTCGGGCTGGCCCTCTTCAGCGTGTCTTTGCGGCGTCGTACGCCTTCCAGTCCTCGAGCGGAGTGAGCGGAACCGGCACGGGCCGCTGTGCCGTCGTCGTCAGCTCGATCCGCTGGCCTTCGCTCGCCGACCGGAGCAGGCTGGTCATGGTTTCGAGTACGTGCAGTGCGACGTCGCCGTCAGCGCGCGGGGGACGCTGACCGTCGGCCCTGACAAGGTCGATCAGACCGATGCCCCGGGAAGCCTTGGCGTAACCAGCCTGCGGTTCGAGAGCGCGCCATTCGGTGCCGCCGAGCGGGAAGAGGCGGACCTCACCGTCGAAGTAGTTGGGATCGGGTACGGCGAGCGTGCCGGTCTCCCCGTGCACCTCGATCGGCGCGGCCGTCGTCCTGACGCCGTCGAAGCTGGTCGTGATGGTGGAGAGCGCACCGTTGGCGTGCTCCAGTACGCCGGTGAGGTGGGTGTCCACATCCACCGGGATCCGCTGGCCGGTGCGGGGGCCCGAGCCGATGACGCGCTCGGCGCGTAGACGGCTGGAGGCTCCGGTCACCGCCCGGACCGGCCCGAGCAGGTGGATGAGCGCCGAGATGTAGTACGGCCCCATGTCCAGCATCGGGCCACCGCCCGGGGCGTAGTAGAAGTCGGGATTGGGATGCCAGCGTTCGTGTCCCGGAGTGACCATGACGGCCGACGCGGACATCGGGCGGCCGATGAGCCCGCCGTCGATCGCCGCCCGCGCCGTCTGCGTACCCGTACCCAGGACGGTGTCCGGCGCGCACCCGACGCGCACGCCCGCCGACGCGGCCCGATCGATGATCGAGCGGCCGTCCGAAAACGTCACGGCGAGCGGCTTTTCCACATACACGTTCCTGCCGGCGTCGATCGTGGCCAGCGAGATGTCGGCATGCGCCGCGGGGATGGTGAGGTTGAGCACCGTCTGCACGTCCGGGCGGGCGAGCAGGCGCTCGACGCTCATCGCCTCGGCTCCAGGAATCGTGGCCGCGACCTCGGCCGACCGGGAGGCGTCGAGGTCGGCCACCGCGACGATGTTGACCTCAGGGTGGTCCGCGAGTGTGTCCAGGTACGCGCGGGAGATGACCCCGAGACCTATGACGCCGACGCGGTGCGGGTCGCCCACACCATCCCCCTCTCGATCACGGTACGGACATCCGCGTGCTCCAGCACGTCGAGGCTGTGCCCAGGGGTGGTCACGACGATGCGCCCGGCACCCCACTGCCGGGTCCAGATCGCCGGTGAGGTGACCGGGCGATGCCACGGATGCCACGCCTGCGTCGGGTGGGTGGTCACGGCCAGCACGTCGATCAGGTCATCGTGCAGCACCCAGTACTGTTCGGTGACCAGGTCGAAGGCCTCGATGCCCGCAGTGATCGGGTGCTCCCGGCCGAGGTCGATGACGCGCACCGTGTGTGGCAGGAAGTTGTCCTCCGGGCCGCCGTGACGCTCACACGGCTCCAAGCCCGGATGGGTCGCGAACTGGCCGCCCACCAGGTGCAGGTATTCCGATGACGCGCGGAACGAGTCCACGATGCCGCCGTGCCAGCCGGTGAAGCCCGTGCCGGCGATGACCGCCGCGCTGAGGCCCGCCACCTGGTCCGCGGTGATCTGCGACATCGTCATGCACTGCACGACGAGGTCGGTCTCGGCCATCTCGGCGGCGTCGGCGTAGATCTCCGTCGACTCCTCGACCCGTACGGCATAGCCGCTTCGTTCGAGGAAGGGGAGGAACAATTCCGTCGCCTTGACCGGCTGGTGCCCCTCCCAACCGCCCCGAACCACCAATGCTCTCCGCTGCGCCACCGTCGCTCCCTCCCACGGTCCGTCGCCACCGGGCTGGCCCTTCCCGCCCCGACGACATGCCGCCGATGCCCGTACGTGTCGAGCACCGAAACCGTACCCGTGGTCGCCGACAAAGCCGACGTACGCCGGCTTCCGGATTCCACTTTGCCCGGTCGGCAGTCGCCGCACCACTGACGAAACCGGTGCTGGACCGGCGCAGAGGGGTCGGGGCCGGTCGGGTTGGATCGTGAGCATCGCGGCGGAGACGCCACAGGGCTCACGACCGGCATCGACATGAGCTGACGACCGTGTCGATCACGGGTTTTCGCTGACGAAGCGCCCGTCGCGGATCAGCCGCTACGGCGGTTACCCCACTGGCGAGGGCTCTGGACCGAGCCCCGGCCGCCGAAGTGCTGGCCCTTTCCGTGTGGTTGGGGCGAGGCCACCTTGCCCTTCGCGCGCCGGGCAGCCCGATTCGCCGGAACGGCCGGCGGCTCGGTCTCGGTCTCGGTTTCGGCCGCTGGTGAGGTCTCGGCAACCACCGTGGGGTCGTCCTGGGCGGGCTCAGGCTCCGGCATCGGGTTCTCCTTGGATCTGGTGGGGTCCTGCGGGCCATCGACGGCTGGCGGACGCGGACTGTCGGCGCCGGGGCGCGCGCCTTGACGGTAGCGCAACGCCAGGCCCCGCTCAGTGCTCCCCCACTCCGACGGGACAGTCGTTACCTGCTGGCCGCCGGCGCGGACGGCGTCTTCAGAATTTCCGGGTACACGGGGATCAGATCGTCGAGCTCCACCTCTACGAGGACTCATTCCAGGTGGCCGACGCCTACGCCGAATGACCGGCGTCACTGCGGCCCGCACATCCCGAGTACCGGGTTGTGCGGGCCGGAGGGTGGCTCAGTGGCACCGTCGAGACGACAATTCAGACGGCCGTGCGGGACCACTGCTGGTTGGTGCCGGAGTTGCACGAATACTGCTTGAGGACCACTCCGTCCGCGGTCGCCGCGGCCGGCACGTCCACGCACTTGTTGCTGTGTCGTGCCCGGAGCTGGAAGTAACCGCCGTTGGCGACCATCTGGAACTGCTGGTTGGTGCCGGTGCCGCAGGTGTACTGGACGAGCTCGGCGCCGTCGGCGGTCGATGCGCTCACCACGTCGAGGCACTTCCCGCTGTGCCGGCTGACGATGCGCCAGTAGCCACTGCCGGCGTCCTGGAACTGCCACTGCTGCCAGGCACCACCGCCGTACGTGTACTGCCCCACGCGCGCGCCGTTGTCGGTGTTGGGCTGCTGGACGTCCATGGCCTTGCCGCTGTGCCGCACGTCGATCCGGTAGAACGTCCCCGTCGATGGCGGGGGTGTCGTCGGGCCGTCGCCGACGGTGTCACCCCACGCGTACCGGATCCGGTCCGCGCCGGAGGTGTTGCGGACGGTGAGATTGAGGTTGGTGCCGCTGCCGCTGAGGGCGAACATCGAGTACCAGTCGTAGCCGATGGTGCCCGTCTTGCCGCCGAGGGCGGGCCAGTAGGTGCCGCCCATCTGGTTGTCCCGCATGACCTGGGCCATGGCCCGGATGTAGCGCACGAAGTTGTCGGTGCTGCCCGCGTCGGCGTAGTTGCGACCGTCGTTCATCGGTGCGCCGAACTCGGTGGCGACCGCGCGGGAGGCGCAGTTGCCGAGGCGGGCCTGGATGTGGCTGCGGAAGGCGTCGTAGGTCATCGCGCCGTAGAAGAAGGCGTAGTAGTGGAAGGAAAGCAGCGTCGAGTTGAAGCGGCTGTCGTTGCAGATGTCGCGCAGGTCCTGGCTGAAGCCGGTACCGCCGATCAGCACCCGGCCGGGCACCGCCGAGTAGTGGTAGCTGAGCCAGTTCGCCGCGACGTTGCGCCACTCCGCCGAGCTGTAGCCGTGCGGCTCGTTCATCGGCTCGAAGTAGACGTTGGTGTTCGTGCCGTACGTGTTGGTCACGGTGGACCACATCGCGTTCCACGCGGCGAGGTTCGTGATCCTGCCGCCGGACGCGGCGCCGTCCTCCCAGTAGGCGAGGATGACCTTGAAGCCGCGGGCGGTGGCCGCGTCGATGGCGCCTCGGTACGCCTCCCACCAGGCCGTCCCCACAGTGTGGGTGTTGATGGGCAGCCGGATGGTGTTGACCCCCATGGTGGAGGCCATGTCGTCGTAGAGGGCATTGGCCTTGGCCCGCACCGTCGCGTTGCTGTCGGACATGCTGAGGCCCTGCACGACGAGCGGGCTGGTCTTGAAGTTGTCACCCAACATGGCCCAGTTCATGCCGCGGAACTGGTTGGTGGCGGCAGTGGCCGGCGACGACGCGACGGCGACGACGCCAACCATCGCCGTCAACGCGGCCACCAGGGCGCAGAGCACCCGTCGATGTGGTGCCACAGTCGGAACTCCTTGGAGAGGGACCAGGTTCAGCTGGTCACGCGGAAGGTGGCGTCGGCACGGCTCTGCGCGTCGGACACCGGGTCGAGCCGGAGCAGGTAGCTGTAGTGCCGGAGGTAGCGGTCCGGATGGCTGTAGGACTGGAACGACGTCCACGATGAGTTGGCGAGGCCGGCGACCTGTCGGAAGGTGGCGTCGGCGGCGAAGGTGGCGGTGCCGTCGTTGGCTTCCAGCCGGAAGTCGTATCCGTAGTGGCGCAGGTAGTGGCCCGGGTAGTTGACCGACTGGATGGAGACGGTGCCGGAGCCGACCAGGCCGGGCACCAGCCGCCACTGGCCGTCCTGGGCAGGGCTGACGTTCGGGTCGATGCGGACGTCGTAGTCGTAGTGCCGCACGTACCGGTCCTGGAAGTTGTACGACTGGATCCGGTTGACCGCGGTGGCGGGCCAGCGGGCGAGCACCCGGTTCTGTTCGGCCGCGGTCAGGTTGAGGATCGTTCCGTGCCGTTTCTTGGTGCCGCCCATCGCGTACGAGCCGGACGCCGGCAGTCGGTAGCTGCCCGGGTTCGACGGATCGGTGGTCAGGACCGGCAGGTAGCCGCGCCCGCTGGAGTACTGGTCGAGGTAGAGGACCCACTCGTTGCGGGTGTTCGTCTTCATCCACATCGGGCCTTCGACCTGCGCGCCGGTCAGCCCGATGCCGGAGAGGTTTCCGAGGCTGGTCCAGGTGCCGAGGATGGAGTTGCTGCCTTCGATCGCGATCTGGCCGTCCCGGGAGGCCCGGACGTAGCGGTAGGCGCCGACTCCGGCCGGCACCTCGACGATCTGGGTGTCGATGATCTCCTGGTTACCGGGTCGGTTGATGTAGGCCTGCGGTGTGGTGATGCTGCGGAAGTTCGCCGTCCGTGCGGAGTAGATGCGGTGCTTGGTCGCACCGTTGAGCGGGACGTTCGTCGCCCAGTAGAGGACGTAGTCGCCGGTGGCCGGGTTCCAGATCGCCTCCGGAGCCCAGGCGTTGCGCCCGTCTGGAATTGCGCCGGCGACGTTCAGCAGCCACGGCGCCGACCAGTTGACCAGGTCGGTGGACTCCCACACGACGAGGTTGCGGCTGCCGTTGTTGATCGCGGTCGACCAGTCCTGGCCGCAGCCGATGCACAGGTCGGTGGCGATGATCCAGTACCGGTCGCCGGCCGGCGAGCGCACCAGGGCGGGGTCGCGGACGCCGCGGGTGCCGACGGTGGACCGCAGCACGAGCCCACCGTTGTTGAGGTCGGTCCAGCGTAGGCCGTCGGTGCTGTGGGCGAAGTAGATCTGCTGGTCGGTCGACGACTCGCCGGTGAAGTGCGCCATCAGGTAGCCGACGGTCGGGTCCAGCGCGGCCGCCTCCTTCGGTGTCGCCGCCGACCAGGTGGTGAACAGCAGACAAGCGGCGACCATGACCGCGCAGAGCCGGGCGAGGACTCTCGACATGTGTCTCTCTCCTTCGCGCAGGGGCTTACCAGTCAGCTAGAGCGTTGGTACGACGGGCCGGATGGTGCCGTCGGTGCTGAACTCCATCCGGTCGATGGCGGTCTCGCGGTTGGTGCCGTTGCCGATCGGCACGGCGAAGCGGTGGTAGGCGATGCGGGTCGGCGACCACCACGACAGCCACGGCGGCCACGGCGGAGAGCACGAGGAGGGCACGTAGACGCATCGTCGATGCTCCCGACAGAACCACCATCCCGGCCCCTCTCGCAAGATCATCTATGTTAGCGTTAACAAGAGCAGGCGGCGTCCGGTCTCAGGCCTGGGCGGCCCTGGCAACCGGGTGGAGTGTTCGCAGCGGGGCCTCTGGCGCTTCACACGACCACAGACGCAATGTGTTCGGCTCGTTAAGTTCGCGTTGCGGACAAGTGTTAGCGATCGCATCTACGAGTGTCAAGGGATCGACCGTGGCCGCTCCCCTGCGACCTGAATCCATCGATGGACGACGGCGAAGTCCGCCTCGGTCAGGCCCGTGTACGGGTCAACGCGATACAGCAGCGCCCGTGCCGGGTGGTGAGCCCTCACCCATCGGCGGTCGGCGTCGGTGATTTCGTCGTCAAGCCAGACGAAGGGGCCTCCTGCTGCCCACTGGGTCAGGAACGCGGTCTTCCAGTGCAGGCCACGCCCCGTCTCCTCGTCGTCGTCGGGCCAATCGACGACGGGCAGGTTCGGAAGCCCGAGCCGGGGGGAGACGACCTCGTTCGCCTCCGCCATCCACGTCGTTGCCCAGACCAACCGGCAGCCCAGGGCGAGCAGCCGACGACCGTCATCCGGGTTGAGACGATCAAGGAGGGGATTGCCGGTGTCTTCCGACTGCCGCTTGGCGGTACCGCCCGACGAACGTCTCCGGCCAACCGGTCGGGCCTTGAACGGGATCAGTGGTCCGTCCACGTCGAGGAAGATGACCGGACGTCGGTCGACGCCGGGAGTCACGCCGGAACCGTCCCCTGCCGACCTTGATCGTCGAGCACCTCACGCACCTGCATGAGCGCGAAGCCGAGCAGGTTGAGCCCTCGCCAACAGCCGGGGTCACCCGCAGCAGGATCGTCGCGGTTCAGGCCGATGCCCCAGATCCGGTCGACCGGGCTGGCCTCCACCAGGACTCGCTGCCGGGTGGCAAGCAGAAACGCCCGGAGCGCGGGATGCTGATCGAATTTCGCGAGGTTGCCGGCCACCACGATCGCAAAGCGGTGTTCACTCCAGGTCTGCTGATCGAAACCCGCGACGCGTCCCCCCAGCACCTTCGCGGCGTGGGGATGCGGCGCGGCGAGGATCTGTTCCGCCATCGCGCGGTCGCCGAAAAGGGTGGCCTTGCGCCACATCATGTAGTGCTCCGCAGTGGCGAACCGCATGTCGTCGGCGGTGAACGGCGCCGGCCACCACTGGCTCAGGCAGCCTGCACCGACACCCCCGTCACGTTCGGGCTGGTGCCCCCAGAAGAACAGAATTTTGACCTGATGACCCTGCGCCTGCGCAGCGGCCAGATCCGCGACGCTACGAACCGATGCCAGCATGATGGCGAGTGTGCGGCACCGGCGCTCCGCGTACCCCCGTATTTTCGACCGCGACCACGTGCTCGCGGCCGCCGCGACGCCGGGCATGCCCACAGCGCTGTGACATATTGCCCACGTCCGGCGGCCATCGAACCCGACGGCCGATACCTACAGTCGGACCATGACCATCGACGACGGCGTGCGGGTCTGGCTCCGCCGGCAGGGAGCTGAGCAGATCGCCCATCCCGGAGGCAACCTGTACGTCCACCTCTGTCGAGTCAGCGAACGACTCGCCGTGCTCGGCTGCGCCCATGACGTGCAAGCAGCGGGCCTCACCCACGCCGTCTACGGGACCGACGGGTTCGACGTCACCCTGGTTGATCGGGCCGATCGTGCGGTGCTACGGGATCTCGTTGGCGCCGACGCCGAGGAGCTCGTCTATCTGTACGGCGCCTGCGACCGTGGACGCAGCTGGCAGGAGCTGGCGAGGACCGGCGAGGTGTTCGACCGCTTCACACGTCAGGTGCGGACGCCCGGTGAGACTCAACTTCGGTCGCTCGTGGACCTGAGCATCGTCAACGAGCTGGACGTCATCGAGCACGATCCTGCGGTGGCGGACCGGCACGGGGTCTACTTCCGGGAGCTGTTCGCGTCGTGGGCCCCGATCGCCTCGGAGCAGGTCATCAGCGATGCGCAGCGGGTCCTGCGGCAGTGACGTGGTCGGCCACCGCCACCTGGAATCCCGCAGCACGGGCCGCCTCAGCCTCGGCCACGAAGTGCTCGTCCGGGCGGCGTGGACGCAGCGGGTTCGCGGGAACGATCAGGATCACCCCCCGTATCCTGCCCCGGAAACCGGTTGCCCGTCGCCGGGGTCGCGCCAAAGATCAGTCGATGCCCAGTGACCAGGCAACCCCCGACTTCTCAATCAAACCCACCCTCACTGGTGAGCGGGTGATCCTGCGTCCCTTCGTCGACGACGACCTGGACACCTTCCGGGCGGCGGTGGCAGACCCCGAGGTGGCCAGGCTGACCGGCAGCCCGGCCGACGACGTACCCGACGAGGAACGGTTGCGTTCCTGGTACGGCAGCCGCAACGCGCAGACCGACCGACTCGACCTGGCCGTCGTGGACCGCGCCACCGGGGCCTGCGTCGGCGAGGTCGTCCTCAACGACTGGGACCCCGCCAACCGGAACTGCAACTTCCGCACCCTGCTCACCGCCGCCGGCCGCGACCGCGGCCTGGGCACCGAGGCGGTACGCCTGATCGTCGGCCACGGTTTCGAGAGGCTCGGCCTGCATCGCATCTCGCTGGAGGTGTTCGCCTTCAACCCCCGGGCCCGGCGGGTGTACGAGAAGGTCGGCTTCGTTGCCGAGGGTGTGCTGCGGCAGGTCCTGAGCGACGGCGACGACTGGGTTGACGCCACGGTGATGTCGATCCTCGCGCCCGAGTGGGCGGAGCACCGGGGACGCCCGAGCGCCGATGATGGGCGGCAGCCCCCACACGCTCGATGCGAACCCGCCGCCACCCCCCTATCTTGCGACGTCGCGGAACGGCTGCCCGTCCTCGATGGTCGGTAAGGCTGCGCTTCTCGCGATCCAGCGGTCGACGTAGGTCTTCAACCCGTCGGCGTTACGCGCCGTGGTCATCCAGTCCCAGGCAGCGTCGCGGATCTCACGTTGGGCGATCATCTCAGTACCGTCGCCGTAGTCGAACGGGAAGCCGTCGACGATGTCCGACAGGTCCCCGAATAGTGGGTAGAGCTTGCCAACACTCCCCTCGCTGACCTCGCTGACCTCGGCGTTCAGCTCGGTCAGCGCCCCCATCAGCTCCCCGATCACCAGCACCGAATCCTCTGCGCCCTTCAGCACGCGGTACATGTACTCATCGACGAGTTCGATCACAGCAGGCAGCGAAGCCGGTACGGTGTCGGTCACGCTCGCATTGTCGTCGGCGGTGCCACCCGCGTCGCATCTGCCCCGGCAGCACAGAACGCCTCAGCCGGGAGCGGGCGCAGGACTCGTACCCGGGCACCAGCGGCGGTGGTGGAGCTACGCGAAGGTGAGGCCGTCGGACCGGGCGCGTTTGAGCTCGGAGAAAGCCCGGCAGCCGGCGAGCAGGCGAGCGCCGTCGAAGACGCGGACGGCCTCCTCACCACGAGGGACCGAGGTCAGCACGGGGCCGAAGAAGGCCACGTCGTCGACGACGACCGTCGGGGTGCCGAGGTCCTCGCCCACCAGTTGCTGTGCGTGGGCGGTGCTCGCCCGCATCTGCGGGTCGAGGTCGCTGCGGTGGGCGGCGTCGGCCAGGTCGGCAGGGAGGCCGGCCTCGGCCAGCGCCAGCGGGACGACGGTGTCGAAGTCCTTGTCGCCGGCGTCGTGGATCCGGCGGCCGAGCGCCGGGTACAGCCGTGCGAGGGCGGCGGAGCCGTGTTGCGCGGCGGCCGCCACACACACCCTGGCCGGACCCCACGCCCGGTCGTTGAATTCGCGGTACCAGGGCTCCAGATCACGATGCTCGTTGATCACCGCGAGGCTCATCACCTCGAACCGCAGGGTGAGCGGCCGCATCTTGGCGACCTCCATGAGCCAGCGGGAGGTGATCCAGGCGAACGGGCAGGACGGATCCACGTACGCCGTGACCACCGGAGCTGACGTTCGAGTCGAGTTGTCTTCCATGGAAGACAAGTTAGCTTCCTCGGAAGGTAACATGCAACAGTGGATGACGACCGGATCGCCGACATCGTTGGGCAGTGGGGTCGCGAGCGACCAGACCTCGACCCCACCCCGTTGCTGATCATCGGCCGCATCCAGCAGCTGGCCGCCGTACTCGATGTGGCCCTGCGGCCGCCGTTCGCCGCGGCGGACCTCGGCAACGGCGACTTCGACGTGCTCGCGGCGCTGCGACGCGAGGGCGAGCCCTACACGCTCACGGCGGGCCAGCTGAGCCAACGGATGCTCGTGACCACGGGAGCCGTGACCAAGCGGGTGGACCGGCTGATCGCCCGCGGCCTCGTGTCGCGCTCGGTCTCCGCAGCCGACGCGCGCGGCAGGGTGGTCGGGCTGACGTCGGCCGGCGTGGCGTTGACCGACCGGCTCATCGAGGAACATCTGGCCAACGAGGCGGCCATCCTTCGCGGCCTGACCGACAGCGACCGCAGAACCCTCGAGCGCCTACTGGCGGCGATGAATCGGACCCTGGCCTCCCGAGGTTTTGGCCCTGAGGGCGAGAGCCAGGCCCGATGATCGCCTCGGTAGTGGTCGGCCAGCCACGGATTATCATTCCGCCATGGACGACACCACTCGCGGCGTACTCATCAGGGGTGGCGGCCCGGCCGACGCGCCTGCCGTACTGGCCATGCTCGACTCCGCGGTGGTCTGGATGAACGACCACGGCAACACCGAGCAGTGGGGCACGACGCCGTTCTCTGACCAGCCCGCAAGGGTGGAGCAGGTCGATCGGTACCTGACCGAGAACCTCCCGTTCATCGCGGAAGTGGATGGAACGCCGGCCGCAGCGCTGGTGTTGGGTTCCGGGCCCGATCCGCGCGTACCGATCGCGCCTGCGGAAGAACCCGAGCGGTACGTCCGCCTCCTGGTCTCCGACCGCCGATTCGCCGGCCAGAAACTCGGGTCGGCCCTGTTGGCACACGCCGTCGAGGAAACCCGGCGAGCCGGCGTGCGGTTGCTACGGGTCGACTGCTGGGCGGGCAGCGGTGGCGAATTGGTGGCGTACTACGAGCGCAACGGGTTCACTCCCACCGAAACCTTCCTGGCCGGGACCTGGCCGGGGCAGGTGCTGGCCCAGCGGGTCGACTGAGCCCCACTCCTGGGTCAACCGCCCCACTCGTCTCGGACGACCGGCTCCAGGACGCCCGACAATGCTTGCCGGAAGCCGATCGGCTTGCCGTCAAGGCCGCCGCATGGCGGACGATGGATGCGTGATCGGTGACCGGTGGGGCGTGACCAACAGCGAGACCTTGCGTACCTATCCCTGTGACGACTTCGTCGTCTCACCCACTCTCCAGGCATGGCGGGGAGTGCGGATCGACGTGCCCGCCCCGGCGGTGTGGCCGTGGGTAGCCCAACTGAGGCTTGCCCCGTACTCGTACGACTGGATCGACAACCTCGGCCGCCGCTCACCTCGACAACTGGAGGGCCTACCCGAGCCCCAGGTCGGAGAGTCGTTCACCACCGCTGGCGGACGAAAGTTGGGCAGGATCGTCGCGGTCGACCCCGGCAGACAACTGACGAGCACCATCATGGGTGCCTTCATGTCCTACGTCCTCGTGCCTCAGGAGCAGGGCACGACACGCTTGCTGCTCAAGGTCGTCATGCAGACGACCCGCTGGGTCGCCCCCGGGCTGTCCGTCGGCGACCTGATCATGGCTCGGCGACAGTTGCTCAACCTGAAGAAGCTCGCCGAGGGCAGCGGGCCAGGTCTTGAGCCCTGGAAGCCACCTCGTTGAGCTGACCGGAATGCCGGTGCTCCCTGCTACGAGCGCGTGGCCTGGTACTCGAGGAAGTCGCGGGCCTCCGTGAGGTTTCGCCTCATGATCGAAGTTTACGGCGACCCGAGAAGACACGTCGTGACACTCGCGCTCGTGTGCGTCATGCGGATGAGGTGGGCGCCACGTGTCGGTCGGGCGGACCAATAATCGGGCGTCTCGCCGGGGTGCGTCCACTAGCGTCCCGCCTCATGGAGAACACCACCGTACGCACTGAACGCCTCGAGCTTCGCCCGGTGCGGGACGAGGACGTCGACCGGATCCTGGAGTACCGCAATCTGCCGCAGGTCACGCGCTGGCTACTCCGCACGCGGGTCGACCCTGCGTCCTTCCGCGCGGCATGGCGACACGCGGCCGCAGACCCCGACGACCACAGCGTGGCGGCCACGCTCGACGGCGTGGTGATCGGAACCGTCTCGCTCGACGTCGTCGACGGCATGGGTCAACCCGGCATGCCACCACGGACCGAGGCCCAGCTCGGCTACATCTTCGATCCAGCCTACGGCGGAAACGGGTACGCGACCGAGGCGGTGACCGCGGTGGTGGCGCACGCATTCGACCGGCTGGGCATTCGGAGAATCACCGCCGGCTGCTTCGCGGACAACCTCGCCTCGGTGCGAATCCTCGAGAAGGTCGGCATGCGTCGTGAACAGCACGGCGTCGGCGATTCCTGGCACGCCGAACTGGGCTGGGTGGACGGCTACACCTACGCCCTCATCGCCGAGGCATGGCATCGAGCCGGGGCATGGCATCGAGAGGCAGCACCGTCGGAACAGCCGATCGCGTCCGTACCGGTGCCGCGGGCGCGGTGAACCACCAGCGCATCCTCGACGGCGCCTGTGCTATCCCGGCCGGGCCCGCCGCGACGAGGCTAGCCGCTGGTGGACTCCAGCTGATCGAAGGCCATGCTCCACCAGGACTTCGGGTCGGCGAACGCGGACGAGTCGACGCCCATCAGTTCCTCGCGGATCGCGGCGGCGCGGGCCGCGCGGGCCCGACCGCCCGGGTCCGTGGCGATGAGCCCTCCGAGTCGGTAGAGGAACTCGACGAACGCGGCGAAGGTCGCGTTGACCGCCTCGAAGTTGGGGGTCTCCAGATCCAGCAACACGACACCGCCGGTCAGCGCGTCGAGGCAGAAGAGCAGCTGCGGGTCCTCGGGCGAGCTGCCGAGGACGATGTGGATGCGCGGGCTGGCCTCGCCGATCTCGATCTTCAGCTTGGAGAACAACTCCAGGCCGGGCACGTCGACGTCGACGGTGAACAGGATCGGCACGTCGACCGGGATGGCCCCGAACGGCGGGAAGACCTCTGGCGTCAGCGGGCCGAGGACGTCGTCGAACCGGTCGACCGGGAAGTAGATCATCCCATCGGCGCCCCAGAGCGCCGTGAGCTCCTCATGTGTCGCGGTCAATCGTCCGCCTCCTCGTCATCGTCACCGGGCGTGGTGAGGCCGTGCTCGTCGAGGAAGCCCCACCACTCGTCGTCGTCGGAGCCGATCTCGCCGTACCCGGCGCCGAAGACGTAGTAGGCGAGGAACGAGTCGAGGTCCGGCGCGACGTCGAGGAACATCTCACGCATGAACCACTCGTCGGTGGTCTCCGCCGGGAAGTACCAGACCGCGCCGGTGTCGCGTCGGATCAGCAGCGGCTCGTCGTTCAGTGTGCCGATGACCAGCCACTCGGCGGGTTCGTCGGCGACGCCGGTGAACTCGGGCATCTGCTCGAGGTAGTACTGGATGTCGTCGAGATCCGCGACCGCGGGCAGGTCGAACGCGCCGGCCAGGATGCCGTTGGCGGTCTCCAGCAGCTCCCGGACCGGCTGCGGCAGCTCAGCGGGAATCTGGTCGGCCGGAGCGCCCTCGTTGATCTGGGCCCAGGCCAGCGTCGCCGGCTGGTCCGCTTCCAGGTCGGTACGCAGCTCCGCGATGAGCTCCCGCAACTCGGGATTCAATCCACTACCTCTATTCGGATCGGTGTGCCATCGGGCAGGTTCATGATCTGACGCCAGATTTGCCCGCCGACATCCCAGTTTGTTCTGCCGTGCAGAAGCTTCAGATTACTAACGTCGTCGGCGCCGCCAAGTTGCAGCTCCCACACATGGTCGGGCTGCTGCTTGCGGAGTCGGGCGGCGAGGGCGTTCGCCATCTTCTTGTCGTGGGGCCAGTACTTGTCGAAGATCTTCTGCCGGATGCGCTTCTTGTAGTCGGCCGTGATCTTCTTGTCCCGAGCGACCGGGTTCGCCTGCTTGAACAGCTTGCCCTCGTCGCTGAGCTTCTTCAGCGCGTTCATCTTGCGGTCAAACTGTCCGCGCGCGTGGAACGACTTGCGCTGCACCTTGATCGTGACCTCGGGCAGGTCGTTGTTGCGCACCACCGGCTTGGCGGCGGCCTTCTTCACCGCCGCGCGGACACCCTTACCGACCTTCGGCTTACCCGCGCCACCGCGCTTCTTCGAGCTCTTCGGCGCCCTGCTAGGCATCGAGGAGCTCCTGGATCACCTGGTCGATCAGCAGACCGACGATCTCTCGCGTGATCATCTGGAAGATCGGGACCTCGGCCAGCGACGCGCCGAACGTGACGACGGCGGTGGCAATCGCCTGAGCCACCGCGAAGGCGAGGATCGCGAGCTGCACGATCACTTGGATCTTCAGCGCGAGCACGATCGCGGCGGCGATGATCAGCCCCGTCCCGATCAGCATCGCGGCCTGGGAGTAGTCCGGCAGCGTTCCGGGACCGCTCTCCGGGTTGGACCACCACTTCTGGAACGCCTGCATCGACTCGCCCTGGTGCTGCGACCAGATCGCCGCCGCAGCCGAACCGGCCTCCCCGGAGGCGTCGGCGACCGTGCCGGAGAAGTCCAGCCAGGCCTGGCCCATCTCGAACAGCTTTTCCTCGTCGGCCTCGGGCCAGCTGTAGCCGATCCAGCCGAGTGCCGTGATCAGTTCACCTGGCAGTTGGAGTCCCATGCCGTCACCCCAGCATTCCCTGGATGTCCCGCAGCGCGCCCGCGGCGGCGTCCTCGACCAGCTCGAAGTTGTCGGCCATCTTCGTCAGGTCGCTGCCGGCCGAGCCGATCTCCTCGGCGGCCACGCCGATGCAGTCCAGAACCCAGGTGGACGCCTCCGTGTACGCGATGCCGATCAGCGAGCCGATGTCGTCGGCACCCCACGGCTCGCCGTACCCCTGCATCCTCGCCTCGAAGCTCTCCAACTGCCCGATGAAGCGTTCGGCGGCGCCGATGACCTCATCGCCGCCGGAACGCAGCAGCGCGGGCTCGACCTCGAAGCCGTTCACCGGGACCCGCCTCGGGCCATTCGCTCCTGCGCGTCCGTGAGCGCCTGCAGGAACGCGCCGAGCCGCGGCACGGCCGTGTCACGAACCTGCTCCAACTGCTCGGTGAGCTGCGAGAGGTCGCCGGAGGCCACCGCCGGGCCGCCGCCGCGCATCGAGTCGATCGCCGTGTTCACGGCTGCGATCACGTGGTCGCAGACCTCGGCCGCGCCGAGCCGCATCATCCGTGGGTCCAGCGTCAGCGACTCCAGCCGGCCATCGGCGCCGAACTCGGCACGGACCTGCCCCTCGGCGGACTCACCGACCCGACGCAGCCGCGCCGCTTCCTCGTCCTCCGGCGCAGCGCCGGCGGCGCGCAACGCGCCAACCGTCGCGTCCAGCATGCGAGCGAACTCTCCGCTCGCCGGCTCATTCACCGACATGCGCCCTCCATCGATCGCGTCCGAGACAGTGGAAAGCGTAGTCAGATCCGGCCAACAGTGTGGACCCACGATGTGGACCTTCCATCGATGGTTATCGACTGCTGAGAGCCGTCGACGGGCCTGGGAGACGACGGGTACGCCCTGCGCACGGTGTGGGAGAAGCTGGCCGACAGCGCCGCCGAACGTGGCCTCAGGCGGTGGCCAGGCGGACCATGAACTGGCAACCGTCGGGGGTGTTGCGCACCTCGACCCGACCGCCGTGCGCCTCCACCAGGCCATGAACGATGGCCAGGCCGAGCCCTCCGGACGCCCCACCGTCGCCGGGGCCGGGCGAACGGGCCGGCTCACCACGGAACGCGATGTCGAACACCCGGGGAAGGTCGGCCGGGGGAATGCCGCCACAGGTGTCGGCAACCGACAGCCAGGCGTGGTCGTCCTCCCGGCCGGCTTCGATGCGTACGGTGCCGTCGGCCGGGGTGTAGCGGACCGCGTTGAGCAGCAGGTTCGCCACGACCCGGGCCAACTCCGGTTCGCTCGCGGCGACCGTCGGCCACCCCGACTCGCTGGCGATCAACTTGATCCTGCGAGCGTCGGCCAACGGGATGGTGCTGGCCAGCGCGTCCGAGACCACCTCTCCGAGCGGCACCGCCGTCAACGACAACCGCAACGCTCCCGCGTTGATCCGGGACAGCTCGAACAGGTCGTCGACGAGTCGGGTCATCCGGTCGGTCTCCAGTCGGATGCGCCGGTGGTACTCGTCGACCGTGTCCGGATCACGCACCACCCGGTCCTCCAGCGCCTCCGCCATGGCCCTCAGCCCGGCGAGCGGGGTCCGCAGGTCGTGGGAGACCCAGGCGACCAGGTCGCGCCGGCCCTTCTCCAGTTGCCGTTCCCGCTCCCGGGCCTGGTCGCGCCAGACCGCGGCGCGGGCCAGTCGCCGGCCGAAGTGCCCGCCGACGGCGATGCTGACCACCGCTGCCGCCGCGACGGTGATCAGAACCACCTCAAGGTCGTGCGCGGAGAGGAACATCGCTTCCGCGACCGCCATCACCCCGACGGCGACGGCGACCACAGTGGTGGTGAGCAGCACGTTGAGGTGCACGGTGATCGAGCTGCGTCGAAGCGCGCGGAGCAGCACCGCACCGGCGAGCCCGATGCCGAGTGCCGCGCCGAGGGCGATCGCGAAGATCAGGAGTACGTCACGCATCGGCCGGCTCGTAGCGGTAGCCGACGCCCCAGACGGTCACGATCCGCTGCGGATCGGCCGGGTTGGCCTCGATCTTCTCTCGCAGCCGGCGTACGTGCACGGTCACGGTCGAGTGGTCCCCGAAGTTCCAGCCCCAGACCTGCTCAAGAAGTTCGGCCCGGCCGAACACCCGGGACGGATGTCGCATGAGGTGGACGAGCAGGTCGAACTCGCGCAACGTCAGGGCCAGATCCGCACCGGCGAGGCGGGCGGTTCGGGAGGCCGTGTGCACCACCAGGTTGCCGTCGGTGAGCGCCTCCGGCCGCTCGGGTGGCGTTCCACCGCCGGCGCGCCGCAGCACCGAACGGACCCGCAGCACCAGTTCCCGGGGTGAGAAGGGCTTGGTCAGGTAGTCGTCCGCGCCGAGTTGCAGCCCGAGGACCCGGTCGGACTCGTCACCGCGCGCGGTGAGCATGACGATCGGTACGCCGTCCGGCCGTACCCGCAGCGCCCGGCACACCTCCAGACCGTTGATCAGCGGCAGCATGAGGTCGAGCACGACCAGGTGTGGCGCCTGCCGCTCCACGGCTGCCAGTGCCGCCGCACCGTCGGCCGCGAGGCTCACCTGGAAACCGTCGTTCTCGAGGTAACGACGGATGACGTCGCTCACGGTCTGATCGTCGTCGACCACCAGCACGCGCTGTGTCACGGACCTTCCCCGTTCCGCCCCGTCAACGTCTCGCCCAGATGTCCATCGGCCCAGCGTAGCCACGCGGCAGACTCCACCCGCACCAGCAAACCTTGCGAGGTTCTTACGGCTGGACCCGGAAACCCGCTCGGGCGTACGCGAGGTCATACGGTGACCGGAATGCGGATCCTTGTCACCGGTGCGGCCGGGTTCATCGGCTCACACGTCGCCGACCTGCTCACCGACGCCGGGCACGAAGTGGTGGCCGTGGACGCGCTGCTGCCTGAGGCGCACGGTGCGACGGCGCCGCCCTGGACCGAGCGGCACGACCTGGTGGTCGGCGACGTACGCGACGGCGAACTGCTGACCCGGCTACTGGCCGGGGTCGACGCGGTCTGCCATCAGGCGGCCATGGTCGGCCATGGCATCGACCCGGCCGACGCCCCCCGGTACGCCGCGCACAACGACCTCGGCACTGCCACCCTCCTCGCGGCGATGCACGCCGCCGGGGTGCGCCGACTGGCGCTGGCCAGCTCGATGGTGGTCTACGGCGAGGGCCGCTATCACTGCCCCACCCATGGAATCGTCAGGCCTGCCAACCGCCGGGTCGTCGACCTGGCCGAGGGCCGGTACGAGCCGACCTGCCCTCGCTGCGACCAGGCGCTCTCCCCCGGTCTCGTGCCCGAGGACGCGCCGCTGGAGCCGCACAGCACGTACGCCGCCACCAAGTTGGCCCAGGAACACCTCGCCGGTGCCTGGGCCCGGCAGACCGGCGGATCGGTCTGGGCCCTGCGCTATCACAACGTATACGGTCCGCGAATGCCACGTGACACCCCGTATTCGGGGGTCGCGTCGATCTTCCGGTCGGCCCTGGCCGCCGGACGACCGCCCCGGGTGCTGGAGGACGGCCGGCAACGGCGCGACTTCGTGCACGTGACCGACGTGGCCTCGGCCAACCTGCTGGCTCTCACGACACCGGCACCGGATCCCCTGACCCCGATCAACGTCTGCTCGGGCGAACCACACACCGTCGGCGAGTTGGCCCACGAGCTGGCGTCGGCGATGGGTGGGCCACCGCCGATCACGGTCGGAGGCGGGCGGGCGGCGGACGTACGGCACGTCGTGGCCGATCCGGCGCGCGCCACCCGGGTGCTCGGTTTCACCGCCCGAGTCGGCTTCGCCGCTGGCATCGCCGACTTCACCACTGCGGTGATGCGGGATCCGGCATCGGTCACGACACCGTCCACAGTAGGTGGTTGACGGCGAGAGCCGTGGCGGCCTGGGCGGCCAACCACCACCGTCGGTGGCCGTGCGGCAGGTGCGTGGTGGCGACCAGCAGCCAGACGGCGAACGGTAGCCAGATCCGCTCGACCTCGGCCTTGCTGAGCCCGGACAGGTCCGCCGCGAGCACCGCCGCCGTCGCCGCGATGGGCAACCACACAGTGGGCCCGGCGCTGGCGATCCGCCGCCGGAGGGTCGTCGCGAGCGGTGGCTGCGGTGCTCGGATCGACACGGCGGACACCGCCCGCCGCAGCGCCGGCCCGACCACCGGGCCGGCCGAGAGCAGCAGGGCGGCGAGATTCGCCCAGACCCAGTAGCCGTACGGACGTTCCGCCGCCCAGCCCTGGTAGTAACGACGCGCCACCAGGTGGTAGCCGTCCAGCCACCAGAAGCCGGCCAGGGTGAACGCGGCGACGACGACCGCGACCGCCGTCGCCGCGACCAGGAGCACGCCGAGGCGGTCCCGCGCCCGGAGCAGCACCACTGTCAACGCGAGTAACCCGACCAGGACGAACCCGTACGACAGGTAGAGCGCGAAGCCGAGTAGCAACCCGCCCAGTGCGGCCCCCGGCCGGCCACCCATCGCCAGCAACGCCAGCCCGGCCGCGACCACCGCGGCGAAGATCCCGTCCGCGGACGCGCCCACCCAGACCGCCCCCGGGAGGAGCACCAGGAACGGCCACACCGCCCGGGCCGCGTCCTCGACGCCGAGTGCCCGCAACGTCACCGGAACCGACACCGACACCGTGGCGCCGAGCAGCACGCAGGCGAGCCCGGCGGCGGTCCCGCCGCCCAGGCCGATCCGCTCCAGCCAGACAAAGAACAGCAACGCTCCCGGTGGGTGAGCGGCAGCGTGGGTGGACCACGAATCGGGCTGGAAGTCGAGAATCCGGTCGGCGAAGCCGGACAGCATGATGCCGACGTCCGTCACCCGGGGCACCTCGTGCAGGTACTCGGCCTGCACCGTGAGCCGCTCGGTCAACCCTGCGGACCAGCCGTCCACCAGGGCCAGCGACAGCGTCCAGAGCAGCGAGGCGAGGTAGCCGACCGCCAGCAGCCGCGGCCACGGCGTGTCGGTCCCCCAGCGCACGCCCCGCCAGACGAACAGCGCCGCGACGAGAAGCGCGGCGGGGGTGCCGAGCCCCAGATGGGGCTGCCAACTCGCGTACAGCGGCGCAGCGTCGGCGTGCAGCCGTACGCCCTGATGGTTGAGCAGGGCGCCGACGGCGACGGCGACGGCGAGCACTGCCACCTCGGCGCCGACGACGATCAGGTCGGCGGACCGGGTTCGTCCCGGCCTGGTCATCATGGTCATGGTGACGGCCGACGATACGACCTCCCACCAGGCATTCGACGGCCAGACGGTGAGACGTCAGCGAGTCGTAAGATCCCGTGCCGCGTAAGCGATTCGTAAGGAGAAACCGTCGTCCGGACGGCCGGTGGCGGGCCTAGCGTCGCCGGTATGCACACAACGATCGACGTGGTGCTGCCGTGTCTGGACGAGGCGGCCGCACTGCCTGCCGTATTGAGCGGGCTGCCACCCGGCTACCGCGCCATCGTGGTCGACAACGGCTCCACCGACGGTTCGCCGGTCGTCGCGGCCGAGTACGGGGCTGAGGTCGTCCACGAGCCGCGACGCGGGTACGGCGCGGCCGTGCACGCCGGCCTGCTGGCGGCGGAGGCGGATCTGGTCTGCGTGCTCGACGCGGACGGCTCGTTCGACCCGGCCGAGTTGCCCAGGCTCGTCTCGGCGGTGCTCGACGGGCGGGCCGATCTCGCCGTTGGGCGGCGTCGGCCGGTCTCGGCAGATGCCTGGCCGTGGCATGCCCGCGCCGGGAACGCGGTGGTCGCGGCCCTGCTGCGGCGTCGCGGCGTGCCGGTGTACGACATCAGCCCGATCCGGGTGGCCCGCCGGGCGGCGCTGCTGGGCCTCGGCGTCAACGACCGCGCGTTCGGCTACCCCCTGGAGTTGCTGCTGCGCGCGGCCGGAGCGGGTTGGCGGATCCTCGAACTGGACGTCGCGTACGCTCCTCGGGCCGTCGGCACCATTTCGAAGGTCTCCGGGTCGGTCCGGGGCACGCTGCGGGCGACCCGGGACTTCGCCGGAGTGCTGCGCGCCGACGCCGGTGGTGGACGGTGAACGTCCTGCTCCTGGTCGCGAAGGCACCGGTCCCCGGGCAGGCCAAGACGCGCCTCTGCCCGCCCGCCGATCCCACCCGGGCGGCCCGGATCGCGGCGGCGTCGCTGCTGGACACCCTCGCGGCGGTGCGCGCCACGACCTCGACCATTCCCGTGCTGGCCCATACCGGTCGGTTCGCCGATGCCGAGTACGGCGCCGAGCTGGCCGCCGCGTTGGTGGGCTGGCACCTGCTTCCGCAGCGCGGCGGCACGTTCGCCGACCGCCTCGCGAACGCCCACGCCGACACCGCTGTGGCATTTCCCGGCCGGCCGGTGCTGCAGATCGGCATGGACACCCCGCAGATCCGGCCGGCCCTGCTAACCACCGCGCTGGAGCGGCTCGCCGAACACGAGGCGGTGTTCGGACCGGCGCTGGACGGCGGCTGGTGGGCGCTCGGGTTACGCGATCCGAGGTACGCGAGCGCGCTGCGCGACGTACCCATGTCGACCGACGACACCGGGCGCCGCACCCTCGCCGCGCTGCGTGGGCACGGCGTACAACCGACGCTCCTGCCCTTGCTGCGGGATGTCGACGACTGGTCGTCGGCGCTGGCGGTAGCGGCTGACCTACCCGGCACCCGGTTCGCGGACGCCGTCGCGTCGGTAGGTGACCATCTGCTGAGTGGACGCCCCCGGTGAATTCGACTATCAGTCTCGACGGTTTCGACGTGGTGCTGGGCAGACTCGGCGGGTGGTCCGCCGACAAGGACGCCTACGGCACGCCGGTCGCCCCGAGGGCTGCCACCCAACCCGACCATTGGCTGGTGCACACCGACGGGCGACGTGACCTGTTGCCGGTACGGCGCTGGCACGGCCCGCCCGAACCGGAAATCGAGTCCGTGGCCGCACGCTGCACGGGGCCCACGATCGATCTCGGCTGCGGCCCCGGCCGCCTGACCAGTGCACTCGCCCAGCGCGGCCTCGTCGCACTGGGGGTGGACATCTCCGCCGAGGCGGTACGTCTGACCCAGGGCCGGGGTGTGGTGGCCCTACGACGCGACGTCTTCGAACCCCTTCCCGGCGAGGGTAGGTGGGCGCACGCCCTGCTCGTCGACGGCAACATCGGCATCGGTGGCGACCCGGTCCGCCTGCTGCGCCGGTGCGGCGCCCTGATCGCGGCCGACGGAACGCTGGTGGTCGAGGTGGAGCCCCCGGGTGCCGGGCTGTGGCAGGGGCAGGCGTACGTCCTGTCCGAATCGTCCGGTGATCGGGAACTGCGGGGGCCGGCGTTTCGATGGGCGCGGGTCGGGGCGGAGGCGGTTGCCCGTGCCGCCACCGCTGCCGGCCTGCGCGTCGCCGACCGTTTCCGATTCGGTCCACGCTGGTTCGCCGAGTTGGCACGCTCGTGATCCGCCGGCCACGCGTCCCCGCCCCCGAGGACTTCACCGCGCCCTCGCACTCACCGCTGGTCACCGCACGCCTCGGCCTCTGGCTCGCTGTGGCGTTCGGGCTGTGTTTCGGCACCGGGCTGCTCAGTCACTACATCCAGCACCCGCCGGGCTGGTTCACCTGGCCGACCCGACCGGTCAACCTGTACCGGGTCACCCAGGGCGTTCACGTGCTCTCCGGTGTCGCGGCGATCCCGTTGCTGCTGGCCAAGCTGTGGAGCGTCTACCCCCGACTATTTGTCCGTCCGCCCCTGCGTCAGCCGATCCGGTTGTCCGCCCACGCCCTCGAACGGATCTCCGTCCTGGTGCTGGTCTGCGCCGCGTTCTTCGAACTGGTCACGGGCCTGTTCAACGTCGCCCAGTCGTACCCGTGGGGGTTCTTCTTCCCGACGGCGCACTACGCGGTCGCCTGGCTGGTGGTCGGGGCGCTGCTGCTACACGTCGCGGTGAAGCTCCCGGTCGCTCGCTCGGCGCTGAGCACGCCACTGCGACGCAGGAGAGCGGTGCGGGACGCGGCACCGGGGCCTGACGATCCGGACTCGGCGCAGCGACGCGCGTTCCTGCGTACCTCGGCGGGCGTCGCAGGCATCGCCGTGCTGGCCACCGCCGGGGTCACAGTGCCGTGGCTACGTCGGGTGTCGCCGCTGGCGTGGCGTTCCGCGTCCGGGCCGCAGGGCGTACCGATCAACCGTACGGCGGCTGCCGCGCGCATCGCCGTTCCCCCGGACTGGCGACTGGAGATTCTCTGGCCGGGCGGGCGGGACAGTTTGTCCCTGGCCGACCTGGCGGCCCTGCCGCAACGCACGGCAGAACTGCCGATCGCCTGTGTCGAAGGCTGGAGCGCCTCGGCCCACTGGACCGGCGTGCCCGTCGTCGAGTTGCTGCGCCGGGCCGGCGCACCGACCGGTCGACCGGTTCGGGTCAGCTCACTGGAAACCGACGGCCTGTACGCGGCCAGCACACTCCCTGCGCCCCATGCCCGCGACCCGCTGACCCTGCTCGCCCTGCGGATCAATGGCGAGCAGCTGTCGCCCGACCACGGTTACCCCTGCCGACTCATCGCGCCGAGCCGGCCGGGCGTTTTGCAGACCAAGTGGGTGGCAAGGCTGGAGGTGCTGCGGTGAGGACCGTCCGGCTGCTCCTGTTCGTGGTCGGTTCCGCGGCCACCGCGTACGGCGGTTGGTTGCTCTTCCCCCAGCTCGGCACCGCCCTGCCGTGGCTGATCGGCGGCCCGGTGCTGCACGACGTCCTGGTGGCGCCGCTGGTCGGACTGGTCGGACTGGCGCTGGGTCGACTGGTGAGGAACCGGCTACGTCTGGCGTGGATCGCCGCGGGTCTGATGGCCAGCGCCACGTTGCTGCTGATCGCGGTGCCCCTGCTGTGGCGACCACGCTCGGCGCCTCCGAACCCGGGCCTACCGGACCGCGACTACCCGCTGGGGCTCGCTGTCGGGCTGGCTGTCCTCTGGGCCGCGATCGTGGTCGTCCTGGTCGTCGCCACCACTGTCGACCGACGCGTCACGGACCGACGAACCGACCGTCGCTGAGTCGGCCCCCACCCGTTCTTCACTGTTCGCCCAGGAGGGGTACACATGTCAGCAGGAGACCTCAGCACGACCGATCGCCCGCCGATCGCCATGATCGGCGGATCGGGGTTCTACGAGTTCCTCGACGACGTCGCCGAGGTCACCATCGACACACCGTACGGACCGCCGAGCGACGCGCTGTCCGTCGGGAGTGTCGCCGGGCGGCCGGTGGTGTTCCTGCCCCGCCACGGACGTCGACACACCCTCCCCCCACACCGCATCAACTACCGGGCGAACCTGTGGGCGCTGCGGGCACTCGGCGTCCGCCAGGTGCTCGCATCGGGCGCCGTGGGCGGCCTGCGTCCGGATCTGGGCCCGGGGACCCTCGTCGTACCGGACCAACTGGTCGACCGGACCAGCGGCCGGGAGCACACCTACTACGACGGACAGCCCCGTGCGGACGGGAAACTCCCCCAGGTCGTTCATGTGCCCTTCGCCGACCCCTACTGTCCGGTCGGACGGGCCACGGTCCTCGACGCCGCCCGAGCGGCCGGTTGGCAGCCGGTCGACGGCGGAACCATGGTCGTCATCGAAGGGCCCCGATTCTCCACCCGTGCCGAATCACTCTGGTACGGCCAGGAGGGCTGGTCGGTCGTCGGTATGACCGGCCACCCGGAAGCGGTGTTGGCCCGCGAACTGGCACTGTGTTACACCGCGCTGTCGCTGGTGACCGACCTCGACTCCGGCGTCGAGGTCGGTCAGGGCGTGACCCAGCAGGAGGTGTTCGCGGTCTTCGCCCGGAACATCGATCGTCTGCGCCTCCTGCTCGCCGACGTGGTGAAGGCGTTGCCGGAGGACCAGGGAGCCTGCCCGTGCGGACAGGCGCTGGTAGATACGCAGGGGTGACGGTCGTAAGAGTTCCGAAAGGGTTCGCGAACAGTTCGACGGCGGCTACGGCCGTACGCTGCGGGGGTGGGAAAACGGATGTTCCGGTCGCCGGTGGTCCGAGCCGGTCTCGCCGGCGCTGTCGTCGTGGCGATGCTGGCCCTCTACTGGTTCCAGCCGTGGAAGCTCTTCACCGACACCTACGTCGACGAAGCGATTCCCCGCGTAGGGACGACCTCGGCCGCGCCGATCCCGGCGTCCACGACCCCGGGGTCCGCGACGCCGGCCCCCGCGACCTCCGCAGCCACCCCAGCGGCGAACGAGATCCTGACCACCGGCGAGTTCGTCACCCATGAGCACCGGACGACCGGCAGTGCCGAGATTCATCGGCTCGCCGACGGGCGCCACCAGCTGGTCATCCGCGACCTGGACACGTCTAACGGCCCGGACCTGCGGGTGTGGCTGACCGACCAACCGGTCATCCGGGGCACGGCCGGCTGGCGGGTGTTCGACGACGGCGAATGGGTCGAGCTGGCCAAGCTCAAGGGCAACAAGGGCAACCAGGTGTACGAGCTACCGGCGTCGGTGGATCCAGGTGACTTCCGGAGCGTCTCCATCTGGTGCAAGCGGTTCGCGGTCTCCTTCGGCGCGGCCGATCTCGCAAGCGCCTGACCGGCCCGACCGGCCCGCAACCTGCCGGACACGGCATTGACATCTTTCACTGTGCGATCTAGCGTCGGAACGAATCGATTCGACGCCGAGCCAGGTGCTCCGGCACCGTCGGTCGAACGGTCTCGTGATGTTTGGGCGCGCGAGGTGACCACTGTCGAATCGATTGCCGAGTGGTCCCGCGCGGGCGGCGAGACCAGCGGCGGAAACCTGCGTCGATGAGCCGGTCGGCCGCGGACCCCTTTCAACCAGTTCGTGCCGAATGGCGGGAGCCCCTTCATGACAAGACGTAGACCCATCCTTGGATTGCTCGCGACGGCGGCGGCCGTCGTCGTGACCGTGAGCGCAGGGGCACTGGCCGGTGGTCTGAGCACCACCGCGTCGGCCGCGGACATCGGAGCGGCCGCGGCGACCGCCGGGTGCGGCAAGGCGCCCACGTTGACCAGTGGCCAGCGGTCCATTCAGAGCAACGGCCAGAACCGCAGCTTCATCCTGAGGATCCCGGACAACTACGACAGGAACCACCCCTACCGGTTGATCTTCGGGTTCCACTGGAACGGCGGCACCGCGAACGACGTCGACGGCGGCGGGTCCGACGGGGCGGCCTGGTCCTACTACGGGCTGCGGCAGCAGGCGAACAACAGAACGATCTTCGTCGCACCCCAGGGCAACGGGAACGGCTGGGCCAACCCCGGCGGCCAGGACGTCACCTTCGTGGACAACATGATCAGCCTGATCGAGGCCGATCTGTGTGTCGAGACCACCCAGCGCTTCGCGCTCGGCTTCAGCTACGGCGGGGGCATGAGCTACTCGCTGGCCTGTTCCCGGCCGGGTGTCTTCCGCGCTGTCGCGGTCTACTCCGGTGGGCAGCTCAGCGGGTGCAGCGGCGGCACCCAGCCAGTCGCGTACATGGGGATCCACGGCCTCGGGGACTCGGTGCTCAACATCTCCGCCGGACGGTCCCTGCGTGACACGTTCGTCCGGAACAACGGGTGCACCGCCCAGAGCCCACCCGAACCGAGGGCGGGCAGTCTGACCCACATCACCACCACCTACTCCGGCTGCCGGTCCGGCTATCCGGTGGTCTGGGCAGCCTTCGACGGCGGGCACACCCCCGGCCCGGTGGACGGCGGCGGAGACAGCGGCGCCAGGACCTGGACCAAGGGCGAGGTGTGGAGGTTCTTCACCCAGTTCGGTGGCACCGATCCCACGTCGCCGCCGACCACTCCGCCACCGACCACCCCGCCGCCGAGCGACACGTCGGCCCTGCGCAGCACGTCCTCCGGACGGTGCCTCGACGTCAACGGCGCCTCGCAGACCAATGGCGCGGCGGCGATCATCTGGGACTGCCACGGTCAGAGCAACCAGAGCTGGACCTCGACCGCCGCCCAGGAGCTGCGCGTCTTTGGCGGCAAGTGCCTCGACGTCAACGGCGCCGGCACCGCGAACGGCAGCTCGGTGATCATTTGGGACTGCAACGGCCAGTCCAACCAGAAGTGGCGGTTCAACGCCGACGGCTCGATCACCGGAGTTGGTTCGGGCCGCTGCCTGAGCCTGGTCGGCAACGGCACGGCCAACGGCACGCGCGTGCAGATCTCAGACTGCACCGGCGCGGCCAACCAACGCTGGAGCCGGAGTTGAGCCCGACGAGGTTCCCGCAGAGGGGACCGGTCCAACGGATGTTCAACCACTCGCAAGGAGGCGCAACCGTGCCGCTTCGCAAACTCTCCGGCCCCTGGCTGGGGGCAGCCATGGCGGTCATGGTTCTGATCGCCGTCGGAACGTACGTTCTCACGACCGTCGCACCGGCGGCGGCGGCCACCACTGCCGGCTGCGGCAAGGCGCCCGGGCTGAACAGCGGCACCCACACCATCCAGAGCGGTGGGAAGAGCCGTAGTTTCATCCTTCGACTGCCGGACAGCTACAACAACACCTACGCCCACCGGCTGGCCTTCGGGTTCCACTGGCTGGGCGGCACCGCCAGTCAGGTCGCGTCGGGAGGAAGCGACGGTGCGGCGTGGGCCTACTACGGCATGCAGTCGCAGGCGAACAACAGCACCATCTTCGTCGCCCCGCAGGGCCTCAACAACGGCTGGGGCAACTCCAACGGTGAAGACGTCACCTTCACCGACGACATGATCCGCATGATCGACAACGCTCTCTGCGTCGACACCACACAACGCTTCTCGGTCGGGTTCAGCTACGGCGGCGCGATGAGCTACTCGTTGGCGTGTTCCCGACCGACGGTGTTCCGCGCGGTCGCGGCAATCGCGGCCCCGGGGGCGATCAGCGGATGCAGCGGCGGCACCGGACCGGTCGCGTACCTGGGGATCCACGGTATCAACGACAACATCCCCAGCGGACGGTCGCTGCGCGACAGGTTCGTCCGCAACAACGGTTGCGCCGCGCAGAGCCCGCCCGAGCCGAGGGCTGGCAGCCTGACCCACATCACCACCGCGTACTCCTGCCAGGCCGGATACCCGGTGCTCTGGGCCGCCTTCGACGGCGGCCACCAGCAGGGCCCGGTGGACGGTTGCGCCGGCTGTGAGAGCGGCGCGCGGAGCTGGGTCAAGCAGGAGGTCTGGAACTTCTTCGCCCAGTTCGGGTCCACCGTGCCGCCCACCACTCCC
>NZ_QGSY01000278.1 GCF_003857035.1 Micromonospora arida
CGACCAACCACCGCATGCGCAGCCCGGCCGGCCGGGCTGCGCATGCGGTGGTTGGTCGCGGGGTTGGTCGCGGTGCTCGTCGCGCTCGTCGTCGGGGTGTCGCTCGGCCCGGTGAGCCTGCCCCCGGGCAGCGTCGCCGCCGAGCTGCTCAACCTGTTTCCCGGCGTGCACCTCGACAGCGGGCTGACCGAGCGTGAGATCGCGATCGTCACCGAGCTGCGCCTGCCCCGGGTGGTGCTGGGCCTGCTCGTCGGCGGTCTGCTCGCCCTCGCCGGTGGTTGCTACCAGGGCGTGTTCCGCAACCCGCTGGCCGACCCGTACCTGCTCGGTGTGGCCGCCGGTGCCGGCCTCGCGGTCACCGCGGCGATCGCCCTCGGCGGCGCCGGCCAGCAGGGCACGCTCTCCGGCTTGCCGATGACCATTCCGCTGGCCGCGTTCGCCGGTTCGCTGCTCGCCGTCACGATGACCTACGTGCTCGGCGCGGCCGGTGGGCGACGCGGGTCACCGGCCATGCTGATCCTGGCCGGGGTGGCGGTCTCCGCGTTCCTCTCCGCCGGGCAGACGTACCTCCTGCAACGACACGCCGACAGCATCCAGCCGGTCTACTCCTGGTTGCTCGGCCGGCTGGCCACCGCCGGTTGGCACGACGTGCTGCTGGTGCTGCCGTACGCCGCGCTGACCACGGTGGTGGTGCTGCTGCACCGCCGCGAACTGGATGTCCTCGCGGTCGGCGACGACGAGGCGCGAAGTCTGGGCCTGCACCCGCAGCGCACTCGGTACCTGTTGATCGCCGCCGCCTCGCTGGGCACCGCGGCGGCGGTCTCCGCGACCGGCCTGATCGGCTTCGTCGGCATCATCGTGCCGCACACCGTCCGGCTGCTCGCCGGGTCCAGCTACCGGGTGATCCTGCCGATGTCGCTGCTGTTCGGCGGCGCGTTCCTGGCGCTGACCGACGTGGTGGCCCGCACCGTCGCCGCTCCCTCCGAGCTGCCGATCGGAGTGGTGACCGCCCTGCTGGGCGGCCCGTTCTTCGTCCTCGTGCTGCGGACCGCCCGGCGAGTGCTCACGTGAGCCGCGAACCCGCCGCCGGCACGCCGGCCGTCGAGGTGCGCGGGCTGCACGTCGCCCTCGGTGGCACGCCGATCCTGACCGGCGTCGACCTCACCGTCGCCGTCGGCGAGTGGGTCACCGTGATCGGCCCGAACGGCGCCGGCAAATCCACCCTGTTGCGCGCCGTCGGCGGCCTGCTGCCCGCGCCGAAGGCGATCACCCTCTTCGGTACGCCGAGTGCCGCGCTGCGCCGTCGGGACCGCGCCCGGATAGTGGCCACGGTGGCACAGTCCCCGGTGGTGCCGCCCGGCATGTCGGTGCTGGACTACGTGCTGCTCGGCCGCACCCCGTACATCCCGACCCTGGGCCGGGAGTCGACCGCCGACGTCGACGCCGTGCACGAGGTGCTGGGGCGGTTGGACCTCGCCGGCTTCCACCGTCGCGAACTGGCCACCCTCTCCGGCGGCGAACGGCAGCGGGTGTTCCTCGCCCGCGCGCTCGCCCAGGGCGCGACGCTGCTGCTGCTCGACGAGCCGACCAGCGCGCTCGACATCGGCCACCAGCAGGACGTGCTCGAAGTCGTCGACCAGTTACGCCGCGAGCACGGCCTGACCGTCCTGGCCACGATGCACGACCTCTCGCTGGCCGGTGAGTACGCCGACCGGATGGTGATGCTCGCCGCCGGTCGGGTGGTGGCCGCCGGGACTCCGCGCGAGGTGCTGACCGAGGAGCTGCTCGCCACCCACTACCGGGCCAGCGTCCGGGTGGTCCCCGGCGCCCACGGCCCGTTGGTGGTCCCCGTCCGCCCCACCCGCCCCTGAGCACGCAGGCGGTGGGTCAGGGGCCCAGGTCGATGACGGAGAAGAGGGCGCCCTGGGGGTCGCGCAGGGCGGCGAAGCGGCCCGCCGGGATGTCGCGGGGTGGGACCAGGATCGTTCCGCCCAGCTCGGCGGCGCGGGCCGCGGCGGCGTCCGCGTCGGCCACCGCGAAGTAGACCGTCCAGTACGCGGGCAGGTCGGCCGGGAAGTCGTCGGCCAGCGGCGGCATCATCCCGGCGACGATCTGCGTCCCGAGCCGCCACCCGGTGTACGTCATCGCGCCCACCGCCTGGTCGTCGGGCTGCCAGCCGAACACCAGCTCGTAGAAGACCTTCGCGCCTTCGGGGTCGGGGGTGACCAGCTCGTTCCAGCTCATCGCGCCCGGCACGTTGAACACCTCGGCACCGGCCATGGCCAGCGGCTGCCAGACGCTGAACGTGGCGCCGGCCGGGTCGGCGAAGACCGCCATCCAGCCCCGGTCGAAGACCTCGAACGGGGGTACGACGACCTGCCCGCCGGCCCGTTCGACCCGGCCGGCGACGAGTTCGGCGTCGTCGGTGGCGAGGTACGTCGACCAGATCGGAATCTGGTCCGGGATCGCGGGTGGGCCGGCGCCGGCCACCGGCTTACCGTCGAGCAGGAAGACCGTGTAGCCGCCCGCCTCGGGCTCCGGGGTGACCTGGCCGGTCCACCCGAACAGCTCCGGGTAGAAGCGTCGCGCGTCGGTCAGGTCCGGGGTGGCCAGGTCGGCCCAGCAGGGCGTACCCGGCGGGACGGTGCTCACGTCAAGACCCCTCTCGGCCCGGGCGGCCACGGCGGCCCCCTGCCGGAATCCTGGCACCGTCCCGCCGCGGCCCGGGGCGAAAACGGACGAATCGTCAGCTGAACCGGCGACCCTCGTCCCGCCGGTACGCCCAGCCGGCGAGCGCGGCGAGCAGCACCACCCAGACACCGAGCATGATCAGCGCCAGCGGCTCGACGCGGTAGTCGCCCACCGCCGCCCACATCAGTTCGGCCGCTCCCCGGGTGGGCAGGTACGGGGCGATCGTCTCGATGAACCCGGGCGCCTCGCCCGGCGCGGAGAGCAGGCCGCCGCCGAACGCGAGCGGCAGGAAGAGCACCTGCGCCACCACGATCGCCGCCTTGCTCGGCAGCGAGTAGCCGATGGCGAGCCCCATCAGCGTGAACGGCACCGAGATGACGGCCACGGTGCCGAGGGCCAGCAGGAACGCCGCCGGGGTGAGCTGGGCCGCGGTCAGCGTCGCGCCGATCACCACGACCGGGATCAGCGAGAGGTAGGTCAGCACCAGGCCGGCCAGCACCCGGCCTGCGAACCGCGGCGCGGATCCGGCCGGCAGGGTCCGGGTGTACGGGTTCCAGGGCTGGTCGCGGTCCTCGGCGACACCGACGCCGTACTGGAAGATGTTGGCGCTCATCACCGAGAAGGTGACCATCGACGCGGTGGCGTAGGTGGCACCGACCGCGTCCTCACCTGCGAACGGCACCACGAAGAAGATCATGGCCGCGGCCGGAAAGAAGGCGCTGCCGAAGACGGCCACCGGAATCCGGATGATCTCCAGGAGTTGGTAGCGGGCGTGGACCAGGGCGAGCTGCACTGTCGCCTCCTCAGACGGTGGTGGGTCGGCCGCCGGCAGCGGCGGTGGTGGGTCGGCCGGTGCCGGAGGGCTCGTCGCCGCTGGTGACGTTTCCGCTGGTGATCGCGAGGAACGCCTCCTCCAGCGAGGTCGGCCGTACCTCCAGGTCGGTGAACGGGGTCTGGGCCGTGACCAGCGCTCGGACCAGCTCGTCGGCATCGGTGGTGAGCAGGTGCAGCCGACCGTCGACCCGTTCGCTGCGGACCACCCCGGGCAGGTCGGGCAGGTCATCGGCGACGAGGCTGACCCGGCGTACGCCCACGATGCCGCGCACCGCGTCCACTGTGTCGTCGGCGAGCACCCGGCCCTGCCCGATGACCACCACCCGGCGGGCGAGCGCCTCCACCTCCTCCAGGTAGTGGCTGCTCAACAGCACGGTGCCGCCGTCGTCGTGGAATGCCCGGATCGCGTCCCACAGGGTGTGTCGGGCGGCCACGTCCAGGCCCGTGGTTGGTTCGTCGAGCAGCACCAACCGGGGTCGGCCGACGAACGCCAACGCCACCGCCAATCGGCGGCGTTGCCCGCCGGAGAGCCCACCGGTCTGCCGTCGGGCCAGGTCGGCGAGACCGAAGCGATCGAGCAGTTCGGCCCGGGGCACCGGGTCGGGGTAGTGCGCGGAGACGAAGTCGACGACCTCGCCGACGCGCAGCGTGCCGGGCAGACCGGTCTCCTGCGGGGTGACCCCGATCTGCCGCCGGCTCGCCGGGTCACGGGGGTCTCCGCCGAACAGCTCCACCCGCCCGGAGCTGGGGCGGCGCAGGCCCACCAGCAGGTTCATCAGGGTGCTCTTGCCAGCGCCGTTCGGCCCGAGCAGGCCGACCAGCTCACCGGCCCGGACCTCCAGGTCGACACGGTCGAGGGCGAGGACGTCGCCGTACCGGCGGCTGGCCTGTTCGGCGCGGGCAAGGGTCATGGCTGCTCCTTCGACGGGGCGGGGTCGAGCAGGGCGCGGATCGCTTCGGTGTACTCCTCGAACGCCAGCCGACCTCGCCGGCTGAGCCCGACCAGGGTCGCCGGGGTGCGTCCACGATGGGTCTTGCTGATCTCCACGTAGCCGGCGTCCTCGAGTTTGCGCAGGTGCACCGAGAGGTTGCCGGCGGTCATAGCGAGCAGTTCCTGTAGGCGGGGGAACGCGATCTTGTCGCCGACGTTGAGAGCGGAGAGGCTGGCGACCACCCGCAGCCGGGCCTGCGCGTGGATGACCGGATCCAGCTCGGTCACGGCTGCTGCCGCTGTCGCTGTCGCCGCCGGGCCAGCGCGCCGGCCACCAGGATTCCGCCACCGCCGGCCACCGCCACGACGAGCGGGTGCCAGCCCGGCCCGGCGAACGCCCCGACCAGGTTGATCACGCTGATCCAGAGGCCGAGGCGGAACAGGTCCTGGTCCAGCCAGACGGCCCCGCCGGCCATGTGCAGCGCACCGGTCAGCCCGACGGCGGTCGCCGACCAGAGCAACGCCGCCAGGTCGTGCGGCAGGTGCTCGGAGATCCGGCCGAGCCCCGCGTAGACGCTTACCGAACCGAGGGCCCAGGCGTACCCGTACCACTGCCCACGTCGGGCGGAGTCACCGCTCACCTGGCCGTAGGCCCGCACGCTCACCACCGCCTGGACCGTTCCGGCGGCCGCGAGCAGTACGAAGAGGACGGTCAGCGGCAGCCAGCTGGGCAGTGGAACCAGAGCCCGGTCACCGGGGGCGAACCGGAGGAAGAACAGCCCGAAGCCGACCAGCCAGGCGACACCCCACGGCCAGTAGAGCAGGCGGGCGTCGGGATCGAGCCGGCGTGCCGTCGCCGACCGCTGGTCCTGGATCAGCCGGAGCGCCGCCGCGGCATCGGTGGGTGGTGAATCATCGTCGGGGTCCACGCAAACTACTTTACGACACAAAGTCGAGATGGGTGGACCCGTCATCACCGACGGGCCCCCCGATCGCGGCGAGCAGTGCCTATGGTGGTCAGTCGTGGCGACTGATCCGTCGCACAGGCCACAGGGGAGGGTTCGTGTCAAGCCCGAGCAATGAGTTGGAGGTCCAGCCGGAGGCTCTGACGGCGTTCGCCGCCGGGTCCAGGGATCGGGCGGCCCGTTTCCGCGAGCTGCACCGCGCCTTCGGCGACGGGCACGTGCCACGGCACGCCTTCGGGGTGATGCCGGCGTCCTTCAACCTCGCGGCGACGTACGCCGAGCAGTTCGAGGCGTGCCTTCAGGGGCTCGCCGACGGTGCCGAGATGATGGCGGACATCGCCGAAGGGCTCACCGACACCGCCGCCGCCTACACGGGCACCGACGTGGCCAACACCGATCTCTTCGTGCCCGGCCGCCCGCCCGCTCCCGACGTCATCGCGCCCGGCCCCTGGTCGGGTGGCACCGGCGCTCCGAACGGTTCGGTGCCGGCGTGAGCACCGAGGCGTTGCAGCGCAACAAGACCTACTTCGAGCAGATCGTCTCGGGCACGCCCGAACCCTTCAAGCCGCTCTCCAACGCGGTGCTCTGGCCGTTCGAGCAGCTGTTGGAGCTGGTCGCTGGCGAACCGGACGACCTGATGCGGGCCGCGCAGCTCTGCCTGGACACCGGCGCGGCGGTACGGGAGATCGCCGGTGACCAGATCGCCGACCGGGCCCGGTTGCGCGGCGCGTGGACGGGCGACGCGGCCGAGAGCTTCCATGCCTCGATGGAGTCGGTGGAGGCGGCGATCGAGGAGCTGGCCCAGGGGCTCGACGGCACGAAGGACGTGCTGGTCGAGGCGGCGAACGCGGCGGTGGACGCGTTCAATCTGCTGGTCGAGCTGATCCTCGAGTTCCTGCTCTGGTTCCTCACCGAGGTGATCATCGCGGCGGTGGCCGCGGCGCTGAGCGCCGGCGTCTCGTTGGCCGCCACGGTGGTCCGGGTGCTGGCCCGGCTGGCCACCACAGTGGGTCGGATGGTGAAGATCGTCGCCCGGTTCGCCGAGGTGCTCACCCGCCTCGCCGCCCGGCTGGGCAAGGTCGCCGGGCAGCTCCGCAAGTACGCGGAGACCGTCATGGAGCTCAAGAAGCGAAAGAAGCAGTACAAGCTGCTCAGCAAGGGCGGCTGGACGCCCGAGGGGCGGGCCTTCCAGGTCGAGAAGTTCAAGACTCTCTTTCCGGGCAAGTTCGTCATCAACCAGGTCTCGCCGGTCAACATCCCCGGTTTCGGCGGCGCTCTGCTCGACACCGGCGTGGGCCTGCACGACATCTCCGACGGGCAGAAGGACCGCAACTACCTGGTGGACGGCACGTACAGCGAAGACCTGGGCCCGTACACAGTGGGTGTGCAGAATGTCTTCGACTCCATCGTGAACTGAGAGGCAGCCATGACCTTCCCCGCCCTGGACCGCATCGAGGCGCTGGCCCGCAACCTGGACGGATGGCAGCGGCAACTCGCCGACCGGATGGCGGAGCTGGAGCAGACCAGCGCCGAGGGCGTGAGCGACTCCGGCCTGGTGCGGGTCACCGCCGCAGCCGACGGCAAGATCGTTTCTACGGAGCTGAACGCGCGGGCGATGCGACTGGACTCCTACAGCCTGGCCGAGGAGTTCACCGCAGCCGCCAACCGGGCGCAGGAGGCCGCAGCGGCCCTGGTCCGGGAGTTGGTCGGCGAGGTCATCGGAGACCCGGGCGCCGGTCCGCGCCGACCCGCCGACCACGAGGGGCGCTGATGACGGTCGACGAGAGTCAGGCACGGTACGTCGACGGGATCACCCGGCTGCTGCCGGCCGGGGAGCAGGTGCGCGCGGTGGCCCAGGTTCGAGCGGGCGGCGGGCTGACCCCGGCACCGCCCCCACAGCCGTCGACGCCACCCGCCACGGGTGGACCGGGCTTCCTGGGTGTCCTGCTCAACGTGCTGTCACCGAACATCACCTTCGGTCGGGCGGACAACGCCGTCGACTGGCTCTTCTTCGGTGTCGGAGGTCGAGGCGAGCCAGATTCCCAAGCGTCCGTGCTGCACCATGCCCTGACCGTGGCGACGAAGGGCTCCGGCCTCCGAACCCTCGTGCTGGCGGTCACCGACCAGCGACTTCTGCTCGGCGCGACAGCACCCGTCGGGCTGCTCTCCAGCTCGGCGGCGGACGAACGGGCCCAAGCCGACATCGAACTGCTCGGGTCCGTCCCGCGCACGGCCGTCACCGCCCGGTTCGGCAGGTACCGGTTGAACTGGAAGCGACTGCGGATCGACTTCGCCGACGGGTCGTGGCTGTCGTTCCACGTGCCGCTGGCCGACTCCGGCCGCCCGCTGCGGGAGGTCGCGGCAGCCCTGTCAGTCGGCTGACCCGTCGACGAGCGGTGCGGGCAGCGCCGCAACGTGCAGCACCGCCAGCCGGGACACCGCCCGGGTGAGCACCACGTACAACCGGTGCAGCCCGCGCGGCTCGGCCGCGACGATCGCGGCCGGCTCGACCACCACCACATGGTCGTACTCAAGGCCCTTGACCAGCGTCGCCGGCACCACGGTGACCCGCTCCGCGGCCGCCACGTCGTCGGCGGTCGCGGTCTCGACACCGGCCTCGGCCAGCGCCGCGCGCAGGCCGTCGACCGCGTCGTCCGCGGCGATCACACCGACCGAGCCGTCGTGCGCGAGCGCCGCGCGCACCTCGGCCACCGTCGCCGAGGTCAGGTCGGCCACCGTACGCACGTCCAGGCCGCCGTCGTGGCGCAGCGACTCGGCCGGCGGTACGTCCACCGCTAGCGCCGGGAGCAGCAGGTTCGCGAATGCGACGACTGCGGCGGGCACCCGGAAACCGACGGTCAACGGGACCACCACCGCGTCCGGCTTGCCCAGATGGGCGAGGGATTCCCGCCAGTCCGTCGCCGCCCACGGCGCGGTGCCCTGGGCGAGGTCACCCAGCAGCGTGACCGAGCCGTGCTCGCTGCGCCGAGCGATGGCCCGACACTGCATCGGGGAGAGGTCCTGCGCCTCGTCCACCACCACGTGCCCGAACCCGGAGAGCCGTTCCAGCAGCCCGGTCGCCTCGTCGATCAGCACCGCGTCGGCGGCGGTCCAACGGGTCGCCTTCGGCGTGCGGGCCGGCTTCGCCCAGATCAACTGCGCCTGCTCGGCGTCGCTGAGCAGCCCGTCCGCCGCGGCGGCGAGCCGGGTCGGGTCGGAGAACAGGCCGTGCACCAGCCCTTCCGGGGTGAGCGCCGGCCAGACCGCGTCCAGGAAGTCGAGCACCGGCCGGCAACGGCTCATCCGGCGCAGCCAGGCATCGCTGGGCGACTCCGCACGCCGCGCCTCGGCCTGCCGTTGCAGCAGACTCACCACCCGCGCCTGGACACGTTCCCGGCCCGTGCCGTACGGCAGCCCCTCCCGGCGGGTCTCCTCGACGATTCGGTGCAACGGCTCCACCCCGATCCGCCAGCGGAACGAGCCGTCCGACACGGTGATCGAATCGGTCGGAGTGCCGATCTGCCCCTGCACCGCGCGCCGCAGCACGCTCGCCATCCGTACGTCGTGTTTGAGTGTGGCCACCGCCGGCGCCTCGACCGCCCGAACCGCCACCCGGGAGATCAACTCCTCCACCGTGGCCTGCTCGACCTCGACCTCACCGAGCGCCGGCAGCACCGCCGCGATGTACGACAGGAACGCCCGGTTCGGCCCGACGATCAGCACACCCGCCCGCCGCAACCGCTCCCGGTGCAGGTAGAGCAGGTACGCGGCCCGGTGCAGACCCACCGCCGTCTTCCCCGTACCCGGCGCGCCCTGCACACAGATCGAGTCCGCGAGGTCAGCCCGGACCAGCTCGTCCTGCTCCGGCTGGATCGTGGCGACGATGTCCCGCATCGGCCCGACGCGCGGACGCTCGATCTCGGCGGTGAGGATCCGACTCGTCGTACCGAGCTCTTCGCCCCGATCCAGCCGCTCATCCTCGAAGCTGGTCAGCACACCATTGCTGAACCCGAACCGCCGCCGAACCGCCACCCCCTGCGGATCCCGCACGCTGGCCCGGTAGAACGAACGGGAGACCGGTGCCCGCCAGTCCAGCACCAACGGCTCGCCGCGCTCATCGGTGACATGCCGCCGCCCCACGTGATACCGCCGACCGTGATGATCGCCGCTGGTGCCGGGTGCGGTCGGGTCGTTGGTGGGCCTGCTGGCTGTGGGCCTGTCACTCGGGGTGCCGCTGCTCGTGGTGCCGCTGTCGGTGGCGCTGCTCGTGGTGCTGCTGTCGGTGGCGCTGCTCGTGGTGCTGCTGTCGGTGGCGCTGCTGTCGGTGGTGCTGCTGTTCGTGGGCCTGCTGTCGGTGGTCCTGCCCTCGACGGTCCTGTTGTCTGTGGTCCTGTTGTCGGCGGTGCTGTTGTCGGTGGTGCTGTTGTTCGGGGCGCCGGCGAAGTCGAGGCGGCCGAAGAAGAGCGGAGTTGTCGGGTCGTCGGCCAGCTCGGCGACCCGCCGGGCCAGGGTGCGGCCGAGCGTCTCGGCCGCGTACGCGTCGCCGGCCACCTGGTCACCGGTGGCGAAGAGAGACTCGGCCCGCTCCCGCATCCGACCCAGCGCCGCCCGAGAGGTGGTGAGGTGTGCGCGTTCGGCGGCCAGGTCCGCGTCAAGGTCGAGGTCGAGGCCGGTGTCGGTGTCGGTGTGGAGCTGGGTGTCGAGGTCAAGTGCGGGCATGCTGACGTCCCATCGTTCACATCTGCTGCGCGCTCGCGTGTCCGGGGGCGGATGGCCGGCCGCCCGGCGCGAAGACGTCCGTTCCGGTGCAGCTCACCTCGGCCGTCAAGCGGGCTGCAACCCTACGCTTCCGAACCCGACGCATCCAGCGAATTACCGACACGACCACCCATCCGAGACGGCGTGTTGCCTGGCCGGGTGTCGCCGGGCGATCACGCCCCGCCCCGCGCCGTGCTTCTCATGCCGCGACCGCCGTACGCCGGTGATCGACTCGGCTCAGATTGCCTACCGGGTGTCGCCGGGCGATCACGCCCCGCCTCGCGCCGTGCTTCTCATGCCGCGACCGCCGCGACGCCCGGTGATCGACTCGGCTTTCAGGAAGTCGCGGTGTCTGGGCTGGTGCAACGCCCCGGTTTCCAGGAAGCCGAGTCGATCACCGGGACACGCGGCTTGCTCCGGCAGAGACAGCAGGGTCGTCGCGGTCGCGGTCGCGGTGCCGGTGCCGATCGCGGTGTTCGCGGCGGCGGTGCCGGTCGCGGTGCCGATCGCGGTGTTCGCGGTGGCGGTGCGGCCGGTCGCGGTGGTGGTGTTCGCGGTGGCGGTGGCGGTGCCGGTCGCGGTGGCGGTGTTCGCGGTGGCGGTGGCGGTGCCGGTGGCGGTGCCGGTCGCGGTATTACGGCGCGGTCGCGGTCGCGGGCGGCGTGGGCGTGGTTGGGGGCGTCAGCAGCGCAGGTGGTAGAGGTTGCGACGCGGGGTGCGCAGCGGGTCTAGCCAGCTGGGCGGGAGGAATTGAGGTCGGCCGTCGGCTGCGAGACGGACCGTCCAGTCGCCGCGGTGGATGAACCGGTGGTGGTAGCCGCAGAGCAGCACCGCATTGCCCAGCGCCGTCACCCCACCGTCGGCCCAGTGTCGGATGTGGTGCCCGTCGCACCATCTCGGCGGTCGATCACAACCAGGGAAGGCGCAACCGCCGTCCCGCAGGACCAGCGCGCGCCGCACAGGGCCGGTGAAGAGCCGGCGCTGCCGGCCGACGTCCAGGACCTGACTGTTGCCATCCAGCACGACCGGCAGCACGCCCGCATCGCAGGCCAGGCGGCGGACCGCACCGGGGGTGAGGCGCGTGCCGGATTCCAGTGTTCCGGCGCGTACGCCGTTGACTAGTTCCTCCAGCGAAACGGTCACCACCAGCTGAGGACGGTCGCCCCCGTTGTCGGGCAGCTGACCGGTGCGTAGCGCCAGTCGGCAGATCTCACCCAACGCATCGGCGCGGCGCTGACCAGGACTGCGGTCATCATGCTCACCGGCTGGGGCGCAGAGCGGATCGATCGCCTCGCGCAGCAGGCTCGCGGTTTCGGTGTCGAGGTTGCCGCTGAGGCGTACCTGGCCGTTCTGTTGCTCGGAGAGGGTGACGTGCCGGCGGGCCTCGGCCCGCTCGGTGGCCCGCTCCAGCGCCTTCAACTCAGCCTGGTCGGCCAGCTCCGGGGCGACGTGCGCGAGGACGCGCTCGCCGAGCCGGCTCAGGCTTGTCGGATCGAAACGGTCGGCCCAGGTGATCAGTAGTTGGGTGGCCTTGTCCGCCACCTCGGCACCGGCTTCGACCGGGAGGGCGGCGACCGTCTCGGCCACCACCCGCCCCTGCTCGACGGTGATGGCACCGCTGAGCAGCGCGTCGCGCACCGCTGGTGGGGCGGCGTCGATGGTGGTGGCGAGCTGGACCAGTTGGCGGGCGCTGCGACCCGAGAGCCGCAGCCGCTCCCGAAGCCAGACGGCGGTGGATGAGGCGCCCTGGGCGATCGCCACCCCTCGACCGTCCAACTCGCGGACCAGACCGAGCTGAACGGCGGCCAACCGCTGCGCCAACACCTGAGTCGCGTCGAGAGAAGCAAGCAGCTCGTCATCGGAGAGCGCCCAGAGCGCGGTTTCGGCGCAGTCGTCGACTGCCCCGCCCACCTGCGCCAACGACTCCAACATGAAACCAGAATAGAACTGGTGTACGACACTTTGGAGTCGTCCTGATCAATGAGCGGAACGACATTTCGTCGATCATTGCGAGCTCCCCGCTTGCCGCGCCGGCCCGCGCGTCCGCCAAAGCCCTCCGCCAAGCCGCGCCACGTCGCCGCGAGGCCGCGCCGCGTCGCCGCGAGGCCGCGCCGCGTCGCCGCGTCACTGCGCCACTGAGACGCCAAGCCGCGCTCGCCATTTAGGCCACGCCGCCAAGCCGTGCCCACCGTCAGATCCGCCTGCTCGCTGCCGAAGGTGGAGCGTGGCCGACGCGCGGTGGTCTGAGCGGGACGCGGGGGTGATGGCAGGTTGGGGTACATGCCGGGATCATGGGCCTATGACCGAGGCCCGCTCCGATTCGCGCCGGATGACGATCAGCGACCCCCAGGTGATGCGGGCGATGGCCCATCCGGCCCGGATCGCGATCATGGAGTACCTGAACAGTCGCGAGAGTGGTGGGACTGCCACCGAGTGTGCCGAGATCGTTGGGCTGTCACCGAGCGCAACCAGTTACCACCTTCGGGCGCTGGCGAAGTTCGGCCTGGTCGAGCAGGCGCCGAGCCGGGGGGACGCGCGCGAGCGGTTGTGGCGTGTGCCGAGTGTGAGTGTGCTGGTCGAGGCGGGGCGTGATGCCGGGCCTGAGGCGCGTGCGGCCGAGCAGGCGCTGGTGGAGGCGCATGCGGTCCGGGCCATGGAGCGGACCCGGGACTGGTTGCGGCGCGCCGGGGACGAGCCGGCCGAGTGGTACGACACGGCCCTGTTCACCGACACGCTGTTGCTGCTCACCGCCGACGAGTTGGCCGAGTTGAACGAGGCGGTGCTGGCGCTGCTCCGGCCCTATCACCCGCGGCGGCGGCAGGGTGACCCGCCGCCGGGGGCGCGCACGGTCGCCGTGCAGTACCGGACGGTGCCGCTGGCATAGGCGGGGTTGCATGAATCAGTTGTGAAGCATTATTTTCGAAGTATGTCCTTCACAACTGACGAGTCGCGCTGGGCGGACGTCTGGCTCGCCGCCGCTGCTCGGGGCACCACCATCTGCGGCGACTTCCTCGCGGCGACCGCGCTGGCGCTGGCCCTACAGGGTGCCGGTGCCGGTGGGCTGGCCGTGTCGGGGCTGCTCCTGGCCGCCACCCTGCCCCTGGTGGTACTCGCCCCACTCGCGGGCCGACTCGCCGACCGGATGGACAGCCGTACCCTGCTGGTGACCATCGGGTTCGGGCAGGCCGCAATCTGCGCGCTCCTCGCCGTCGTCGAGCAACCGGTCCTGGTGGTCGGGCTCGTCGCCCTGCTGGCCTGCGGGCTCGCGGTGACCCAACCCTGCCTCGCCGCGCTGCTGCCGGCCATGGTGCGCCCGGCCGACCTGCCGCGAGCCAGCGCGATCAGTCAGACCGCCGTCTCGCTCGGTGCGCTCGGCGGCCCGGTGCTGGCCGGCCTGCTGGTGGGACAGTTCGGCACCCGCGTACCGCTGCTTCTCGATGCCGTGACCTACCTGGCGCTCGTGGTCGCGGGCCTGCTGCTGCGGACCCGTCGCGGCGGCCGGCGGCCCGCCACCGCCGGCCAGGCTGCCGTGAGCAGCGAGGCCGCCGCCAGCGAGGCCGCCGTCAGCGAGGCCGCCGCCGGCCCGGCCGTCTCGGGCGGCGTGGCAACCCCCGGGGGTACGGAGATCAGCTGGCGGCTGCGCCGCGATCCGTTGATGCTCGTCATGGTGGTGAGCACCGCCGTGGTGATCGCGGCGATCGGCGGCATCAACGTGATCGAGGTCTTCTTCATCCGGGAGACGTTGGAGGGCTCGGCGACCACGTACGGCCTGGTCAGTGCCGCATGGATGGCTGGCATGCTGCCGGGGACCTGGCTCGCCGTACGACTTGCCAGGCGGCTCGACGACGACGCCGCGTTGGTACGCGGGGTGCTGGCCACCCTGGCCGTGTGCAGCCTGATGGTGTTGCTCGCGGCGACGGTGCCGGCGGCAGGTGTGTTGGTGCCGCTCTGGCTGGTGGGTGGTGCGGCCAACGGTGGCGAGAACGTCTTCGCCAACCTGCTCACCGCTCGGCGGGTACCGGAGGCGATGCGCGCCCGGGCGTACGCCAGCTACGGCGCGGCGGTGCAGGGTGGCTCGATGGCGGGCTTCCTGATCGGCGGGGCGTTGCTCGCGGTCGTTCCGCCTCGGCCGCTGATCGCCGGTGCCGGTGTGGTCGGGCTGCTGGTGGTGCTGGTCTTCGTGCCGTTCGTAACCGGGGCGGCACGACGGGCGTCAAGTGCGGGCTTGGCCACTCCGGGCCGGCCCGCCGAGCCGGAGCCAGCCGCCGGGGATACGGTCGGGCCATGGCTGAGCGCATCGCACGCCCGCGGGTCGGGCACATCCAGTTCCTGAACTGCCTGCCGATCTACTGGGGTCTGATGCGCTCCGGTGCCCTGCTCGACGTCGATCTGCACAAGGACTCGCCGGACCGGTTGAGCGCGGCGCTGGTCGCCGGCGACCTCGACATCGGCCCGATCACGCTGTTGGAGTATCTGAAGCACGCCGACGAGCTGCTGCTCCTGCCGGACCTGGCGGTGGGCAGTGACGGACCGGTGCTCTCGGTCAACATGGTCTCCACCCGTCCCCTCGGCGAGTTGGACGGCGCCCGGGTGGCGCTCGGCTCGACCTCGCGGACCGGGGTCATGCTGGCTCAGCTGCTGCTCGCCGAGCAGTACAACGTGCGGCCCGAGTACTTCCGCTGCCCGCCGGACCTGACCCAGATGCTGCTGGAGGCCGACGCCGCCGTGCTGATCGGGGACGTGGCGCTGCGGGCGTACTACGAGGCACCGCAGAAGGGCCTCACGGTCACCGACCTCGGGCAGGCGTGGCGGGAGTGGACCGGGCTGCCGATGGTCTTCGCCGTCTGGGCGGTCCGCCGTGACTTCGCCGCCGCCCACCCGGGCCTGGTGAAGGAGGTGCACGAGGCCTTCCTGCGCTCGCGGGATCTCTGCCTGGCGGAGTTGGACCAGGTCGCCGAGGCGGCTGCTCGCTGGGAGACCTTCGACGCAGCGACGCTGGCCACGTACTTCCGGACCCTCGACTTCTCCCTTGGCGACCGGCAGGTCGCCGGGCTGCGCGAGTGGGCCCGGCGGGCCGCCGCCATCGGCGAGGCCCCGGCGCTGCCGGAAGGCGGCCCGGAGTTCTTCGCCGGCTGACCGCCACCGTCGGGCCCGTCAGTACGCCGGGCCCGTCAGTACGCCGGGCCCGTCAGTACGTCGGGCCCGTCAATACGCAGGGTCGGGCACAATCGAGGCCCGCCAAAACCTCGGGTCAGAGCGCCCGGCGTCAGTCTGAGGGGCTCAGGTGCCGGGGCGGAGCAGTGCCTCGGTGATCTTCTCGCAGTTCTTCATGCCGTAGTCGTAGCCCATGTTGATCGGGTACTTGACCATCACGCCCATCGTCCAGGTGTCACCGATGGCCAGGCAGTTGATGTGCATCTCCTGCTCCTTGGTCCGGTCGATCCACCCGTTCTTGATGGCGATCTTCTTCTGCTCCGCCGCCGGGAAGGCCTTGCGGATGCCGAAGTCGCCGGCACCGCGAACCAGCTTCATCTCGTTGAGCAGCCACTTGGTCCACTTCGGCCCGGCGGCCGTGCCGGTGACGATGCAGTTGCCCATCCGGGCGGTGTCCCGGGGGGAGAGCGCGGTCCGGCTCCAACCCTTGTCGGGGGCGACGCTGCTGTCGGTCAACTTGCACATGGAGATCAGTCGCTTGATCGAGGCATCCCGGCCGACCAGGTTGTAGAACTGTTCGGCCCGGGTGTTGTCGCTGTCCCGGATGATCCGCGTCGCGTCGGCGAGCTTCGCGTCGCTCGGGGTCTGGCCGGCGTCGGCCGCGCGACGCAGGTAGTCGGCGACGATCCAGGCCTTGATCATCGAGGCGGTCGTGCTGGTCTCGCCCATGTTCTTCGAACCGATGATCTTTCCGGTCCGGCGGTCGAGGACGCTCCAGGAGTACCAGCCCTTGATGTCCAGATCGAGGTTCTTCGCCACGAAGGGCAGCGGCTCCAGCGACGGGCTGGGGCTCGGTGACGGCGAGGACGGCTGGCGGGCGCTGCGGTCGGTGCCGGCGCCGGTTGGGCGGTCGCTGGTGCCGGAGCCCGCGTCGCCCCACTTGGCCGCGGCGGACGACTCGAACGGCGAGCCGGGCAGCAGCCGCAGCGACACCAGGACCAGCCCGATCAGGATGACCGCGACGGCGATCAGCCGAATCGGAGAGGCCTCGCCGCCGTTACGGCGGTCGACCCGACGGTTGCCGGCCATCAGAGCTTTCCGACCGGCTGCTGCGGCACCTTGAGGGCGGCGCCCGGCTGCGGGGTGACCAGTTGGGTGGCCACACTGGCGCAGACCTTCGCGCCGTAGTCCAGACCGGTCCTGATCGGGTAGCGCAGCATCACCGCGAGGCTCCACTTGCTGGTGACGGCGAGGCAGTTGACGTGCCAGTTGCCGTCGCCGTAGATGGGGGTCCAGCCGTTCTTGATGCTGACCGGCCCCTGAGCGGTGATCGACTTGGGTAGGCCGTCGATGATCCCCCAGCGGCCACCACCGGAGGAGACCCGCTGGTCCTTGGCCGCGGTGGTGCCCTTGACCTTGCTCATCTGGTCCAGCACCCACTTGGTCCACTTCGGGCCGGCAGCCTTGCCGTCGGCGATGCAGTCGCCGACCCTTACCGCGTCGCGGGGGGACATCCGGGTGAAGCTCCAGTAGCCGGTGTACGGCTTGACGTTGCCGCGCTTGGTGTCGGTCAGCCCGCAGATCTTGATAGCCCGCTGGATCACCGCGTCGGGGACGCTGCTCGACGAGGGCTTGTAGGAGCCACCCGCAGCGGCGTGGACCTTGTTGGCCGCTCCGTCGTTGCTGTCGACGATGGCGAGTCGAGCGGCCTCCTTCATCGCTGCGGGCGGCTCCTTGTCGCCGAGCTGTCGCAGGTAGTCGGAGACGATCCACGCCTTGATCATCGATTCGGTGGAGCTGGTCGCGGTCATGTTCGGCGACCCGGAGATCTTGCCCGTCGTCCGGTCCAGCAGGGCCCACGAGAAGAACTCGCCCTTGAAGCTCACCGACACCGGGCCGGCGGCCAGGGTGGGCGGCGGTGGTGGGGTGG
>NZ_QGSY01000279.1 GCF_003857035.1 Micromonospora arida
CCGCCGACCACCCCGCAGCCCACCACCGAGCCGCCGACCGGGTGTGCCGGAGCGGTGCTCTGCGACGGCTTCGAGGGCCAGACCGGTTCGACGCCGTCCGGTGACTGGGCCGTGGTGAGCCCGGACTGTTCCGGGGCGGGTACCGCCACCATCGACACGGCGACCACGCACAGCGGCAGCCGGTCGGTTCGGATCAACGGCGCCGCCGGGTACTGCAACCACGTCTTCATCAGGTCCACGAAGAACCTCGGCAGCGTGGGCACCGTCCGATACGGCCGGGTCTGGGTCCGGCACACCACCGGCCAACCCACCGAACACACCACGATGATGGCGATGGCCGACGCCGCCGACGGCAACAAGGACCTGCGGTTGGGTGGCCAGAACGGCGCGTTGCAGTGGAACCGCGCCTCCGACGACGCGACCCTGCCCGAGCAGAGCCCGGCCGGGGTGGCGCAGAGCCTGCCATTGCCCACCAACCGGTGGACCTGCGTCGAGTTCATGGTGGACGGCGCGGCCGGTCAGCTGCGTACCTGGGTGGACGGCACCGCCGTCGCCGGGCTGACCGCGGACGGCGCGCCGACGCACGACATCGACGGCCAGTGGTACAACCGCACCTGGCGGCCGCAGCTCACCGACCTGAAGCTGGGCTGGGAGAGCTACGGCGGCGGGGCCGACACCCTCTGGTACGACGACGTCGCGCTGGGGTCCAGCCGGATCGGCTGCTGACCCTCGGAGGTCGCGGCCGGGGACCGTCAGCGGTGCCCGTCCAGATCAGCGAATGTGTCAAGGGTGTGACCCGGAAGCCGGGGTCACACCCTTGATCGTCATTGATCCTTCTTCACGGTACGGCGGGCCCACAGCTGCTCACCTCACCCGGGAGGATGTCTGAACACTGTCTGCCCGCGCCGTGGCAAGGGGCGGGAGGCGAATCGCCGCGTCCACCCTCGGCAGCTGCGCGGTCGGAGACCGAGGGAGAGGCGATCATGGACCGCAGGTTGACGGACATCCTGGACGCGGCGGCGCACGGGCACTTCCCGCCGTCGGACGGCGGGACCACAGTGGTGCCACAGCCAAGCCGCCGCGACGCCGGAGTCATCGCCTTCACTGGGCACTCGGTCGTGTTCACCGACGAAGACCCCCAGTGGGTACGCCGTACGCTGGCGACTGTCGACTGCGACTCCCTGGCGGCCACGATGAATCCGCGTTTCCTGGGGGCGCTGCTCGACCGCACCCGGCGCTCCATGGACACGATCGACCTGCTGACCGTGGCGGGCAGCCTTGACGGGCCACCTCCATTGCACCTGGCTGAGCTGGCGGACGCCGATCATCCTCGAGAGGTCAGGGCACGTCGGCGTCGTAACGACATCCGCGTCTGGGCCGCCGAGGGTGGGGTGGTCGTGCTCGGCCGCGGGGTAGCCGGTCGTTGGGAGGCGGCGATAGAGGTCGACGACGAGTGTCGCCACCGGGGTCTGGGAAGGGCGCTGGCGACGGCCGCCCGCCATCTGGTGCCCGACGGCCAGCCAATCTGGGCCCAGCAGGCCGCCGGCAACGCGCGCAGTGTGCGCGCCTTCCAGGCGGCGGGTTTCCGACCGGTGGGCGCCGAGGCGCTTCTTCTCCAGGCGTAGGCACTCCACCGGGGGAGCCGCACGTGCCACTGTGGGCCGAACCGTGATCGGCAGGAGGGTTTCCGAGATCACGCCCGAGGGCATCTCGCGGATGACGTCAGCCGCCCGCTACCCCTGATCGAGGAGAGCACCATGTCGGTCCAGGCATTTCTCTACATCGTCGCCGTCATCCTGATCGTGCTTGCTGCTCTGCCGCTGCCCACGAGGGGTGTCTCGCTCGCGCTTCTGGGTGCCGCCTGTGCCCTGCTCGCCTACGCCTGGCCGGTGATCACCGACTGACCTTCCCGTGAGTCGGCGTTTGCGGCCGGTGGCCGGCAGCCAGAGCGTGATGGGCTGCCAGCCACCGGCCGCAAGCATGTTGCCCTCACGGGGTCGGGGATCGCTTGCTGAGTTTCTTTCACGAGCGTAGGAAGAACACCACTCATCGATCCGCCGTCCAGCATCGAAGGAGATGCGTGTGACCACCTCCAGAGGGCTCCGTCTGGCCGTGTCCGTGCTGGTGACAGCAGGCGCCGTCCTGCTCGGCACGGCGGCCCCTGCCGCACCGCCAACGACTCCCGCACCGACCGGGCGCCCGTCCTGCGACCCGATCGACCCGACCGCCTGCCTGCTGCCGTTCCCGAACGACTACTTCACCGTGCCGGACCGGAGCAGCCCGACCGGCAAGCGGGTGCGGTTCCCCGCCGCCGCGATGCCCGCCAACGTGCAGGGAACCCCGATCGACCCGACCGAGTGGAACCGGCAGGACGGGTTCAGTCCAGGCTCACCGATCCTGGTGCGCGTACCCGGCCTCGACGCCGCGGCGAGCGGGATCGCGCCGGTCACCGACATCGGCCACTCGCTGGCGCCGAACGCGCCGATCGTGCTGCTCAACACCCGGACGGGTGAGCGCACGCCGTACTGGGCCGAGTTGGACGCGCACGCCGCCGGCCAGCCCGACCGGCAGCTGCTGATCATCCGGCCGGCGGTGGCGCTGGCCGAGGGCACCCGCTACGTCGTCGGGTTGCGCGGTCTGCGGGACGGCAACGGGGCGTTGATTCCGGCGCCGAAGGCGTTCACGACGTACCTGACCGGTGCCGGCCTCAAACAGCGTGACGCGCGGGGGCCGCAACTGAGGCGGAACGTCGCCGAGCTGAGCCGGACCGGCGTCAAGCGGCACAGCCTCTACCTGGCCTGGGACTTCACGGTGGCCAGCCGGCACGGGCTGACCGGGCGGATGTTGGCGGTCCGGGACGGCGCCTTCGCCGACCTCGGCCGGGCCGCGCCGCCGGTCACCGTCACCCAGGTGGCCGACTATTCACCGGAGCAGGACCCGCTGATCGCCCGGCAGGTCAGCGGCACCATCGGCGTACCGTCCTATCTGACCGGCGACGGCGGGCCCGGCTCCCGCCTGCACTACGGGCCGGCCGGCGGCGCCGGGACGCCGCCCACGCCGAACGCCCTGCCCACGCCGTCCGGCGCGACGGTGGCGGCGGACTTCGTCTGCAACATTCCGCGCAGTGCCTCGGCCGCGCGGCCGGCCCACCTCTCGCTCTACGGCCACGGACTGCTCGGCCGACCGACCGAGATCAACGCCGGCAACGTCAGGACGATGTCGAACACCCACAACTTCACCTTCTGCGCGACCAGCTGGATCGGCATGGCCGCCGCCGACGTTCCCTTCGTGGCCAACGCCTTCACCGACCTCAGTGTCTTCCCCGCGGTGGCGGACCGGTTGCAGCAGAGCTTCCTGAATTTCCTCTTCCTGGGTCGCGCGATGATCCACCCGGCGGGGTTCGCCGCCCACCCGGCGTTCCGGGACGCCACCGCCCGGCCGCTGATCAATCGCGTCGGCGGGCTGCACTACGACGGCAACAGTCAGGGCGGCATCAACGGAGGTGCGCTCACCGCCATCGCCCAGGACTGGACCCGGTCGGTGCTCGGCGTACCGGCGATGAACTACTCCACGCTGCTGCAACGCAGCGTGGACTTCGCACCGTTCCAGACCGTGCTGGACGGCTACTACCCGGACAAGGTCGACCAACAACTGGTCCTCGCGCTGCTGCAGATGTTGTGGGACCGGTCCGAGGCCAACGGGTACGCCCAGCACATGACCGACCGACCACTACCGCGCACCCCGGCGCACCAGGTGCTGATGCACGTGGCCTTCGGCGACCAGCAGGTCTCGCCGGCGGCGGCGGAGGTGCAGGCGCGCACCATCGGCGCGCGCCTGCACACCCCCGCGCTCGCCGACGGCTGGTCACTGGATGTGCGGCCGTACTGGGGCATCGCGCCGATCCGCCGCTACCCGTACACCGGCTCGGCGATCGTGATCTGGAACAGCGGCGCGGCCTACGCGCCACCGCCGACCAACCTTGCCCCGGCCGGGCCGGAGTACGGCGACGATCCGCACGAGTTCCCCCGCGCCCAGGCCGGAGCCCAGAAACAGAAGGCGGTCTTCCTGCTCACCGGCGAGGTCGTCGACGTTTGCGCGCGGACGCCCTGCCCTTGACGCGAGATCGGAACGAAGCGGGGCGCTGACCGTGTCAGCGCCCCGCCGGGAAACGTCGACCCTGTCGGGTCAGCAGCGCACCTCGGTCTCCTTCTGCGCCACGTCCGAGATGCCGCCGAGGGCCCGGGTGCACACCGACAGCGTGTTCGCGCCCAGGGACCAGACCTCCGGACCACTGGAACACTGCAGGTCGCGCAGCGTGCTTCCGGTAACGATGGAGGTGCAGACCTGGTACGAGCCGTGGCTGGCCCGGTACTGCTGCCACACGTACGTGTAGGCGTAGTTCTTGCCGCAGCCCTTGTACTGCTTGACCGATGCCGCGGTCTGACCGCCGACGGTGACGTACGCGGTGGCGCCGATCTGGACCGAGTCGACGCAGCGCGGGTTGGTCTCGGCGTGCGCGGGTCCGGCGAACGCCAGCGTCGCGGGCACAGCGAGACCGGCGGCCGCGAGGATGCGTACGCTGCGGCGGGAAAGGTTTCTCATGGTGACCTCCTTCAATGCACCGGGACCGTGGCGCCCGGTGTCGTCGATGCACCACATTGATGGCGGCCTTGTCCCGTTCGGTACCCTCTGACACGCTCTGACAACGCCTGATGACGTCGTCTGACATGGGGGAGTGATGAAGGACCAGCGTGCCGCCGCCCAGTCGCTTCAGGACAGACAGGCGGCCGAGAGGTTCGCCGAACAGCTTCGGACCTTACGGACCAGCGTGGGTGACCCGTCGTTCCGGAAGATGGCCGGACGCTCGGGCCGGATCTCGCACACCACACTGCACGAGGCCGCAGCCGGCACCAGGTTCCCGTCCTGGGAAACGGTCCGGGAGTTCGTCCGAGCCTGCGAGGCGGACGAGGCCCAGTGGCGGCGTCGCTGGGAGGACGCGCAGCGTCCCGCGTCCGTCCACGGTTCAGAAGACGGCGACACCGCCCCGGCCAGCACCGATTCCCCGACCGGCGCCGACACCCAGATCACCACGGGTGAAATGAAGTCCGACACCGGGACCCGCGCCCCGGAGACGAACGGGCCCGTCGTGTCCGTCGTTACCGTGCCGTCGCCGGAGCGGCAGAACCCGCTGCGGAACACTGACTATCCGCCGACCGACCAGGACGTCACGAGGGGACGGCGGCACCGGTTGCCGTGGCTCGCCGCCGCCGCCGTGGTCCTGGTGGTGGCGATGGTCGCCGTGCTGGGCGTCATCGTCCGCGGCCGGTCGTCCCGGGACGACCCCGGCACCGTGGCGGCGTCGTCCACACCGCCCGTGTCGCCGTCAGCGTCGGCGTTCTCGGACGCGCTGATCCCCGGCGACTCGAGCAAGTTCATCGCCGACGTCACCATTCCCGACGGCACCCGGGTGCGGGTGAACTCCCAGTTCGTCAAGGTGTGGGCCCTCAAGAACGTGGGGAAGGTCGCCTGGCACAACCGTTTCCTGGCGCGGACCAACCCGACCGCCGACGCCGACGGTTGCCAGGTGCCGGATCGGGTGGCGATCGGTGACACACCACCTGACGAGCAGGTGATGATCAGTGTTGAGGTCACCGCGCCGAGCCGCCCGGGGAAGTGCTGGGTGAGCTGGAAGATGGTCGACGAGAACGGGCAGGAGTTCTTCCCCACCCGCCGGCCGGTGTATTTCATGGTCACCGTCACCGCCTGAGTGCGCTTCCGGGCGCCCGGACCGGTGTCAGAGCGGCGATCGCTCGATGTCAGCTCCCGGGTGCCACCAAAGCTGACAACAGCACATCCATCGAGGTCGCTGCCGTCCTGACGGATCTGACAGCACAGCAGGGGTACCGAACAGCAGGCCGATTCTCGCAAGGTGATGTCCGTTCCGAACGACTCACCAACTGCGAGGAGGATCGACCTTGCGCCGTCCCTGGTTATCCGTCGGGCTCGCCGCGCTCTGCGTGGCAGTCGGCGTCCCGGCCCACGCGTGGGCCGCGACATCCGGCGCCACAGCGCAGCGAACCGTCACCGCGGCCGCGCGGCCGGTCGTGGACATGGAGGCCACCGTCCTGGCCGCCCAGATCGACCCCCGCCGGGCCGACAACACACTGACCCCGGGTGCGAAGAGTTCCGTGCTCGCCGTCGAGCAGGCGTTGCAGGCGCAGGGACTGCTCAACGCGCAGTGGGTCGACGGTTACTTCGGCACCGTGACCGTCTCGGCGTACGCCGCCTACCAGCGTTCGCTCGGCTACACGGGGCTGGCCGCGAACGGGCTGCCCGGCACGACGTCACTGACGAAACTCGGGCAGAACCGCTACACGGTCGCCAACACGATCGGCCCGGGCGCGAAGGTCCCGCGTGACGGGTACGTCGTCAACGCCCGTACGCAGGCGATGTTGGCCGAGGCGCAGCGTCTGCTCGGCTACACCCTGGCGCTCGACCAGGGCTCGTACAACCCCGGGGGCGACCCCACCTCGGCCGGTACGCACGACGGCGGGGGTGTGGTGGACATCGCTGTCACCGGCATGACCGCGGCCAAGCGCACCGCCGTCGCCCGGGCGCTGCGCAAGGTCGGCTTCGCGGCCTGGGTCCGCAACCCGAATCAGGGCGACTGGCCGTGGCACATCCACGCCACGGCGATCAACGACACGGACCTGTCCAGCCAGGCGCAGCACCAGGTCGGCGACTACCACCTCGGCATGAACGGCCTGGCCAACCAGGGACCGGACGACGGCCCCCAGGTCCCGATCAGGACCTGGGAGCAGTACCAGCGCGGGCAGTGACCCGCACCCCTCACCGTTTTGGAAAGGACACCATGAACATCCGTAAGAGCCTCGCCGCCGTCGGCGTCGCGCTGGCCGCGAGCACCTCGATCCTCAGCGTCGCATCGCCAGCGTCGGCGGCGGCCCGCGACGGGGTCTGCGACAGCGGCGAGTTCTGCTACTACTACAACAGTGACAACGCGGGATCGGTCTCGGACTTCACCGGCTCGCTCGACGACTACGGCACCGAGCAGCCCTCGTGCTACGACTTCAAGGGCGCCGGCGCCGGCAAGGGCCTGTGCATCAAGAACGAGGCCGCCTCGGTCTGGAACCGCAGCACCAAGACCGTACGCGTCTACTACAACAGCGGCTACGCCGGTTCTTACCAGGACTTCGCGGCCGGCGCGAAGACCAACCTCAACGCCACGCTGAAGAACAACAACGCCTCGCACCAGTTCTCGCCGTCGACCCGCACGAACCTGTCGTACGCCCTGTACCAGGCCAGCGGCGGCACTGTCACGTGCGGCTTCGACGGCTACACCACCACGCCCGGCCGGCACGAGGGCATCGACATCGCCCGCAGCGTCGGCTCGGACGTGCGCGCCCTGGTCTCCGGAACGGTCATCTACGTCGCGCGGGGCGCCACCGGTAGCGGCGGCCTGTCCACGATCTCCGTCTACAACTCCTCGCTCAACAAGTCGGTGATCTACCTGCACACCGCGCCGAAATCCGGGGTGAGCGTGGGCGACGCCATCAGCAAGGGCGAGATCATCGCCGATGAGTCGTGGCACGGGGTGTCCTCCAGCTCGGGCGCGCACACCCACATCGAGGTCCGGGCCGGCCGGCAGACCCACGCGGCCGTCAGCGTCGGGGACTCCACCCTGGACAACGCCGACCCGACCGCGTTCTGGAACTCCCAGGGCTACAACGAGAAGTAGGACATCATGAACATCCGTAAGGGCCTCGCCATCGTCGGCGCCGTCCTCGCCATGTCCACCTCGATCCTGAGTGTCGCCTCGCCGGCAGCGGCGGCCACACGGGACGGAACCTGCGACAGCGGCGAGTTCTGCTACTACTACAACAGCAACCAGGCGGGCTCGGTCTCGGACTTCACCGACTCACTGGACGACTACGGCACGACCCAACCGACCTGCTACGACTTCAAGGGCGCGGGCAGCGGCAAGGGCCTGTGCGTGAAGAACAACGCCGCGTCGGTGTGGAACCGCACCGGCAAGACGGTGCGGGTCTACTTCAACAGCAACTTCGCCGGTGCGACCCAGGACTTCGCGTCCGGGGCGAAGAGCAACCTCAACGCCACGCTGAAGAACAACAACGCCTCCCACGAGGTGCTGAGCGGGCCGACGGGCTGTAGCACCGACGGCACCAACAGCAAACTGCCGAGCACCATCCTCGTCTACCGGGTCAGTCTCGGGCGGGTCGACCGGGTCGACTTCAAGACGTACGTCAAGAACGTCCTCCCGAACGAGTGGGTGACGAGCTGGCCGGCCGCCTCGCTGGACGCGGGTGCGATGGCCGTCAAGAGCTACGGCTGGTACTGGGCACTGCACTCGACCCGGAAGACGTCCGGTGGACAGTGCTACGACGTTCGGGACGACACCGGCGACCAGGTCTACCGGCCGTCGTCGGCGGTGTCGTCGACGTCCGCGGCGGTGGACCGGACCTGGTCGGCCCGGATGACCCGCAGCGGCAACATCCTGCGGGCGCACTACTGCGCGACGACGACCGCGTGCGGTGGCTGGGTGGACGGGGACTGGCTGTCGCAGTACGGCTCGCGTGATCTCGCCAACGAGGGCAAGAACTACCAGGCGATCCTGCGCTACTACTACCGCGACATCGCGCTCTCCTGAGATAAGGCACCAACAGCGCCGCCCGCCGCAGATCTGCGGCGGGCGGCGCTGTCACGGTTACGGCACCGGCTACGCCGGCGGCTCGACCGCCTCGACGAGCACCTCGAGCACATGCCGGTACGGCTGGCCGGTGGCCCGGCTCATGCCCATCTCGCAGGTGCGGTTGCAGGAGGCGTACGCGTCGTGGTCGCGCTGGTTGATCTCGGCGGCCTGCGCCGCGGTGGCGCCGGCGGTGACCTCGGGGTGCAGCAGCCCCCGGTCACCGGCGAAGGCGCAGCACCCCCAACTGTCCGGCACCGTGACGGTGTCGGCGACGGCCCCGGCCACCGCGCGCAGGTCGTCGATGCCGCCGAGGTGCACAGTGGAGCAGGTGGGATGCAGGGCCAGCGAGCCGAGTCGCCGGGGCTGCGGCAGCGCCGGCAGGAGATGCTCGGCGGTGAAGGTCACGCTGTCGACGAAGCGCAGCGCGCCGTACCGTGCCCGGTCCTCCTCGGCCAGCGCGGAGGTCAGCTGCGTCAGGCCGTGCGTGCACGATGATGCGTCGCACACGACGGGCAGGCGACCCTCGTCGCTGGCCGCCCAGAGCGCGGCCAGGGTCCGCTCGGCCATCTCCCGGTGACCGGCGGGGTAGCCCTTGGACTGCCACGGGGTTCCGCAGCACAGACCCGCAGTGCCGGTCGGTACGACGAGCGGCACCCCCGCCAGTTCGCAGAGGCGCAGGAACGCCGCAGCCGAACCGCCGGACGAGCCGTCCTCAGGTGCGAAGAGGCTGCCGACGCAGGCCGCGAAGAACACCGCCTGGGCGTCCGGCGCACTACGCGGGGCGGGGCGGGGCGCGCCGGCGCGCGGCATGTCGTCGCTCCACAGCGGCACGAGTTCGGTGGCGCCGAGCCCACGGATCATCCCGGTGGCGGCGCGGGTCACCGGCGTCGGCACGGCGTGCGCGGCGGTCAGCCCCATCCGGACGCCGGCCACGGCGGCCTTCCAGTGCCGCGCGGCAGTGCGGGCGGTGCGCTGGGCGCGAGGGGTGTGCCGCTCGGCGCGCAGCCGCTTCATCGCCGCCCCGGTGTCGATGCCGACCGGGCAGGCGGTGACGCAGAGGCTGTCCGCGGCGCAACTGTCCACCGCGGCGTACTCGTAGTCGGCGGTCAGCTCCCGGCGGCGCTCCTCGTCGCCGGCGGCGGTGGCGAGGGCGATCTGCCGTTGCAGGACGATGCGCTGCCGGGGCGTGGTGGTGACGTCGGCGGTGGGGCAGACCGGCTCGCAGTAGCCACACTCGACGCAGGCGTCCAGCTCGGGGTCGACCGTCGGGACGGCCTTGAGCTGCCGCAGGTGCACTGTCGGGTCGTCGTTGAGCAGCACACCGGGGTTGAGCAGCCCGCTCGGGTCGCCCAACCGCTTGAGTTCGCGCATCACGTCGTACAGCTCGTCGCCGTACTGCCGGCGGACGAAGGGTGCCATGGCCCGACCGGTGCCGTGCTCCGCCTTGAGTGTTCCGCCCTCGGCGAGCACCAGGTCGACCATGTCGTCGGTGAACCGGGCGTAGCGGTCGATCTCGGCCGGGGTGTCGAAGGACTGGGTGAGCATGAAGTGCAGGTTGCCGTCCCGGGCGTGTCCGAAGATCACCGCGTCCGGGTAGCCGTGCCGGTCGAACAGACGGATCAGCCCGTCGCAGGTGCCGGTCAGGCGCGGCATCGGCACCGCGACGTCCTCCAGCAGGGCCGTGGTGCCGGGCGGACGGGCCCCGGCGACGGCGGTGTAGAGGCCCTTGCGCAGGTGCCAGAGGTTGGCCCGTTCGCGCGGGTCGCGGGTCAGCTCGGTGCCGGTGACGGCCCGCAGCCGGTCGAGTACGGGCCGGGCGTCGGCCAGCGTCGCGGCCAACTGCTCCGCGCTGTGCTCGGCGAACTCCACCAGCAGCGCGGCGTGGCCGGTGACCGTCAACCCGCGCAGGGCCGGGCTCGCACCCGGGTCGCGCTGGCTGACCCGCAGCGCGGCCGCGTCGAGCAGCTCGGCGGTACGGGCGCCGGCGGCGAGCAGAGCCGGCAGCGCGTCGGTGGCGTCGGTGAGACCGGGCAGGATCAGCAGGCCGGTGGCGGCGTGGTCGTGGATCTCGACGGTACGGAAGACTGCCTCGGCCACGAAGCCGAGCGTGCCCTCGCTGCCGATCATCAGGTGGGCGAGCATCTCGACCGGGGTGCTGTGGTCGAGCAGCGAGTTCAGCCCGTACCCCATGGTGTTCTTCATCGCGAACAACCGCTCGATGGTGGCGCGCGAACCCGGTGTGGATCGCACCCGATCGCGCAGGCGCAGCAGCCCGGCGTGCAGCTCGGGCTCGTCGGCCCGCAGCCGGTCGTCGGCGTCGCGGGCGCCGGAGTCGACGACGGTGCCGGACGGGAGCACGAAGCGCAGCGACTCCATGGTGCGGTACGCGTTGTCGGTGGTGCCGCAGGTCATCCCGCTGGAATTGTTGGCCACCATCCCGCCCACCGTGCAGGCGGCCTCGCTGGCCGGGTCCGGGCCGAGCCGGCGTCGGTAGCGGGCCAGCCGGGCGTTGGCCTGCCGGATGGTCAGGCCCGGCTGGAGCCGGATGCGGCGGCCGTCGTCGAGGACCTCGGCGTGCCGCCAGTCGGTGCGCACGTCGACCAGCACGCCCGCGCCGCCGGCCTGCCCGGCGAGGCTGGTGCCGCCGCCACGCAGGGTCAGCGGCACGCCGGCCTCCCGGGCGCCGGCCATCAGCGCCCCCACCTCGGCGGCCGAGGCGGCGCGAACCACGGCCTGCGGCTCGAACAGGTACGGCGAGGCGTCGTGCGCCGCCGCCAGCCTTCGGGGCAGCTCGGCGCTGGCCCGGCTCGGATCATCGAGGCGCGAACGCAGCAGCTCGGCGACCGCGCGGGCGCGAGCACCGGCCGCGGTCGGCGACGGTACGGGTACGACGGGTCTCATCGACGGATCCTCCCGGAGCGTGGTCAGCCGGCCACCGGCGGCACGGCGGGACGGCCGGCGATCAGCAGTCGGCGGGGACCGGTGCTGGCCGGAGCCGGCAGCCGCAGTGGCTGCCGGCCGGGGGTGATGCTGCCGAGCACCGAGGCGTGCCGCGCGCCGGTGCCCGAGGGCAGGGTGCCCGGCAGCCCGTGCACGGTGAGGTAGCCCAGCAGCGCGAAGGCCAGCGCCTCCTTGGCGTCCGACGCGACGCCCAGGTCGTCGCTGGAGGACAGCTGGACGCCGGAAAGCTCCTCGGCGATCATGCGCAGCAGCGTCGGGTTGTGTGCGCCGCCGCCGGAGACGACGAGCCGGGTGACGCCGTGGTCGCGGCAGGCGCCGGCCACCGTGACCGCCGTCAGCCGGGTGAGCGTGGCCAACACGTCCTGCGGGTCCGGTGTGGGCGCGTCGTCGAGGGCGGCGAGCAGGTAGGGCAGGTGGAACAGCTCTTTCCCGGTGCTCTTCGGGCCGGGCAGCCGGTAGTACGGCTCGTCGAGCAGCTGCCTCAGCAGCTCCGGATTCACCTGCCCGGCGGCGGCCCCGCGCCCGTCCCGGTCGTACTCCTCGGTGCCCCCGCTGAAGTGGCGCGCGGCGGCGTCGAGGAGCGCGTTCGCCGGACCGGTGTCGAAGGCGAGCGGGTCCGCGTCCGGCGCGACGACGGTGATGTTGGCGATGCCGCCCAGGTTCAGCGCGGCCGGGACGCCGGGCAGGCCACCCAGCAGCAGTGCGTCGAAGAGAGCGACCAGGGGAGCGCCCTGGCCGCCGGCGGCCACGTCGCGGCTGCGCAGGTCGGACACGACCGGAAGGCCGGTGGCCTCCGCGATCCAGGCCGGCTGACCCAGCTGGAGGGTGCCCCGAACCGTGCCAGCGTCGACCCAGTGGTGCATGGTCTGCCCGTGCGAGACCACCAGGTCGGCCTGGCCGTCGCACAGCTGGGCGAGGGCTCGCACGCCGGCCTCGGCGAAGGCCTGGCCGATGCCGGTGTCCAGCACGCAGATCGCCTCGGTGGTGGTCGCCGCGGGCGGCAGGGCGGCGGCGATCTGCGTGCGCAACTCGTCGGAGTACGGGTGGCTGAGCCGGCCCAGCGGTCGCATCCGCAGGGTGTCGCCGCTCAGCTCGAACTCGGCCGCGGCGACTTCGATGCCGTCGTAGGAGGTTCCGGACATCAGGCCGATCACGCGCATCACGTCCTCCTTCACGCCGGCCGGCGGGCGCCGCCGCCGCGTCGTCGTCGACCTCGTCGGTACGTCCATGGTCGTACGGAGTCTTTGGGGCCGGGTGGAACCGGCTGGTCGAGTTGACGCACGGCTCGCTCCAAACCAGCGGGTGTCAATAAGCGACGTGGTCCCACCATAACGCGAAACTTTTTGCCACCGCCCGTCCGGGCTGGTTACGCTGTGGTTTCAGCCTGCTGATACGGGGATTGTTCGCAGCTGCGCCCTCGGCCTGGCCGCGGCGGCGGGTCGCGAGGACGCGCTCGACGGCGAGCCGCCGCCGGGCAACCGGAGCACCTCTCCCCGCTGGCCGGCGACTGCACACCAGCGAGAGGAACGAGCACCCCGTGGACCTCAGCACCCTCGGCACCGAGACCCGCAACGACAAGACCGGCGACCTCGACCGGATGTCTCCCACTGAGTTGCTTCTCGCGATGAACGACGAGGACCAGACGGTCGCTGACGCCGTCCGCCAGGCCGTGCCGGACATCGCCGCCGCCGTCGACGTCATCGTGGCGTCGCTCCGTCAGGGCGGACGGCTGATCTACCTCGGCGCGGGCACCAGCGGGCGGATCGGCATGCTCGATGCCGTCGAGATCCCACCCACCTTCGGTACGACGCCCGAGCGGGTCATCGGTCTGCTCGCCGGCGGGGCACGAGCCTTCGGTGTCGCCGTGGAGGGCGCGGAGGACGACCCGACCCGCGCCGTCGCCGACCTCGACGCCGTCGGCCTGACCGCCCGCGACACGGTGGTCGGGCTCGCCGCCAGCGGCCGTACCCCGTACGTGGTCGGTGGGTTGGATCACGCCCGCGCGCTCGGCGCGGCGACCGTCTCGGTGGCCTGCAACACCGACGCGGTGACCAGCCGGCACGCCGACGTCGCCATCGAGGTGCCCACCGGCCCCGAGGTGCTCACCGGCTCCACCCGGCTCAAGGCCGGCACCGCCGAGAAGCTGGTCTGCAACATGCTCTCGACCGCCACGATGGCCCGGCTCGGGAAGGTCTACGGCAATCTGATGGTGGACATGAACGCCACGAACGAGAAGCTCGTCGACCGGGCGCGTCGGATCGTCGCCGAAGCCGCCGACACCGACCTCGACACGGCCGCGCGGGCGCTCGCGGCGGCGCACGGGCACGCCAAGACGGCCATCGTGCTGCTGCTGGCGAACTGCACCGCCGAGGAGGCCGCCGCTCGGCTGCGCGCCGCCGCCGACGACGTTCGGGCGGCCGTCGCGGCCTGATCCACAGGTTCGCGGTGGCGCCCTGTTCCGGTCCGGGTGCTCGTTGCCCGGTCGGTCGGGCGTCAGTTCTCCAGGTCGAACGCGAACGTGCCCGCCTCGATGCGCTCGATGAGCTGGCGGACGTCGTTTGCCTGCTGGACGGCGTTCTCCCACCCGCCGCTGGTGATGTCGACCAGCAGCACCGGGGCGGGGTCACTGCGCAGGTCGAGGACGAGCTGTTCTCTGGAGCTGTCACCGCCGATGATGGCGATACCAGGGTGCGCGACGGTGGCCTCGTCCCACCCCTCATGCTGCTCGAGCATCTCGCGGGGGGAGTTGAGCCACACGTAGGCGTCGGTGATCATCCAGCCGCGCCGGAACCACGACTCACCTTGGAGGTAGGTGCGCCAGACGTCGGGCAGCGCCCGGCCCAGGGTCCTCTCCGCGTCGGTGAACTCCTCATCGTCGACTGGGGCCCGGTACTCGGCCTCCGTGATGATCGTGCCGACGATGTGGGCGTTGAGGTCGTCGAGCTCCTCGGCAGGAATCCAGTACTCCAGCACGTCGCGGCCGCCGGCCTGCTGGACCTCGTAGTGGTCGAGGTACGAACGTTGCACGTCAAACCGGGTGACGTAGCCGACGCCTCGGGCGGGGACGTTCCATTCGCGGGCGATCTTCGTGGCATACCAGCGGTTGAGCACGGGGTAGAAGATCGGCTGGTCCGGCAGTCGTGGCGGCCAGGCCCGCCAGCCGGCCGCCGCCACGAGGTCGAGTTCGGCCTGCCCGGTGGGCCGCCACAGGGTGATCGTGTCGGAGTTGCCGATGCTCTGCTCCCTACCGGTTGCGGTGTCGGCGCCAGGACGCCGCCGCCCGACATTCTGACCGAACCGTGTCCAGGCGCGCGCAACGGCTTGTGCCGGGGTGGCGATCGTCGCGCTGTCGGCACCGCTTCGCTGTCGGACCGCGCGCCTAGAGTGCGCCGCATGTACTTCGTGTGCCGGTGGCGTGATGAAGTGCCGCTCAGCAAGCGGGTCGTCACACTGCCCGACGCGACGGTGCTCGACTGGTTTCGTCGTGGCTGGGCTCGCGACGACCCGCAAGGGTGGGTCGAGAGCGAACTGGACGGTGACGTCTACAGTCTCGACTCGATCTTCGAGGAGGCCCTGGAGCGGCAACTGCCGCCGCCGCAGAGCGTTGCCGAGCTGCGCGACCTGCTCAACGAGCACCTCTGGGTGGAGGGTGACGACGACGGCACGTTCATCAGGCTCGACACGCACACCCTGCGCGTGCGTACCGACGATGATGAGGTGGATCTGGCCTACTACTTCGTCGACGATGACGCCTTCGCCGCGTCGCCGGACCGGTTCGCGTTCATGCGGCATGACACCTGGCCGCTGCCCGGCGACGCCGCAGCGCCCGGAGCGGCCTTCAGCCACAGCGTGCCGGTCCGCACCGTACGGATCGCTCCGCCCGGTCCGGACGCTGTCTTCTCGGTCCGGCTGTGCTGGAAACCATCCGACGCTGAGACGAATTTGGACCTGGCCGGCGCCCTCGTCTTCCCCGGCCTCACTCTGCCGGGCCTTGCCGCTGGTCTTCGGGCCGTCGATGCGCCCGACACTCGGCTCTGGCCGCCCGACGCTCGGCTGCTGCGGGCACTCACCGCGCCGGATGAGAAGGACGTTGGGATGGCGCTGGAGCGCTATGCGCGGCTGCCCGGATACGACCCGTCGCCGGCCAACATCGGCCGGTTGTGGGCCCACGACGAGATCCACCGGGAGACGCTGGAGATGATGACCCCAGAGCCGTCCCTCGGCTCGCTGATCCGGTCGGACCAGCACATCGTGCAGGTCGCCCGATACATCGACGACTTCTTCGGGTTCGACCAGTGGTTCCTCTTCGACACCAGATGGGCGGCGGCCAACCAGGATCTGGCCCGATCGCTGCTCCGTTATGCCGTGCACTGGGATCCGTACGACGGCATGCCGTCTGAGTAGTCCTCCGGGCTCGGCGACGATCTCGCCAGGTCGACGAAGCGCCCCGTCCATGGTGGACAGGGCGCTTCGTGGTGTCAGTTGAGCTGTGAATCCGGAACCGCTCGGTCCTCGTCGCCGTCGGGGGCGCTGGCCAGTTCGATCCGGGGGGACCGATCCGGCGGGAGGTGGGCGAAGTCGGCGATGACGACGACATCCACCTCTCCGTCGATCATCGTCTGCTCGACGGTCTCCCACGGGGCCCGCATGATTCCTGCGAATCGGTAGGAGTGTCGGCGAAGGTGGCTGAGGCACCTTGTGACGGCGGGCTCCGACGGCTCGATGTGGGCGGGGATCCAGATAACGGCGATTTCCATGAACCTCTCCTGATCAACGTCGTGGACGCGAGTGGGTGATCAGGAGTTGTCGGGGCGGGGGAGGACCCCGCTCGACGGGACGGCTGGTAGCGCGCCTGTCGACGGCGGTGACGGTGAGCCCTGGGCGCAGCGGCGAGGTGGGCGGCGAAGCTGCGGCTGTTGACGTGGGTGGATCAGCACCGCTGGCACCGACGCCGGTCGGTGCGGACGCCAGCGCCAGCACGAACGCCGGCGGCCCCGGTGCGGGACGAGCGGGCGGGTTGGGCCGCTGTCCGGTGACGGCGGTCATCGTCGCCCGTGCCTGCTCCGGCGCCCGGCCATCGGACGTGCCGCGAGCGCCGCTTCGGGTCACCGTCGCCGGTACGTGCGTCGACGGTGCCGGCAATGGCGGCGAGGCGACCCGTGCTTCCGGGGATGCCGAGGCCGATGGTGCCCGTGTGGTCTGCGGCGGCGGCGACGGGGTGCCCGGCGGCCGACTTGGCCGGGCGGTGGAGGGCTTGGCCGACGGGGTCGGCACTGCAACGGC
>NZ_QGSY01000280.1 GCF_003857035.1 Micromonospora arida
GGTGGGCGGCTGGTGCGTACTCATGGGTCGGTTCTACCCGGCCGGGCAGCCGGTCAGGCCTGCCGGTCGGTCGCGATCAACGGGTCCGCTGACGCAGTCGGCGCACCATCAGGGCCGCACCGCCGACCAGAGCGACGAGGAGCACGACAGTGGTCCACAGTTGCTCCGGCGCGGAGGTGTCCTGACCCCCCGCCGCCCGAGCCGTCCAGCGGCTCTGCTGACCGGCTGCGGCGAGACCGAGTGGATCGCTACCGGCACCGGCCACCGGATCGTCGTCGGCCGAGCCGGGCGCCGGACCGAAACCGGTTACCCCTGGCGACGTCTGGTCGTCCAGCGGGTTGGTGGTCACCGGCGGCACCTGAGCGGTCAACGCGGCCACCGGGTCGACCACCCCGTACCCGAAGCGGTCGTCCCGACCGGTCGGGCCCACGTCCCGGGCGGTGGCCAACAACCGGTTGACCACCTCACCCGCGGGCATCTGCGGATAGCGGGACCGGACCAGCGCGGCGGTCGCCGCCACCAGTGGCGCGGCGAAGCTGGTGCCCTGCACCCGCCAGTAACCGCCGGGCGGCTTGGCACCGACCAGCCCGCTGGCGGGAGCGGTGAGCACCGTCGCCCGGCCGGTGATCGAGCCGGACCACAGGTTGTCGCTGCTGCGTTCCAGACCGGACACCGCGATCACACCCGGCTCACGAGCCGGGTACCAGACCTTCGTGCTGGTGGAGGTGGCCAGGTTGCCGGTGCAGGCGACCACGACCACGTCCCGCACGAACGCGTAGTCCAGGGCGGCGGCCAGGGCCGGGCTGTCGCCGCTGCCACCCAGCGACAGGTTGATCACGCGGGCGCCGTTGTCGACCGCCCAGCGGACCCCCTGGGCGACGATCAGCGCGTCGTCGTAACGGTTCTCCTCGTCCAGCACGCGGACCGGCAGGATCCGGGCGTCCGGTGCCAGGCCGACCACACCCCGCTTGTCGTCGTTGCGCCCGGCGATCAGGCCGGCGACCGTGGTGCCGTGACCCACCGGATCCGGGCCAGGAGCACCACCGGGGCCGACCAGGTCCTTGCCGGGCAGCACCTGGCCGACCAGGTCGGGGTGGTTGCCGTCCACTCCGGAGTCGACCACCGCCACTGTCACGCCCCGGCCGGTCGAACTGCGCCATGCCGTCTCGGCCTGCAACTCGTCGAGCTGCCACTGTTCGTCGCGGACCTGATCAGTGCGGGCGACGGCGTCACCGGGGGCGAACGCCATCGGCGCGCCGGCGAGCTGTCCACCGTTCGTGGGCGCGGCGACGGGCACGGCTGCCGCGGTCGGGGCCACGACGGCAAGCGCCGCGGCCACGCCGAGCAGCGCCCGGCCGGTCGCTCGTCGGGCCGCTGACGGACCGCTGTACCGCACCCCAGTCACATCCTCAGCCATCCATCCCGACGGAACCATGACGATCGGAGATTACCGGTTTCCCCACCCGTCACGGGAAGAACCGGCGAGTCAGGTCATTGCGGCGGCAGTTGTGCCAGCTGAACGAGACGTACGCCCTCCCGCCGGGTGACCAGTCGACCACGCCCCGGCGGCAGCGGTCCGGGTCGCACCGGCCCGACGAGTGCGCCCTCCTCAGGGCTGCCCGCCATCACCAGGCCGGCCGTGGACAGCTCCCGCAGGCGCTGCACGATCGGCTCGTACTGGGCCCGGCTCGCCCCACCGGACCGGCGGGCCAGCACCAGGTGCAGCCCGATGTCGCGGGCGTGCGGCAGGTGCTCCTCCAGTGCGCGCAACGGGTTCGCCGGCCCCGCCGCCACCAGGTCGTAGTCGTCCACCAGCACGAACAGCTCCGGCCCGGACCACCAGGACCGGTCCCGCAACTGCTGCGGGGTGACCTCCGGCCCGGGAGCCCGCCGTTCCAGGTAGCCGGCGGCCGACTCGACCAGGTCGGCGGTGTGCGCCGCCGCGGTGCCGTACCCGATCAGGTGTGGCGTCTCGATGGCGCCGAGCAGGCTGCGCCGATAGTCGACGAGGATCACCCTGGCCTGCTCGGGAGTGAACCGGGTGATGATCGACGTGGCCAGCGCGCGCAGGAAGGACGACTTGCCGCACTCCGAGTCCCCGAAGACCACGAAGTGCGGCTCGGTGGTGAAGTCGAGCGACACCGGGCGCAGGTCCGCCTCCGCGATCCCGATCGGCAGCCGCAGCCCGGTCGTCGAGGTGAGGTCCAGATCGGCGTACGGCAGCACCGGCGGGAGCAGCCGCACCCGGGGCGCCGGAGCACCCGCCCACCCGTCGGCGGCCCGCTTGACCAGGTCGGCGGTGTCTCCGCCGGCGGTACCGAGCTGGGGCAGCGCGGTGAGGAAGTGCAGGCCCTCCGCTGTCACCCCCCGACCGGAGCGCTCCGGCACGTTGGCGGCCGCACGCCGGGCCACCAACGAGTCGGCCGGATCACCGAGGCGCAGCTCCAGCCGGGAGCCGAACAGGTCCCGGATCGCCGGGCGGAAATCGAGCCAGCGCAGCCCGGTGGCGACCACGTGCAGCCCGTACGACAGGCCCCGGGTGGCCAGGTCGGTGACGAGTGGTTCCAGGTCGTCGTACTCGCCGCGGATGGTGGTCCACCCGTCGATCACCAGGAACACGTCGCCGTACGGGTCGGTGCCCGGCTGCCCGGCCGTCCCCGCTGCCGCTCGACGCTGCCGGTACGCGGCCATCGACTCCACGCCCAGCTCGGCGAAGCGGCGTTCCCGGTCGACCAGCAGGGTGGTCATCTCGCCGACGGTGCGTCGTACGGCGGTCGGGTCGGCGCGGCCGGTCACCCCGCCGACGTGCGGAAGGTCGCGCAGCGCGGCCAACCCGCCGCCGCCGAAGTCGAGGCAGTAGACCTGCACCTCGGCCGGTGTGTGAGTGAGCGCCAGCGCGCAGATCAGCGTGCGCAGGGCGGTGGACTTGCCGCTCTGCGGCGCACCGACCACCGCGACGTGCCCGGCAGCGCCGTCCAGCGCCAGCCAGAGCAGGTCCCGGCGCTGCTCCAACGGTTTGTCCACCACCGCCATCGGCACGCCGAGTGCCCCGTGCAGCTCCGGGTTGCCCACGGTCAGCCCGCGTTTCGGGTGCACCTCGACCTGGCCGAGCAGCTCGTCCAGGGCGGGCGGCTGGCCGAGAGGCGGAAGCCAGACCTGGTGCGCCGGCGGGCCCTGCCCCACGAGCCGGTCCACCAGCAGGTCGAGCAGCGTCCTGCTGCCCTCCTCCTCCGCCACGACGGGTACGACCGGTGCTGCCGGCTCGGGCACCGGTACGACGTGGGTGGTGAAGGTGAGCAGCCGCGCGCCCCCCTCGGCGGCGACGCCGCCCGGAGCGGTCCGACGGCGGACGGCACCGGAGACGTACGCGGCCTTGAAGCGGGCCAGCGGGTCGGTGCCGGCACGCAGGTAGCCGTGGCCCGGTGAGCGGGGCAACTCGTGCGCGTCCGCCACGCCGAGCACCGTCCGGGACTCCAGCGCCGAGAAGGTGCGCAACCCGATCCGGTACGAGAGGTGGGTGTCCAACCCGCGGAGCCGGCCCTCCTCCAGGCGCTGGCTGGCGAGCAGCAGGTGCACGCCGAGCGACCGGCCCAGCCGGCCGATCTGCACGAACAGGTCGATGAAGTCGGGCTTGGCGGAGAGCAGCTCCGAGAATTCGTCGCAGATCAGCAGCAACGACGGCAGCGGGGCGAGGGGACTGCCGGCCGCCCTGGCCCGCTCGTAGTCGCGCACGCCGGCGAAGTTGCCGGCCCGCCGCAGCAATTCCTGGCGGCGGACCAACTCCCCGTTTATCGCGTCCACCATGCGATCGACAAGGGGCAACGCGTCGGCCAGGTTGGTGATCACGGCCGCGGTGTGCGGCAGCCGGTCGAACGAGGTGAAGGTGGCGCCACCCTTGAAGTCGACGAGCACGAAGTTGAGCTGCTCGGAGCTGTGCGTGGCGGCGAGCCCCAGCACCAGCGTGCGGAGCAGCTCGGACTTGCCGGAGCCGGTCGCCCCGATGAGCAGGCCGTGCGGGCCCATGCCGTCCTGGGCGGACTCCTTGAGGTCCAGCTCGATGGCGCCGCCGTCCGCGCCCACCCCGATCGGCACCCGCAACCGGTCCCGTGCCGAGCGCGGCAACCAGCCTTGTTCCGCCGTGAAGCTCTCCGGGTCACCGAGGCCGAGCAGCTCGGGGAGGCCCAGATCGGCCTGGAGCGGGGCGTCCGGCCCACGGGCCGCGCCGGCGAGCCGCAGCGGTGCCAACCGTCGGGCGACCGCCTCGGCGTCGGCCAGGTCCAGCTGGTCGGCGGTGCCCACCTCGGCGTGCCCGTCGGACGACCGCGAGTGCAGCCGCCGGCCGTGCAACTCGAGCAGCAACGCGTACCGGTCCAGCAGTCGGGGCGGCGGGGTGTCCAGGTCCAGCACGGTGACCGCGTCGATGCCGCCGTCACCGGTCAGGTCACTGGCACCGGTCAGGTCGCCGCCGTCGAGGACCACCACCACGTGCTGGCCGTCGGTGGCCGGGCCGGCCGGGCTGAACCGGGACCGGGTGGCCAGGACGTCGGCCAGCAGCGACTCCAACTCGGCGGCCGAGCTGGTGACCAGGCGTACCGGGCCGAGCGCGTCGGTGCGGCCGGGATGGTGGGCGTGCGGGAGCCACTTCACCCACTCCCAGCAGGCGCGGCGCTCGGGCCCGGCGCAGACCGCGACGAGCAGTTCGTCGGGGGCGTGGAACACCGCCAGCTGGGTCAACACGGCCCGGACCAGCGCCTGCGCCGCCGGGTCGCCGGTGGGCGGTCCACCGGTGGTCGGGGTGGTCGCGGCCCGGCCACGGGCGGCGGAACGCACGTGCACCCGGGCGAAGCTGCGCAGCGACAGCGCCACCGGCAGGTCCGGCACCACCGAGTACGCGTCCAGGAAGCGTCGCAGCGCACCTGCGGTCATCGGCTCAAGCTCCTCCAGTGGCCGGGTGACCGGTGGAACCAGTGGGGTGGCCAGGGTCTGCGGCCCGACGGCGACCCGCACGACAGCGAAGTCGGGGTCGGCGGGGCGCCGTTCCCAGACCCGGTGGCTGTCCACCGTCGACCAGAGCCGGCCCGGATCCGGGTGCCGGTAGTAGAGCCCGGCCCGTTGCTGGCCCGCGGTGCGCCGTACCCGCCGCCGCAGTGTGGCCAGGTGGCGCAGGTACTCCCTGCGGGCGGCCATCATCTCGGACTTCTTCGGGGTGCCGGAGGCGCTGCCCCAGGAGGTCACGAGCATCGCCAACGAGGAGAGCCCGAACATGCCGCCCACCACGTACGAGTAGGCCCCGCCGCCCCGACCGAACATCATCGCCATCGCCACCGTGCCGCCGAGCATGGGCAGCAGCATGAGCAGCTGCTGCCACCGCCCGCCGGTCACCACGGGGATCTCCGGCGGTGCGTCGACCGACAGCTCACCGGCGGGAATCTCCGGCGCTGGTCGGCGCGGTGGGCGCTTGATGACGACGGTGGACACTCGGCCTCCTGACAGCGCTGGGTAACCCGAGCCTGGCTCATGGTAGGTAAAGTCCTGTCGTCCGCGCAGCCTCCGATCCCCCTCGATATGGAGACCAGTCGATGACTACCGGGCTGGCACGCGTCACCATCAGCGCGTCGCAACGACGGGTGGACGTCGCCCTGCCGGAGCAGGTGCCCCTGGCTGAGCTGCTGCCCGACGTGCTCCGGCACGCCGGTGTCGGGCTCGCCGACGACGGCGAGCAGCACGGCGGGTGGGTGCTCCGCCGCACCGACGGGGCGTTGCTGGTGACCGCACAGGCGCTGCTGCCGCAGGGGGTGCGCGACGGTGAGGTGCTGCACCTCGTGCCGGCCCGCGCGCACTGGCCCGAGTTGGAGTACGACGACGTCATCGAGGCGATCGCCGACGGTGCTCGCCGCCGGGGCGGCGCCTGGTCGCCCACCGCCACCCGGGCAGCCGGTCTGGCCGGTGCCGCCGTACCACTGGCGGTCGGACTGCTCGCGCTGCTCGCCGGGGGCCCGACCCACCGGGCCGGTTGGCTGGCGGCCGTCGCGGTGGCGCTGGTGCTCACCGTGGCCGGCACCGTCGCCTCCCGCGCCAACGGCGACGGCGCCGCCGGGGCGACGCTCGGCGGCTACGCGCTGCCCTACGCGTTCACGGCCGGCGCCCTGGCCGTCGGCTCCGGCGACCCGGTCGGGCCGTTCGGACCGGCCCGCTGGGTGGGCGCTCCCGAACTGCTGGCCGGCTCGGTCGCGCTGCTGCTGGCGGCGTTGATCGGCCTCCTCGGGGTGGCCAGTCGGCTGCGGGTCTTCGTGGCCGGTGTCACGGTCGGCCTGATCGGCGCGGGCGCCGCGCTCGGTGGGCTGCTGATGACCACTGCCTGTACGGCGGCGGTGCTGCTCAGCGCACTGGTCTTCGCCGTCGGCGTGATTCCGCTGCTGGCCATCCGGCTGGGCAAGCTGCCGCTGCCGCCGATCACCCTGCCGGCCGCCACCCCCGCGGAGGAGCCGGAGCGGGTGCGGGATCTGCCGGACCGGGGCCGGGTGCACGCTGCGGTGATCCGCACCGAGGAGATGCTCACCGGAATGCTGATCGGCCACGCGTTGCTGGTGGTGGCCACCGCTGTCGTACTCGTGGTCGCCGGTGGCACTGCCGGTCGGGTGCTGGTGGCGGTCACCTCGGCCGTGCTGCTGCTGCGGTCGCGGCTGTTCGTGGCGCTGCGACACCGGGTGCCGACGGTGCTCGCCGGGTTGGCCGGCTACGCGGCGCTGGGTGCCGTGCTGGTCGGTCGGGCCGACGAGACCGGGCGACTGGTGCTGGTCCTGGGCGGGGCGGCGCTGGCCCTGGTGGCGGTCGCCAGCGGCACCGGGTACGCCCGCCGGCCGGTCTCGCCGTACCTCGGACGGGTCGCGGACCTCACCGACACGGCTCTGGTGGTCGCCGTGGTGCCGATCGCCTGCGCGGTGCTCGACCTGTACGACAGGGCCCGGGGGTTGCTCGGTTGAGCGGCCCCCGGGCCCGGTGCGTCAGCGGTCGATCAGTGCATGGACTCGCCGCGCGCCTCGGCGTCGCGGGCCCGCTGGTAGGAGGCGTGGATCTCGGCCTCGGCCTCGGTGCGGCCGACCCAGGTCGCGCCCTCCACCGACTTGCCGGGCTCCAGGTCCTTGTAAACCTCGAAGAAGTGCTGGATCTCCAGGCGGTCGAACTCGCCCAGGTGGTGGATGTCGCGCAGGTGCTCCTGGCGGGGGTCCTCGTAGGGCACGCAGAGGACCTTGTCGTCCCCACCCTTCTCGTCGGTCATCCGGAACATGCCGATGGTGCGGCAGCGGATCAGACAACCCGGGAAGGTCGGCTCGGGGACCAGCACGAGGGCGTCCAGCGGATCGCCGTCCTCACCCAGCGTGCCCTCGATGAACCCGTAGTCGGCCGGGTACTGGGTGGAGGTGAAGAGGGTGCGGTCCAACCGGATCCGGCCGGTCTTGTGGTCCACCTCGTACTTGTTCCGGTGACCTTTGGGGATCTCAACCGTCACGTCGAAATCCATCTGCACGCTCCCTCGTCTGCCCACGCTGGCTAACGGAACCAATGGCGACCCTCCGGACAGGTGAATGCCCACCCGCCGACTCCGGCCGCCGCATAGTCTTCGGACCGAAGTAGTGTCACCCAAGCCGATTTTCGCTGGGGGAGGAGGGGGTCGTGGGGAGGGAAGATTCACACTACCGCCCGGACGGGGGCTCCGCGCACGGTACCGGACGATCCGACTCCGGCAGTGCCAAGGGGCGGGTCCCGGTGCCGGAGGCGCACCTCCCACGGGCTCCCGAAGCTGCGACCCCGGCACCGGAGACGGTGCCCGAGCGGCCTCCGCCGCTGCCCTGGCGCCCGCCGGCCGGGCCGGCGTCGCCCGCTCCGAACGCCGGTCACTTCCCGGCAGCCGGCGGTGAGCAACCGGTGAGCGGCCCGCCACGCGGCAGTGCCACGGTCCCGGTCAGCCCTGCGCCGGTCAGCCCGTCGTTCGGTCCCGGACCGACCGCCCCCGGCCCCGGCGGGGTCCCCCCGGTGGGCCCGCCGATCTCCGCGTTGCCGGCACCCGCCGACGCCGCGCCCGCGCCCGCAACCGCCGCGCCGCGCCGCCGGAGGCGGCTGCCGGTGGTGCTGGCCGCCGTGCTCCTGCTGGTGCTCGTCAGCGTCGGAGTCGTGATCACCCGTCCCGGCCCGGTCGCCGGGTGGCTGGGCGACGATGCCGCGTCCGGGCCGAACGCGGTCGGCGCGACTCCGGAACCCGCCCCGTCGGACGTGCTGGGCGGCCCGGATTCGAACGCCCCGGTGCCCACCCCGGACGGGGTTCGGGCCGCGCTCGACCCACTGGTCGGCGTCGCCGCCCTGGGCGACCGGGTGAACGTCTCGGTCGCCGACGTGATCACCGGTCAGACGCTGTTCGCCAAGGGGGCGGACGACGGCACCGTGCCCGCGTCGGTGACGAAGCTGGCGACCGCGGTGACCGTGCTGGCGGCCCGGGGGCCCGGCTACCGGATTCCCACTCGTGCGGTGGCCGGCGCGAAGGCCGGCGAGGTGGTGATCGTCGGGGGCGGCGACCCGACCCTCGCGATCAACAAGAAGGGTTACTACCCGGGTGCGGCGCGCCTCGACGACCTGGCCGCCCAGGTGCGTACCGCGCTCGGCGGCACACCTCCGACCAGTGTCACCGTCGACGGTTCGGTCTACTCCGGCCCGGTCTACGGCCCCGGCTGGGACGACGACATCCCCACCGGCGGTTCGGGCGGCGCGGTGACCGCGTTGATGACCGACGGCGCGCGTACCGACCCGGGCGTCGAGCACGGGTCCGCCCCGCGGTTCGCCGAGCCGGACCTGGCCGCCGGCAAGGCGTTCGCCCGACTGCTCGGGGTGCCGACCGACGCCGTGAAGCGGGGCGCGGCCCCGCCTCAGGCGGCGACCGGTGCCAGCCCGGCACCGGGTACCGAACTGGGCGTGGTGCAGTCACCGCCGCTGATCCGGCTGGTCGACGTCATGATCAGCGAGAGCGACAACCTGGTGGCCGAGGCGCTCGCCCGGCAGGTCGCGTTGGCCCGCGGTCAGCCCGCCTCGTTCGACGGCGGCGCCGCCGCCATGGACGCGGAGGTGGCGGAGCTGGGCCTGCCCGCCGACGAGATCAGCGTCTCCGACGGCAGCGGCCTGTCCCGTCTCAACCGGATCAGCCCGTCGCTGCTGACCGATCTGATCCGCTTGGCCGCCAGTCCGGACCATCCGGAGCTGGCCGGCGTCTTCGGTGGTCTGCCGGTGGGCGGTTGGTCCGGGACCCTGAACGAGCGCTACCGCAACACCGCGGGCACCGCCGCGGGCGCGGGCAGTGTCCGGGCCAAGACCGGCACCCTGACCGGCGTGCATTCCATCGCGGGCCTGGTCACCACCGCCGATGGTCGGCTGTTGACCTTCGCGGTGCTCACCGACAAGGTGCCGGGTGACCGGGACACCGCCCAGCCGGCACTGGATCGGATCGCCGCCGCGCTGGCCGGTTGCGGCTGCGGCTGACCGTCGCCGGTTCCGGGGGCGACGCGGTCGTCATCGGCGTCGATCGAGGGCGCGAGCCCGGGCCGGGGTGTCGCGGCGCGGGTACGGTGGGTTCATGGCGCAGTTCGTGGACTGGGATCTGGCCGCCGCCACGGCGGGGGCGTTGAGCAAATCTGGCCCCCGCGTGTCGTACGCGGAAGCCACCGACGTGGTCGGCGACCTGCGTCGGCTGACCGACGAGGCGGCCGGGCACGTGGCCGACTACACGGGGTTGCGGGCGCAGGTGTCGCATCCGCCGGTCCGGGTGGTCGATCGCCGCGACTGGGCCGCGACCAACATCGCCGGTCTCCGCGAGGTGATCACTCCGCTGGTGAGTCGGCTCTCCGGTGACAAGCAACCGGGCGCGTTGACCGAGGCGATCGGGTCCCGGCTCACCGGGGTGCAGGCCGGGACGGTGCTGGCCTACCTCTCCGGGCGGGTGCTCGGCCAGTACGAGGTCTTCTCGGCTGACCCGGGCCAGCTGCTGCTGGTGGCACCGAACATCGTCGAGGTGGAGCGCAAGCTCGGCGCCGACCCTCGGGATTTCCGGCTCTGGGTGTGTCTGCACGAGGTCACCCACCGCACCCAGTTCACGGCCGTGCCGTGGATGCGGGCCTATTTCCTCAGCGAGGTGCAGGCGTTCGTCGACGCCTCGTCCAGCGGAGGTGACCACCTGGTCGAGCGGTTGCGGCGCGGGGTGGCCACGTTGTCCGACGCGGTCCGTGATCCGGAGAGCCGCACCAGCGTGCTGGACATCGTGCAGACCCCGGCACAGCGGGCCGTACTGGACCGGCTCACCGCGTTGATGACCCTGCTGGAGGGGCACGCCGAGTTCGTGATGGACGGCGTCGGCCCGCAGGTGATCCCGAGCGTGGAGCGGATCCGGGCGTCGTTCAACCGACGCCGGGAGGCGGGCAACCCGCTGGAGAAGGCGATCCGCCGGCTGCTCGGGGTGGACGTCAAGATGCGCCAGTACGCCGAGGGGCGCAAGTTCGTGCACGGGGTGGTGGAACGCGTCGGCATGGACGGGTTCAATTCGATCTTCAACTCGCCGCTGACCCTGCCTCGACTGTCGGAGTTGGGTGACCCGGACGCCTGGGTCGCCCGGGTGCACGGCCCGGCCGGCACCATCCCGGCCGCTGGCTGACCACCCGCCGGTGGCCGCACTCGCTCCGCCGGTGGCCGCGATCCGCGTGGCGGTCCGCCGCGCCCTGACCGGTCTGCCGTCCGGCGGTCCGGTGCTGGTCGCCTGCTCCGGTGGTGCCGACTCGCTCGCGCTGGCGGCGGCAACCGTCTTCGTGGCGCCGCGGCTGGGCCGCGCCGCGGCGCTCGTCAGCGTCGACCACGGCTTGCAGGACGGCTCCGCGGAGCGCGCCGAGGCGGTGGCCACCTGGGGTCGAGAGGTCGGGTTCGCGTCGGCGACCGTGGTCCGGGTGGAAGTGGCCGGGCGTCCCGGTGGGCCGGAGGCGGCCGCCCGCGAGGCCCGCTACCAGGCGCTGACCGAGGCGGCCCGGCAGCAGAACGCTGTCGCGGTGCTCACCGGGCACACCCGTGACGACCAGGCGGAGACGGTGCTGCTCGCGCTCGCCCGGGGCGCCGGCCCACGAGGGCTGGCCGGGATGCCCGCCCGGCGCGATCTGGGCGGGGTGCCGCTGCTGCGCCCGCTGCTGGAGATCGGTCGGGAGCAGACGCGCGCCGCCTGCGCCGTCCTCGGGCTGAGCCCGTGGCAGGACCCGCACAACAGCGACCCGTCGTACGCCCGGTCGAGGGTGCGGGGCGACCTGCTGCCGGCGCTGGTGCGGGCGCTCGGGCCGGGCGTGGTGGACAACCTGGCGCGGACCGCCCGGCTGTTGGCCGCCGACAACGCCGCGCTCGACGAGTTGGCGGGGACGGCGCTGGCGGCGGCCCGGTGCCCCGACGGAGGGCTGTCCGTGCCGGCGCTGCTCGGCCTGGTTCCCGCCGTACGCGGCCGGGTGCTGCACTCCTGGGCCCGCGAGTTGGGTGCGCTGCCCGGTGCCCTGTCGCACCGGCACGTCGCCGCCCTGGACGCCCTGGTGACCGATTGGCACGGTCAGGGCCCGGCCGACCTGCCCGGCGGTGTCCGGGTGTTCCGCCGCGACGGCCGGTTGGCATCGGTGCGTCCCGCCTGACCTGCGGCCGGTCTCAGCCGCTGTGCGCCCGGTCCCGGAAGGTGGTCCGGTAGCTGTGCGGGGTGGCACCGACCCGGCGACTGAAGTGGTGGCGCAACGCGGCCGCGTCGCCGAAGCCGGACTGGTCGGCCACCGCCTCCACGCTCAACGGGGTCTCCTCCAGCAGCCGCCGGGCGAGCAGCACCCGCTGGTTGGTGAGCCAGTCGTGCGGGGTGGTGCCGGTCTCGGCGCGGAACCGGCGGGCGAACGTGCGGGGCGCCATGCCGGCGCGGGCGGCCAACTCCTCCACGGTGATCGTCCGGTCCAGGTGGCCGATCAGCCACTCCAGCACCGGTTCGAGGGTGGGTGCCTCGGGTGCCTTCGGGATGGGCGCCTCGACGTACTGGGACTGACCGCCGTCGCGGTGTGGAGGGACCACCATCCGCCGGGCCAGCCGGGTCGCGGTGGCCGAGCCGTGCTCCTGGCGGATCAGGTGCAGGCACGCGTCGATGCCGGCCGCGGTGCCGGCGCTGGTGAGCAACCGGCCGTCCTGGACGTAGAGCGAGTTGCATCGCACCCGGGCGCGCGGGTGCCGGCGTTGCAGCTCGTCCACGTACCGCCAGTGGGTCGTGCACTCGCGGTCGTCGAGCAGCCCGGCCTCGCCGAGCAGGAAGGCTCCGGAGCAGACGCTGAACAGGTGCGCTCCGCGGGCGTCGGCCCGGCGGAGCGCGTCGAGCACCGGGGCGGGGACGGTGGTGCCCTGGCTGTGCGCGGGGATGGCCACCAGGTCGGCCTCGTCGACCGGGCCGAGGTCGGCGTGTGGGGTGAGGTGGAAGCCGGACGAGGTACGCACGGGAGCGCCGTCGGGGCTGCACACCTGGAAGCGGTAGGCGGGGAAACCGTCGGCTGTCCGGTCGGTGCCGAACACCTCGGCGAGCACGCCGAGCTCGAAGGGAGCGACCTGGTCGAGGGCGAGAACGGCAACGGACCGCAGCATGTGACGAGGGTAACCCGACAGGTGGCAGTAAATCGATGACCAATGGCATTCCTGCCACTGTCCGATTGATTCGCGAGGTCGCAGACTGGTCTCAGTCCGGTGCGCACCGGCGGCGAAACCGATAGCAATCATGCGAAAGCGAGCGCCGCCATGGAGTTCCTGTTCATCCTCCTGTTCCTTGTCCTCCTCGCCGCCGCCTCGGCGGCCGGCCTCACCGTCGACAGCCACGATTCGGCCGACTGGAAGCCGAGCGACGACGGCCGCCGCTGGCGGTCACGTACCAACTGATGTGATTAGCGTTGTTTGCGCAGAAAATCCTCGGCGGGACCGCGCCAAAAGGTGCGGCCCCGCCGACGGGGGCCATCCGACGTACGGCAGGCTAGGAGTCATGGCTGACGGCTCCTGGTACGACGCCGACATCGACCACGTGATCATCTCCGAGGCGCAGATCCGCGAGAAGACGGCGGAGCTGGCCAAGCAGGTCTCCGCCGACTACGCCCACGTGGGCGACGGGCTGCTGCTGGTGTGCGTACTCAAGGGCGCGGTGATGTTCATGGCGGACTTCGCCCGGGCGCTGGGCCGCAACGGCCCGCCGGCGGAGCTCGACTTCATGGCCATCTCGTCCTACGGCCAGGGCACCACCTCCTCCGGGGTGGTCCGCATCCTCAAGGATCTGGACCGGGACATCGCGGGTCGGCACGTGGTCGTCGTCGAGGACATCGTCGACTCCGGGCTCACGCTCTCCTGGCTGCTGCGCTACCTCGAGTCGCGCTCGGCGGCGAGCGTCGAGGTGGTCGCCCTGTTCCGCAAGCCCGACGCGGTGAAGGTGCCGGTCCCGGTGAAGTACGTCGGCTTCGACATCCCCACCGAGTTCGTGGTCGGGTACGGTCTCGACTTCGCTGAGCGCTACCGGGAGCTGCCGTACGTCGGGGTGCTCAAGCCCGAGGTCTACGCCCGCTCCTGACGCCGGGTCCGACCCGTCGCGACGGGCCACCGGTCGACATGAACCCGAATTGCATCGGCATCCATCAAGCCGACGTTCAGCGCGCTCTCAGCTGATGCGGTTACCGTGTAGCACGGTGGCCCGGAGGTTCCTCCGCGCTCGACCCTCTCGATCGCGTGACCGGGCGCTCGGGTGGCCGAGCCGGACTCCCTGCCACGCCGGCTTCCACCCGGACTCGCCGTACGTTGGCTGCGGGGCTGGTGGGCCTACCCACGGTGCGTGTCGTCGATGTCGAAGGCGCGCAGAGTGCGGGGGCTCCCAGGTTCGCTGCTGGCGTACGCGGTCTTTTGATGGTGCACGACTGCGGGGCTCGCAAGCTCACTCCTCGCGTGCACGGTGTACCGTCGAATGACCGCGGCGCGGTAGTTTTCGCGCCTCGGGGTCGAGGCCGGCCCGCACGGCGGCTCCGGCCGCCGCTCAACGCGGCGACACCATCAGACGGTCAGGACGTCGATCAGGAGGATGCGGGCGCCCCGGCGCTCGACAACAGTATGGAACGTACGCGTTTCTTCCGCCGACCGGTGGTCTGGATCATCCTGGTCATCCTCGGCGCCGTTGTGCTCAGTCAGCTGTTCACCAGTGGTCCCAGCTACCACCGGGTGGACACTTCCGTTGCGCTCGATCAACTGCACACCGCCAAGATCAACAAGGTGGTCTTCCAGGACAAGGAGCAGACGCTCCAGCTGGACCTGGCCCAGAAGACCAAGTTCGGTAAGACCGAGACCAACAAGATCGAGGCGCAGTTCCCGTACCAGGCTGGCGACCAGATCTGGAACGAGGTGCTGGACGCCAAGGCGAACAACCGGGTCACCGGCCCGGCCGACGCCAAGGTCTCCTCGGACAGCATCTGGGTGAGCCTGCTGGTCAACCTGCTGCCGATCGCGCTGCTCGTGCTCCTGCTGCTGTTCTTCATGTCGCAGATGCAGGGCGGCGGCTCCCGGGTGCTCAACTTCGGCAAGTCCAAGGCCAAGATGATCACCAAGGACACTCCGAAGACGACCTTCGCGGACGTCGCGGGTGCCGAGGAGGCCGTCGAAGAGCTGTACGAGATCAAGGACTTCCTGCAGAACCCGGCCAAGTACCAGGCCCTGGGCGCCAAGATCCCGAAGGGCGTGCTGCTGTTCGGCCCGCCCGGCACCGGCAAGACGCTGCTGGCCCGCGCGGTCGCCGGCGAGGCCGGGGTGCCCTTCTACTCCATCTCCGGCTCCGACTTCGTGGAGATGTTCGTCGGCGTCGGCGCCAGCCGGGTCCGTGACCTGTTCGAGCAGGCCAAGACGAACGCCCCGGCGATCGTCTTCGTCGACGAGATCGACGCCGTCGGCCGGCACCGTGGCGCCGGCATGGGCGGCGGCCACGACGAGCGGGAGCAGACGCTCAACCAGCTGCTCGTCGAGATGGACGGCTTCGACACCAAGGGCGGCGTCATCCTGATCGCGGCCACCAACCGGCCGGACATCCTCGACCCGGCGCTGCTGCGCCCGGGCCGGTTCGACCGGCAGATCCCGGTGGACGCCCCCGACATGGAGGGCCGCAAGGCCATCCTGCGGGTGCACGCCAAGGGCAAGCCGTTCACGCCCGATGTCGACCTCGACGCGGTGGCCCGTCGTACGCCGGGCTTCAGCGGCGCCGACCTGGCCAACGTGATCAACGAGTCGGCCCTGCTCACCGCTCGCAAGGAGCAGCGGGCGATCACCAACGACTCGCTGGAAGAGTCGATCGACCGGGTGGTCGCCGGTCCGCAGCGGCGGACCCGGGTGATGAGCGACCAGGAAAAGAAGATCACCGCGTACCACGAGGGTGGTCACGCTCTGGTCGCCTGGGCGCTGCCGCACGCCGCGCCGGTGCACAAGGTGACGATCCTGTCCCGTGGCCGCTCGCTGGGCCACACCCTGGTGCTCCCGACCGAAGACAAGTACACCCAGACCCGCGCCGAAATGATCGACACCCTGGCGTACGCGCTGGGCGGTCGCGCCGCCGAGGAACTGGTCTTCCACGAGCCGACCACCGGCGCCGGCAATGACATCGAGAAGGCCACTCAACTGGCCCGCGCGATGATCACCCAGTACGGCATGAGCTCCAAGCTCGGCGCGATCAAGTACGGCACCAGCGGGGACGAGCCGTTCCTCGGCCGCAACATGGGCCACGAGCGGGACTACTCGGACTCGGTCGCCGCCGAGATCGACGGCGAGATGCGGGCACTGGTCGAGCTGGCGCACGACGAGGCCTGGGAGATCCTGGTGGAATACCGGGACGTCCTGGACAACATCGTGCTGGAGCTGATGGAGAAGGAAACCCTCTCCACGGCCGACATGGCGCGGATCTGCTCCCGGGTGGTCAAGCGCCCGCCGCTGGCGCCGTACAACGGCTTCGGCAAGCGTCAGCCCTCCACCGAGCCGCCCGTGCTCACCCCTGCGGAGAAGGACAAGCTCAAGGCGCAGGCCCAGGCCGACGGCGCGCAGGCGTCGGTCGGTGGCGTCGCGCCGTCCAACAACTCGGACGGCACGCACTGAGCAACGACCCGACGGCCAGCTCCCCACACCGGGAGCTGGCCGTCTCCGCGACCGAACCCGACGGCGACGACGAGCTGGACTACGTGGCCGCGCGGCTGATCAGCGGCAAGCTGACCGGCCGCCCTGTCGAGGACGCGGTCGACCTCGGCCGGATCGAGAAGGCCGTCCGCGAGATCCTGATCGCGGTCGGCGAGGACCCGGACCGTGACGGACTCCAGCAGACCCCGGCCCGGGTCGCCCGTGCATACGCCGAACTCTTCGCCGGCCTGCGGGTCGACCCGGCCCAGGTGCTCAGCACCACCTTCGAGGCCAACCACGAAGAGCTGGTCATCGTCCGGGACATCGACGTGATGAGCCTCTGCGAGCACCACCTGCTGCCCTTCCGGGGCAGCGCGCACATCGGCTACATCCCGGGCCCCGACGGGCGGATCACCGGCCTGTCCAAGCTGGCCCGACTCGTCGAGGTCTTCGCCCGTCGGCCGCAGGTGCAGGAACGGCTCACGTCGCAGGTCGCCGACCTGCTGATGAGCAAACTCGCACCACGCGGCGTCGTCGTCGTGCTCGAATGCGAACACATGTGCATGGCGATGCGCGGCATCCAGAAATCCGGTGCCAAGACCATCACGTCGGCCGTACGCGGAATCCTGCAATCGGACTCCAAGTCGCGGGCCGAGGCGATGGCGCTGATCATCCCCCGCTGACACCCCGACGCACCACGGCCGGCCGACACCCATCCGGGACGGCCGGCCGTTGCGTTCCCCCCCCCCCC
>NZ_QGSY01000272.1 GCF_003857035.1 Micromonospora arida
GCCACCAAGGCCGCCACGGCGAAGCCGGTGGCCGCGGCGGCGAAGCCGGTGGGCGCGGCGGCGAAGCCGGTGGGCGCGGCGGCGAAGCCGGTGGGCGCGGCGGCGAAGCCGGTGGGCGCGGCGGCGAAGCCGGTGGGCGCCGGTACGACGGTCGCGCCGCTGGTCGAGCAGCCTGGGTTCACCGACGGCGCCGGGGTGCTGGTGCAGCCCGGTGGTCGCGCGGAGATCCTGGACAGCGAGTTGCTCTACAACCAGTCCGGCGGCAACGGCGGCGGGCTGGCCAACTTCGGCAGCACCAGGCTCAGCAAGACGACGGTTGCGCACAACACCGCCTTCCTCTTCGGTGGCGGCATCTTCAACGCCGGGGTACTCCAGGTCGACGAGTCGAAGATCAAGGACAACACCGGGATCATCGGCGGCGGCGGCATCTCCAACGGTGCGGCGCGGATCTTCACCGATGACGTCGACGGCGGCTCGGTCTGGGTCTACAAGAGCGAGATCACCGACAACGAGACGCTCGGCTTCGGCGGCGGCGTCCTCGATGTCGAGGGCACCACGACGTTGCACCAGACGACCGTCAGTGACAACACCGCGCTCCTCGCCGGTGGCGGCGTCGCGGTGGCCGACAGCCAGCTCACCCTCAAGGACGCCACGGTGGCCAAGAACAGCACCGCCGGTGTGGGTGGCGGCCTGGCGGTGACCTTCGACAGCGTCGCGACGATCGAGAACAGCAGGATCAAGGACAACACCGCAGGGTTCTTCGGTGCCGGCCTCTTCAACGAGGACAGTGTCACCACGCTGCGCGAGAGCGAGGTGTCGGGCAACCGGGCCATCGGCCCGTTTGGCAGCGGCGGCGGCATCTACAACACCGACGGCGGCGAGGTCAGCCTCTACCGGACGAGGGTGACGCACAACTTCGCCACCCTGCCGCCCGGCGGTATCTCCAACGGCCTCGGCAGCTTCGTGAGGCTTGACGACGAGTCCGCGGTGTCCGCCAACCGCCCCACCAACTGCCTGAACGTTCCCGGGTGCTTCTGACCGGAACGGGTGGCTGATCCACATAGAGGGTGCGCCCCTCCGAGCCGTGACCGGCTCGGAGGGGCGTACCCATTTGGGCAGGTCAGGCGCGTGCAGGCCGGCTTGGGCGGCGGTGTGTCGGTCCGGGCCTCACTGGGGGCAACATGAACCGAATGTGGGCTTCTCTCGGATAAGCCCGCGAGGCGAGGAACCTTCTCATACGGTGGTTTTGGGAGCTACAACCGATTTGTAGCAGGGGACGCCCGTCTGACGGCGGCGACCCTGTCTGGTACGAGGAGAGGGCAGAGAGCTCCGATGTCCAACTACCTAACGAACAACGAAGCCTCCGGGCGGGCGGCGGGCAAGCGCCGCCGCAAGCTCTGGCTCGCCAGTGGCGTGGCCGGTTTGACGGGCGTGATCAGTCTCGCGGCGGTGGGCGTCGCGGGCAGCGCCGGTGCGGGTGGCCTCAACTGGAACACCGCGCAGGTCAGCAAGGACGGCGACCAGCGGGGTGACGAGGCGCGCGACTGGAACAAGGACGAGGACCGGAACAAGGACCGGGACAAGGACAAGGACCACGAGCGCGGGAAGGAGGTGCCCTGCGACACCGACAAGCTGATTCAGGCGATCGTGTTCGCCAACAACAAGCACGGCGGTGTGCTGGAACTGGCCAAGGGCTGCACCTACAACCTGACCCGCAACGACTACCAGGGCAACGGCCTGCCGGTGATCACCGAGCGGATCACGCTCAAGGGCGAGCACACCACGATCGCTCGGGAAGCCACGGCGGACTACTTCCGAATTCTCAACGTCGGCGCCGGTGGCCACCTCACGATCAAGGGCCTGACCATCAAGGGTGGGCAGACCCTCGAGTTGTACAACTCCGTCGAGCCGGCGGCCGTCTGGGCGTCCTACTCGGACTCCGAGGCGATCGCGGCGCAGGTGAAGGCGGGCGTTCCGCTGGACCAGGCGCTCACCGCCCGACAGGCCAACCCGAAGGCGGGCCTGAAGGCGGCACCCAAGGTCACGGCCAAGGCCGCGCCGGCCGCTCAGGGGGGCGTCGTCACGCCGCTCGTCGAGTACCCGGATTCCACCGACGGTGCCGGGATTCTGGTTCAGCCGGGTGGCACCGCCGAGATCCTGGAGTCCGAGGTCGTCCTGAACCAGTCGGGCGGCAACGGTGGTGGTGTGGCCAACTTCGGCACCACGAAGATCTGGCACAGCACCGTCACCCGTAACACCGCCTTCTTCTTCGGTGGCGGCGTCTTCAACGCCGGCCTGCTCAAGGTCGAGGAGTCGAAGATCAAGGACAACACCGCCATCATCGGTGGTGGCGGTATCTCCAACGGTGCCGCAAGGATCTTCGCCGACGACGTCGACGGCGGGACGGTCGAGCTCAAGAAGGCCGAGCTCACCGACAACGAGACGTTGGGCTTCGGTGGTGGATACCTCGACATCGAGGGCAACACCACGGCGTACGAGACCAAGTTCGTCTCGAACACCGCGGTTCTCGCCGGCGGCGGTATCGCCGCGGCGAACAGCCAGCTGAACCTGCACAACGTCTCGGTGGAGCGGAACAGCACCGCCGGTGTCGGTGGCGGTGTCGCCATCGCCTTCGGCAGCGCGGTCACGTTCGAGAAGAGCAGCATCAAGGACAACACCGCCGGCTTCTTCGGCGGCGGGCTCTTCAACGCCTTGAGCGTCACCACGCTGCGCGACAGCGAGGTCGTCGGCAACCGGGCCATCGGCCCGATCGGGGTCGGCGGCGGCATCTTCAACATCTTCGGCGAGGTCAACCTGTCGAAGACGAAGGTCGCCCACAACTTCTCCACCTTCGCTCCGGGCGGTGTCTTCAGCTTCTTCGGGGACGTGAACGTGGACGACAAGTCCGCCATCACCGCGAACCGTCCGACCAACTGCCTGGCCATCCCGGGCGGCACCATCGAGAACTGCTTCGCCTGATCACCCTCGGGTGACCACAGCGCAGCGCCAGCATCACAGGCCGGCCCCCTTCCGCGAGACGCGGAAGGGGGCCGGTTCACGTCACTTCTGAACGAAGACCGCCACGCTGCGCGCCGGTACGGTGAACGTGCCGGCCGCCCGGTCGAACGAGGCGGTACGCAGCGCCGGGTCGGCCGAGTCGACCAGCACCGGGTGCAGTGCCACGTCCGCTCCGCGCAGTCCGGTCACCGTCTGGTCGGCCGCCGACGGGGTGCTGTTGAAGACGACGGTCAGCGACTTCCACGGCCCGCCCAGCCCACGGGCGTCCAGGGTCATGGTCAGCACACCCGGTGTCTCCTGCGCACCGGACAGTGGGAACGCCACCCTCCGCTGCACCTGCTCGGCGGTGGCCAGCCCGAACACGGGCGACGAGGCCCGGATGCGCAGCAACTCGGCGTACCGGGCGTCGGTCGTGTTGATCGCCGCGCAGTCCGGCACCAGCGCCGGGTCGGCCAGCAGCGGCTTCGCGTACGACCACTTGTCCTCGTTGTCGGGCGCGGGCGGCAGACCGGCACCGAACCCGTTGCCCCGTTCACAGCCCCAGCGGATCTGGTTGAACCAGTCACCGGAGTTGTACGAGTTGCGGTCCAGCGACTTCGACCGCAGCCGTTCGGTGCCGGTGGTGACGAACCCGGTGCCCTGTCCCAGCACCACAGTGCCCAGCGCCAGCACCTGCATCCGGGAGCGGTCCGCCGCCGTCGTGGCCTGCGGCAGTTTGTACGCCAACGCGTCGTACAGGATCTCGTTGTCGTGTGCGTCGGCGTAGGTGACGGCCTCCCCCGGCGCGGCGGTGTAGCCGGCCGGGGATCCGTTGTAGTCCACCTGCGCCCCGGTGACCTCACGCCCGGCGGTGTCGGTGAACCGGTAGCTGCGCAGGTTGCCGGTGAGCCCCACCTTGATCAGGTCGTGGGCGTGCAGCAGCCGGGCCTTCTGCTCGGCCGGTGACCCGTTGACTGCGTCGCCGTTCGGGTCGGTGTAGAGCCCCGAGGCGAAACCCTGCACACGGGGGTTGGCGTCGAACGGCCCGCCGCCGCGCACCGCGTCGCGCAGCCGGTCGTTGAAGGTGCCGATGCCGGTGCCGGCCATGTTGGCCTGGGTGGCCTGGACGAAACGGGCGTCGTTGGCGACCTCGCCGAAGTTCCAGCCCTCGCCGTAGAGCATGACCGCCTTGCCGTCCACGCCGTCGCGGGCGACGGTGAGCCGGTCCAGGGCCGCCCGGACGGCCAGGATGTTCGCCTTCGGGTGGTGACCCATCAGGTCGAAGCGGAAGCCGTCCACCTTGTACTGCCGGGCCCAGGTGACCAGCGAGTCGACCACCAGCTTGCCCATCATGGCGTGCTCGGGAGCGGTGTTGGCGCAGCAGGTGGAGTTGGCAGGAGTGCCGTCCTCCAGCAGCCGGTGGTAGTAGCCGGGCACGATCTGGTCGAGCACCGACTTCGCGTCCGTGCCGGCCGCCGACGTGTGGTTGTAGACCACGTCCATGACCACCCGCAGCCCGGCCTCGTTCACCCCGGCGACCATCCGCCGGAACTCGGTGGTTCGCGCCGCGCCGACCGGGTCGACGGCGTAGCCGCCCTCGGGCACGGTGTAGTGCAGCGGGTCGTACCCCCAGTTGTAGCCGTCGGTTTCGGCGACCGCCGCCACGCACTTCTGCTGCTCGGCCGAGTCCGGCGGCAGCGCCGCCAGGTCGCAGGCCGGCTGGCGCTGGTCGGCCCGCTTCTCCGGGATCGTCGCGAAGTCGAACGCCGGCAGCAGGTGCAGGTGGGTGACCCCGGCGTCGCCGAGCGCCCGCAGGTGGGTCATGCCGGCGGTTCCCGGGTCGGTGAACGCGAGGAAGCTCCCCCGCCGCTCGGCCGGCACTGTGTCGTCGGCGATGGAGAAGTCCCGCACGGACAGCTCGGTGATCTGCGCCTTCGCGGCCGGCACCGGTGCCGGTTTGCGCAGCGTGCGCCAGCCAGCCGGGGCCAGCGCCGGGTCTTTCAGGTCGACGAGCTGGCTGTGTGTGGAGTCGGCGGCGAGGGCCACCGAGTACGGGTCGGTCACCGACGCGGTGACCATCCGCTGTGCCGCCGGCTGCCACGCCCGCACCTCGTACCGGTAGAACTTGCCGGTCCAGGTGTGGTCGCCGCGCACCGACCAGACGCCGGTGCGGTCGTCGCGGCGCATCGGCACCGTCTTCGGCGCGGCGGTGGGCGAGTCGAACAGGTGCAGGCGCACGCTGTGGGCGGTCGGCGCCCAGAGCGCGAGGCTCGGCGTCCGCCCCCCGAACGTGGGCCCGAGGGTGGCGTCGGTCGCCCGGGAGTACACGTCGTCGAGCACGCCGGGGATCTGCACGCCGGTCGCGGCGAGCAGCGCGCCCTCGGCGTCGCGCTCGGTGACCAGCAGCTGCCCCCGCAGCGCCGCCGGGACCTTGGCCAGGACCGCCCGGTCCAGGGCGAAGCTACGGTACGACCACAGGTGCGGGAACCTGTCGCGTTGGGCCTCGGTGAGCCCGTTGCGCTGCGCCCGCAGCGGCAACGTGGTGTACGTGCCGGTCAGCTCCCCGTCGACCACGCTGACCCCGCCGGTGGGCGCGGTGACCAGCGCGTACGTCTTGCCGTCGGTCGGCGGGGTCTGCCACGCCACTGTGGACCGGTCGATCCAGTGCGCCTTCTGCTTGCTGATGTCGGTGTCTCCGCTGGCGGTGGTGGCCGTCGACGGCAGCAGGCGGCCCGGCGTGGCGGCGAGCAGCCACACCTCCCGGCCTGCGCTGGCGAAGTCGAGCCGCTGGTCGTCGGGCAGGTCCTTGGTGTCGCCCTGGTGGATGATGTAGTTCAGGCCGGTGGCACCGGCCGCCAGCGGCACCCGGAACACCGCCCCGAACGCGTCGACGGAGGTCGGCCGCAGCGGGGCGGACCACTCGGTCGGGTTGGCCGCGCCGTCCCACAGGTGCAGGCCCCAGCCGTCGTAGTTGCCGTCGGCCCGCCGATAGTGGAGCACGGCGGTGCCCTCCTCGACCGGCGGGTCCGGTTCACCGGCGGCCGCCTGCCGGCTCGGGTAGATCGCCGGGTCGCCCTGCTTGAGCCAGATCTCGCCGGTCCGGGTGACGTCGATGCTGCGGTCCTGGGCGACGTCCTTGGTGCCGCCTGCGTCGACCACCAGGAAGTTCACCGACGTCGCGCCCGGCTTGAGTTTCACCCAGGCGAACCGGCCGTAGGAGTCCTCCCCGGCGAACGGCTGCCCCTTCGGCCACTCGGTGACGTACGCCGGGTCGATGTCCCCCCAGGCGTACAGCCCCCAGTCGTCGTACCCCCCGGCCGGACGCTGGTAGTGCACCACCGCCCACTCCCGGGAGCTGCCCTGCGCCGGGGTCCCCACGACGGCGGTGGACCGGGCGGTGGCGGTACGGCCCCGGCCGTCGCGGACCACCGCCTTGTACTCGACCCGGGTGCCGCCGGCCAGGCCGGTCAGGTCGTGCTGCACGGTGTACGGGGCGTGATCGGCGCTGCCCAGCAGCGTCCACCGGCCGCCAGCCACCCGCGCCGCGACGGTGACGGTGGCCAGCGGGTCGCCGGTCACCCGGGCGGTGACCGTCGCCCGGGTGGCGACCGGCGCGTCCGGAACCGGGCTGGTGATGGTGATGGTCGGCTTGTCGGCCGCCGGTGCGATGGGGTTGCCGGCCCGGTACACCGCCGCCGACAACGGCGGCACGGTGAGGGTCAACTCGCCGTCACCGCCGGCCTGTTCGTCGCCCGAGCCGCCGTAGATGCCGGTGAAGGTGGCGCCGGCCGACCACGTGTCCACGGTGACAGTCTGCGCGGTGTCGGCGTTGTTGACGGCCACCACGTACTCGGTGCGGTCGGCCGGGGCGATCCGGGAGGCGGCGAAGACGCCGGGCCCGTCGGCCGCGTACCGGGTGACCTGCACACCGTCGCGCAACGCCGGGTGGGCCTGGCGCAGCCGGCCCAGGTCGGCGATGGTCCGATACAGCGGATGGGTCGGGTCGAACTGGTCGCTGGCGTGGGTGCGGTCGGTGCCGAGCAGGTCGTCGTCGAGGTAGTCGGGAACCTTCGACGCGAACATGTCCTGGCGGGCGTCCTTGTCCCCGCCCGGGCCGGTGAAGCCCTGTTCGTCGCCGGAGTAGACCACCGGCTGGCCCCGGGTCAGGAACATCAACTGGTGCGCGAGCTGGTCACGACGCAGGTGGCTGGTCGGGTCGCTGCCACCACCGGCGATGAACGATCCGATCCGGCCCATGTCGTGGTTGCCGAGGAAGGTGGTCAGCCGGCCGGCGTCGGTGTCCCTGGCCGCGTAGAGGTCGTCGCGGGCGTACACGTCGGCGAGCGCCTTCGCGGAGCCGGCGCCGGCGGTGAAGCCCCGCGCGGCCTCCTGGAAGGCGAAGTCGAGGGTGGCCGGCAGGCCACCCTGGCGGACGTAGCTGGAGCTGATCTCCGGGTCGGCGCTGTACACCTCGCCGAACATGAAGAAGTCCTTCTTGCCGGCCTTCTCCGCGGCCCGCTCGATGCCCTGGCTGAACTGCGGCCAGAAATCCATGTTGACGTGCTTCACGGTGTCCAGTCGGAAGCCGTCGACGCCGGTCGCGCCGATCCAGTCCCCGTACGCCTTGGTCAGGCCCCGGACCACCTCGGGACGCTCGGTCCACAGGTCGTCGAGGCCGAAGAAGTCGCCGTACTCGCTGTTCTCGCCGGCGAAGGTGGAGTCACCCCGGTTGTGGTACATGGTGGCGTCGTTCAGCCAGGCGGGGACCTTGACGCTCGCGTCCTTCGATTCGGCGAACGTCGGCGTGTACGGGAAGGACTCCCTGTCGACCGGCGGGAACGCACGGGAGCCGTCGGCGTAGTTGCGGTCCTCGAACGCCCGGCCCTGCGCATCGGTGTACGGCGAGGTCGCCTTGTCCACGTACGCGTACTTGTCCTCGGCGTACTTGATCACGTCGGCGGTGTGGTTGACGATCACGTCGAGGTAGATCTTGAGGCCGCGCTGGTGGGCGAGCTTGACCAGCCGCTTCATCTCTTCCATCGTGCCAAAGTGCGGGTCCACCTGGGTGAAGTCGGTGATCCAGTAGCCGTGGTAGCCGGCCGAGATGTCGTTGCCGGCACCCTGCACCGGCCGGTTCTTGAAGATCGGGGCGAGCCAGATGGCCGTGGTGCCCATCCCCTGGATGTAGTCCAACTTGTCGATGACGCCCTTGAGGTCGCCGCCGTGGTAGAAGCCCTTGTCGGTCGGGTCGAGGCCGGTCCGCAGCCGGTCGCCGGCGAGGCCGCCCCGGTCGTTGCGGGGGTCTCCGTTGGCGAACCGGTCCGGCAGGACGAAGTAGAACTGCTCGGCTCGGGCGGAGTTGCCGCCGGCCTTCAGCAGCGCCTCGGCGGTGGGTTCGTCACGCCACTGGGTCGCGCCGCCGATCGCGAGCGGGGCGCCGTCGGACGGCCGGGGACCCGCGGCGGCGGGGTGCACGGCAACCGGAGCGCCGACGAGCGTGACGGTGAGCAGGGAGGCAAGGGCCAGCAGGGCAGTGCGCGGTATCGGCGGGGGTTTCATCGACGCCTTCCTCTGGTCGCTGATTGGCCGCACGCTAACCCTTGCCGAAACATTCTGCAATACCTTGCAAACATGGTCGCAACAAAGCAGCATCCTTGCGGAAGAGCCGCTCAGAGACCGTTGCAGCGGACCCCGTCCACCGTGCACTCCCTCGGCGTGCTGGGCGACCGCTCCAAGTGGAACCGCAAGGACACCGAACCGCCGGGCGACACCTCCACCCCACTGACGTACGTGAAGCCGTCATCGGACTGGCGGATCGTCCCCTGTGGGACGCCCTCCACCCAGGCGGTCACCAGCCGTCCACCGGAGAACTCCAGCCGCACCGTCCAACCACGGCTCCGGCCGGACGTGTTGAGCATCGCCACCTCGCCGATGAAACCCCCGTCGAAGCTCTGCACCACCCGGTACCGCCCGGTCATCGCCGGCTGCACCGGCGCGGCCCGGCTCGGCGACCGCGTCGCCGTCGGCTTCCCGATCTGACCGACCGTCGGGTCGACCGACGGTGACCCGACCGTGGCACTCGGCGGCAACCCGCTCGCACGGCCGGATATCCCCGGCAGCACCGACACCGGAGACGGCACCGAGGTGGGCACGCTCGGCGCCACCACCGCGGATGGCACCGGCAGCGCCGGCGGTTGCGCGCCGTCCGGCGCAGGGCTACGTCCCCGGTACGCGCCGAGGGCCACGATGAGCAGGACCACCATCACGACGACACCGGCGCCGACCACGATCCAGGGCGACGTGGCGATCGCCACCGGACCGTGTGGCGGGCGCGGAACACGGCGCATGCCGGACATGTACCTCCTTCAGCGGACCGTCCGCGCAGCGTAGCGATCGGCGGCCCGGCCCGGAAAGCCTTGCCGGTGCAGGGGTCTTGCCGGTGCACCGGTCTTGCGGCGCGGCGGTCTTGCGGCGCGGCGGTCTTGCGGCGCGGCGGTCTTGCGGCGCGGCGGTCTTGCGGCGCGGCGGTCTTGCGGCGCGGCGCTGGCTCAGCCGATCCGGCAGTCGGCCCCGTTGATCGTGCACTTGACCGGTCGCTGCGCCGAGTCACCCCAGCCGACACGCAGCCGCAGCGTCCGAGAGCCACCCGGATCCATCGAACTGGTGCCGCGCAGCACGAACTCCCCGTGCCCGCGCCCCCGCACCGAGATGCCCGAGTCATCACTCACTCGCAGAGTCCAGGTGTCGTCGTCGAACACCAACTCCACCTGCCAGTCCACCGAGCGACTCGACTCGTTGGCGATAGCCAGCACCGCCGCGTCCCCGTCCCAGCCGTTCGTACCGACCTGGTACCGGGCGCTGACCGTGTCGTCCTCCGACGGCGCCATCAGGACGCTCGTCCGCCCCGGAGTCGGCGAGCCGGTGACGGTGGCCCGCGGTGACGGCGTCCGACTACTGCGCGACGGTCGCGGCGACACCGAGCGCCGCTCCACAGCGGCCGGAGTCGGCCCACCGGTGGCCGACGCGGCGGCCGGCACGGTCGGCAGGAACGCCGGAGGCGCGGCCTGCGGCGGCGCGTCCCGCTCCCTGGTCCGGAACGACAACAGCGCGATCACCAGGAGCACCACCAGCGCGCACACACCGAGCAGCACCACGATCCACGGCACCGACGCCAACACCCGCGCCGCCCGCGAAGCTGCCGCACCGTCCGGCCGCACCGCCATCAGGTCTCCCCTCGTCCCCACCGACGCGACAGCGTAGCCAGCGCCGCACGAGCCGGGAACCGGGCGGGTACGGATCGGGCCGACCGGCCCCCGTCGGTCAGCCCGTCCGGACGACCGTGCAGATCAGTGGGCCGTCATCCGAGATACGCAGCAGGTACCGGTACCGCTCCCCCGGCACCGCCTGCCCCCGACTGTCCAGGAACTCCCACTCCACCGCCACCATCGTCAACAGCGCGGACACCGGCTGCACGTCCTCGATCCGGGCGTGGGCCGCAACCAACTCCCGGTCCTGGTAGTCGGGTGCGGCGCCCACGAAGGACAGCGCCACCGCCGCAGCGGACGTGAACGAGAAGCTGTAGGTGTCGGCCACGACCAGCCCCGGCAGGGCGTAGCAGCCGGCGATGGCCGGCAGGTCGCCGGAGGTCAACGCCACGCCGTACCGGTCGAAGAAGTCGGCCAACGTGTCAAGATCCGTGGAGGCGTTCACGGTCACAGCAATTGCCGGTCACCGCCCAGGTCAAACCTCAGCGCGGCGGTACGTGAACCTCGATCTCGGAACCCAACCGGGCGTCGGCGGCCAGACCCAGGTCGTCCCCACTCCAGAACCGTCCCGGGTCGTACCAGTTCGGACGCCGGCCCGCCGGCAGCAACCCCATTGCCTCATAGGTCACCGCCACCACCTCGGCGCAGTACGCCGTCTCCAGCGCCCGGTCCCGCTCCCCCGGCGACCGGGCCGAGCTGGAGGGGTTGGCGCGGTCGCCCGGGTTGGCGCGGTCGGTCGGGGTTGGTCGAGGTGTTGGCTGGCCGAGACGTGACAGCGCCGACAGCCGACCGAGGTGCGGCAGCGCGGGAAGCCCGGGGCGCGGCAGCGCCGGCACCCGACCCCGCACCCAGCGCCACGCCAACTGGGCGGTTGACGGGAACGGCGTGCCGTCCAACCGTGCGATCGTCCGCAGCACCGCCCGCTCCATCTCCCCGTCGGCCGGCGGGTCGAGCTGCCGCAACCAGGCCCGTTGGCCGTACCGGTTGGCCCAGACGCAGACGGCATCCCGCAGGTCGTGCAGCTGGACGCCGCGTTGGTGGCTGCCCGACCACAGGTCCGGCAACGACCTGCCCAACTCCGCGTGCCACATCAGCGGCGGCATGTCGTCCAGCACCACCGCCATCCCGACGTGGTTCACCGGGCTGTTGGTGGTGAACTGGATCGCCCGGTCCGGCACGCTGCGACCCCGGAACACCCACACGTCACCGGTGCGGGTCAACTCGACGGCCTCATCCAGGCTGATGCTCATGAGGGTCTAGCCTAGGCCGATGCGGCAACGAATGCGGTGGTGGAAGGTTCTCGGGCTGGCCGGGCTCGCCGGCGTAGCGGCCTCCGGTGTGGTCATCGCGCGGGCCGAACGGCGTCGGCGCGCGTACACCCCCGAGGAGATCCGGCAGCGGCTGCTGGAGCGGCACGCCCAGGCCGGCGACGCCGCGAAACCCGGCGACCCGACCTGACCCACCGTCCTCTGTAGATCATCGTTGCGGCAGCCGGGCAGGTTGATGATCGATACGATGAGGCCATGACGACGCCCGTCGCACAACGGCCCTTCGTCCTGTCCACCCCGGCCGCGCCGGTCGAACGACACGGCAAGGTCGACCTGCACCTGCCCGCCGACGCCGGCCCCGCGCCCGCCGTCGTGGTGGTGCACGGCGCTCCGCTGCCACCCGACGCGCCCGACCCCCGCGACTGGTTGCTCTACCGCGGCTACGGCGCGTTGCTCGCCGCCAGCGGCGTGGTCACCGCGCTGGTCAGCTACCAGGTGTCCGACCTGTCGGCGCTGCCCGCCGCAGCCGACGACATCGCCGCGATGGTCGAGCAGGTCCGCGCCGATCCGCGGGTCGACCCCGAGCGGGTGGTGCTGTGGTTCTTCTCCGGCGGCGGCCTCTTCGCGGCCGACTGGCTGCGCGTCCCGCCGCCCTGGCTACGCGGGATCGCACTGACGTACCCGCTGCTCATCCCGTTCCCCGGCTGGGAGGTCGATGCTCGGTTCCTGCCGGTCGAGGCACTCAGCTCCGGCACGAGCCTGCCACTGGTGCTGACCCGCGCCGGCCAGGACATCCCACCGGTTCTGGCTGGCATCGACGCGTTCCTGCCCGCGGCAACCGCCCAGGGCTGGCCGATGCGGGTGATCGAGGTGCCGGACGGGCAGCACTCCTTCGACATCCTCAACCACGGCCCGCAGTCCGAGGCAGCCGTCCTGGCCGCCCGTGACGCGGTCCTGGAGCTGCTCGACGCCGGCTGACCCACCCCATCGGCCGAATATCCCCATGCGCCGACGCGAACGCCACCGTCGGTGGCGGATCAGATTGGGGATCTCTCGCACCCGACGTTCGCCGTCGTACGACGATCGTGAGAGAGCCGATCGATGGTGGGGGTGAGAGTGCGCAGCAGACGTCGGGGTGCCCGACCGGCGGCGAGTGCGCTGCACGAGGGCCGGGAGGCCTATGAACGGCTTCGCACGTACCTCATCCTCGCGGTGCAGGCGGGTGTGGCCGCCGGGTTGGCCTGGTTTGTTGCGAGCGACGTGCTGCACAATCCGCAGCCGCTGTTCGCACCCGCCGCCGCGGTCGGCACCATCGCGGCGGCCATCGGCAATCGGGCCCGTCGAACTCTGGAACTTCTCGCCGGGGTGATCCTGGGGGTGCTGGTCGGAAACGGGATCATACGGTTCATCGGGGCGGGACCCATTCAGACCGGCGTGGTCGTGGCACTGGCCATTTCGGCGGCAGCCGTCTTTCGTGGCACCGGAGCCGTCATGGTGCAGGCGGGAAGCACCGCCGTCCTGCTCGGCACAGTGTCTCCGGACCGGCCGGACCTGGCCGTGCCCCGGACGGCCAATGCGCTGGTCGGTGTAGTGGTGGCCATCGTGGTGGCCTTGCTGATTCTGCCGCTCAATCCGGTGCGGATCGTGCACCGCGCCGCTGGTCCGACAGTCGATGCCATCGCCCGGGAGATGACCGCCACCGCCAATGCGCTGGCTCACCGCGACGTGCGGCAGGCCGAGGATGCCCTACAGCGACTGCGTGCGGCAGAGGCGCAACGACGAAACACGGCCGACGTGGTCGCCGCAGCATGCGAAGTCGCGATTCTCTCACCGTGGCGGAGGAGACGGCTGGGCATCATGCGTCGGTACGCGCGGGCGGCCGAGCATCTCGAACTCGCCTACACCAGCAGCCGCGAGATGGTGCAGTGGGCGGTGTCGGCACTGCGCGCCCGGGAGACGCTGCCGGCCGGCCTTTCCACGGCGATCGAGCACTTCGGCCAGGCGTTCCGGCTCCTGCATCGTGACTTCCTGGCCGGACGGGAGCCGGACCGAGCGCGGGAGCGGGCGCTACAGGTGATCACCGACATCAGCGAGGCATGTACCGAGGGTGTGGGGTCCTCCGGTGCCGTCGTCGTCTCGCAACTCCGCGTTGTCGTCAGTCAACTGCTCCAGATCTCCGGGCTCCCCCAGACAGAGGCGAATCAGCAGGCGGGTTTGAACGCCGACGTGTGAACGTTCAGGGCCGCGGGCCGCCGGTTTCCGTTGTCAGGCTGAGGCAATCCCGGATCAGCGTGATCACGGTGTCGGTGGTCCGGTCGAGGTGGCTGCGGCCATCGGGTAAGCGGGCCTCCGGGGCAATGTAACTGCGGGGACCGATGTGCGTGGCCGGATCGAGCCCGTGCACGGTGATCTTCCCTTCGCGGTCGGCCCGATTCCATCCGCTCCAGCGAAACAGCCGCCACCGCTGCGGAAAGATCCAGGTGCCGACTCGCTCGATCCAGTCGCCGGCACTGGTGAGCTGGTAGAGGTGCTGGGCATGGGTGATGTCGTTGGCACCGTTGTGGAAGCCGCCGAGAGTGATCAGCCAGAGCGGGCTGCGCAGTTCGGCCCACAGTTCGTTCACCGCACCGCTGGCGACCTGGGCGCCACCGCTGTAACTGAGCAGCACCACGGGTATACCGCTGTCCGGCCGGTAACCGGCGACCCGAAGCTCGGTGGCGATCTGCGCGCCGACGGCACGGTTGTACAGGGGGCGGTAGCGGCGGTCGGCGGCGACGAAGATCTGCATCACGTTGTGCAGAAACAGCAGCAGCCCGATGCGGCGGCGCACCCACCTCCAGACCGGCCGGTCGGCGAGCGGCACGGCCAACGGGGAGTAGGGCTGCACCTGGCCCAGCACCCTGAGCTCCGGCGCTCGGTTGATCAGGGCCTTGACCAGTCGGCCACCATCGCGGGTGTCGTGGAAACGGCGTTTTCCGATGCCGTCCAGATAGACCAGGTAGGCGGCCGGAGGGCGGTCCGGATCCGCCCCGCGGGCGTAGGACGTGCCTTCGGGGCGGGAGATGGTGGGTGTGCGCCAGCCTGCGGCGTAGACCAGCACCTCGTAGCGGGCGAGCAGGGCCTCGGCGATCAGCACCAGTCCCAGCCCCCCGAGCAGCAGCAGGAGCGCCAGTCCGATCACGCGACTGGTTCCGGTGCTCGTCTGGTGTTGAGCTTCACGACGAGGCGGCGGACGGCCTCGACGGAGACGCCGAGCCCGACTCCCGCGACCGCTACGCAGCCGGCGGCTTCCCACCAGCCGACGCCGGCCACTCTGGCGAGCGCGCCGGTGAGGCCGGCGCCCACTCCCACCATGAGCAACAGGTGCAGCAGTGGCCCAAGAAGCGGGAACGCGAGGACCCCCGCAAGCACCAACGGAGCAGCCAGGCCTGGTGTCCAGACCAGTGCCTCGGACGGTGCGGTGGGCAGCACCAGACCGGCAACGGCCCACGCGGACAGCGGCCAGAGCGCGAACACCGCGCCGTCGACGATCGCGCCCGCCAGCAACAGGCTGACCACTCTCACGTGCGACACGCCGGACAGGCGTGCCACCACCGGCAGGAGACGCCCGGCGGCCTCGGACAGCCCGGCGACCAGCAGCAGGATGGCGACGACGGCAGGCATCGGTCAGCCCTGCGGCGGCAGATCGGCGGAGCCCGGCTGCGTGATCGAGCCGGTCTGGTGCACGAAGTGCTCCAGTACGTCGGCGGCACGCGCGTAGCCGCCCGCCTGACGCTGGGCGACCTGCAGGGTGTTCGCGGCGGATCGGAATCGAGGCTCGTCGAGCAGGCGTTGGGCGAGGGCCCGCACGGCCTCCACCGTGACGTCCTCGGTGCGGATCGACAGGCCGGCATCAAGCTCGACGATGCGGGAAGCCACCAGCAGTTGGTCGGCGCCCTGCGGCACCACCAGCATCGGAGTGCCGGCGTACAGCGCTTCGTTGACGCTGTTCACCCCGCCGTGGGTGATGAACAGTGTTGCTCGGGCCAGCACCTCCAACTGCGGTACGGAACGGTAGGCGAGGACGTTGCCCGGTAGCGACCCAAGCGCGGCGGGATCGGTGTGTCCGGTGGAGATGATCACGGTGCCACCCAGCGGGGCGAGCGCGTCGGCGAGGGTACGCAACAGCTGCGGGGCGTCGAACACCGTGCCCATCGAGGCGTACACCACCGGGTCCCGCAGTCGATCGACCGGGAACGACGAGTCTGCGGGGCGGGCACCGATGCTCGGCCCGACGAACTGGTAGGACTGGTCGAAACTGTCCGCCTCGGGGTGGAACGCCCGCGAGGTGTAGACAAGGTTGAGCGGCTGACGAATGTTGGCCAGGTCGATCAGGGGCAGCCTGCGGGTGTCGTACCGGCGGCGCAGCTCCCAACGCGACCTCAGATAGCCCACGGTCGGACGGGGAAGGGTCGCCGCCGCGCTGAACAGCTCCCAGGAGCCGCGGGTCGGGCTGGGCACGTGCCGGTTGAAGGCGAACGTGGTGAACGACGATGCCGGCGGCACGCCGAGTTCCCGGGCTGCCACCGGCCCCCACGGGCAGAGGGAGTCGTGCACGATCAGATCGGGTCGGGTTTCCCGCAGGTCGGAGAGGACGCCGGGCAGCACGCGTACGGCGGTACGGGCAAGCTGCTCCATCACCGTGACGGGCGTCGGCGGGCCGGAGAGCGGTACGTCGTCCCCGGAGTAGAGGAGCACTCGCGCCCCGGTGGCCGCGATCTGCTCGGCGTAGGCCGGCGTCGTGTGGTAGGTGACGGAGTGGCCACGACGAACAAGCTCGCCCACGACGGGCAATGTCGGGTTGATGTGCCCGTGCATGGCGATGTTCAGGAATGCCATTGCGCTCATCGGCCGACCCCGGGCGGGGAATGAGCCAGAGCCCGGCACATTGCAGCTTCCATGATCCACCCTTCTCGGTCAGAGCCTAGATGTTGGCCGGTGGCAGCGCGCCACAGACCAGGCACTCGACTCGTAAGCGACCGGTTCATGTCGTTCGGCGTCTCCTCAGCCTTGCCATACCGTTAGCGTTGAATGTCCGGCCGGGCGGGCTGGATGTTGCCGGACGCCGCTAGGCTGGTTTCCACGCGGAGCGGCATAAACCCGACAAGCCGGGGCGGGTCTGTGCGGCGTTCAGCCCTATCCTCGGGCCGGGCTGGGCGCGCGACCAGACCGCATGATCCACTCGGCTTTCATGAAGTCGGGGTATCCCCGGCGCCGGGACACCGCGACTTCCAGGAACCCGAGTGGATCACGCCGCCGGGGCCGCCGTGTCGGGTTCGCCCGGAGCGCTGACCCCGTGTCGGGTCGATCCCGCGCGGCCCCGCCCCGTGTCGGG